>NZ_JABGDE010000007.1:0-319936 GCF_041028325.1 Modestobacter sp. I12A-02662 | reverse complement strand
CGGCGCCGCCCCGACCGGCCGCAGCGACGACGGACTCAGGGCCTTGCAGCGCTCCGATGGCCTGGCGTCATCGCGGCGGACTGCCCCTAGGTGGGCCGCTTACGGACAGGGGGCGGCAATAGGGCGACCTGCCCGCGCGGCGGGCACTCGCTCGCTCGGGGGACCCTCGTCGCCCCCATTCGCCTCGGGGTTGGCGTAGGAGCCATCCTCGCGATGTGAACGAGCGGACTACCTGGGCGGCTATCACCGCAGCGCTGGGGATCGGCTGGGCCGTTGTCGCAGCACTGCTCGTCGTCGCGTACACGGACTGGTCCACCAACGTGCAGGTCCTAGTCGCCGGCGCCGTGGCGGGATCCGGCGTGGCTGTGATCCTCTGGCTCGGAACGAAGCGGTTGCCCCGCCGCCTACGCGCCGACCCGTCCCTGGTTCGTAGGGGGCCATTCAAGGACGGTCGGACCGGGCGAGCACTAACTTGCTGCCCATGCGTCAGGACCTTTCCGACGAGCAGTGGGACGCCGTCGACGGAGGCCAGTTGGCTGCGCCCACCGGCACTCCGCACAGCCGCCGTACGACCCGGCTAAAGCGCAACGAAAACCGCAACACTGGTGGAGTCGGGCTGCCCCCTAGTCACCTACTGGCCAGGCGGGCTGCCGGAGAAGACGCGGGTCGTCTGGTACGACGGGGATGACGCGCGAGCGCCTTGATCAGGTAGCCGCCAACTCAAGCGCCGAGGACGATGGGTCAGGCCGCCACGGGCACCCGGTGGATCTGCTGCGCCGCCCGGATGCCCGACTCCAGCGCCCCTTGGATCCACGCGTGCCAGAGCGAGCAGTGCTCGCCGGCGAAGTACACGCGGCCCTCGGGCCGCAGCGCGTCGGAGTGGAGGGCAGCCTCCTGGCCCGGCGCGAACAAGGCGAAGGCGCCCCCGGCCCACGGGTCGCTGTGCCAAGCGTGCGAGGCGCCGCCCTCGTACTCCTCGAGGACCTGCGGATGAATCTTGGCGACGTCTTTGAGGGCGAGGGTGATCCGGTCCTCCTCGGGGAGGGCGGCCCAGCGTATGGCGTCCTGACCCCACGTGTAGCTCGCGAGCAGCACCCCGCGACGCTCTTCGGGGTCACTGTGCGAGGGATAGACCAAGCGCCGGATCGGCAGGTCCGTCGTGGTGGTACCGCCGAGGATCCCGTCGGTGCGCTCCCAGAAGCGCGAACGCACCTGCAGCAGGATCTTGGTCGAGGCGTTGTACTGCAGCTCTCGGATGGCCCGGTACTTGGCGCGCGACAAGGCGGGCCGGAAGTCCAGGTGGCGGAGCACACCCAACGGGATCGTGCAGAGGAGGTGGTCACCTGACACGGAGAAGCTCCCCGACCGGGTGCGGTAATGGGCGGTCACCGTGTCGCTGTCCTGCGTCACAGCGTGCACCTGCGCCCCGAAGCGCACCGAATCCGCGACCGAGTGGTAGAAGCCCAAGGGCAGCCGGTCCATCCCCCCGACCACCTCGTGCATGTCGAGGAACGCCCGGCCCACGACCTCCCGCAGCTGCTCGGCGACCGAGGCGTTCATGTTGGTCTCGCGGAAGCTCATCACGCCGTACAGCTCGATGGCGCCCTCGGAGAAGCCGCGCTGCTTGAGGAACTCGCGGATGGACAGGTCGCCGTAGCGGGCCGTGAGAGCCGCGAAGCCCGCCTCGCCGTCGCGGGCGTACGCCTCGCGGAACTCGCGGGTGGCCTCGTCCCACATCTGCTGGTAAGTGCGCCCGCGCTCGTGCTCGGCCAGGTCGAAGCCCAGCAGCGCCGGGTCGCGGTCGACGTCGCCGGCGACGTGCCGACGCCCGGCCACGTAGACGAGCGCCCGGGGGTTGTCCATGACGAACGGACGGAGCTGCAGGCCCAGCAGCCGGCAGTAGGCGAGCGCCAGCTCGTGGACGCGCGGCAGCCGCATCGCCCCCGCCTCGGCGTAGAGCCCGGGCGCGAAGGAGCGCAGGGTGAGGACGCGTCCCCCTACCCGGTCCTGGGCCTCGAGGAGGACCACGTCGTGGCCGTGGCGGCGCAGCTCGAAGCTGGCGACCAGGCCCGCCATCCCCGCCCCCACGACGATCACGCGCTTGGGCCCCCCGCTCGGTCCGAGGCCCCCCCGGGGCACTCGCAACAGGTCGTCGGGCGGAGGGGCGCCGACGGGCGCCGGGACGTCGCGGAAGCCGCCCGCGGACGGCCCGGGCGGCGACGTGGAGAGCGCCGGGACCGCGGAGGACGATTGGCTCGCCATGAGGGGCACCCTAGCCAGGCTGGCCCGTCGATGAGTCCTCTCGAGCGGCCCGCTGACGTGCGGGAACGCGCGGGTCCAGCCGGCCGGACCAGGCCGGGCCGGGGAACCACGACACACCCGCCGGCGCTGGCTAGTGTGACCTGAGCAGCCGGAGGCACCACTCGAGGAGCGCTCATGGCGACGAACGCCGCACCAGCAGATCCGCCGACCGGGACCACGACCACCCCGACCCACCGCGGTGCCGCGGTGATCGACGAGCCCGTGCGCGGCGGGAGCGGGGAGCCGGGTCTGGCCAGCCTGCCGGGGAGGCAGGCTCTGCAGACGTGGGTCGAAGGCCGGTCGCCACAGCCTCCGCTGGCCAGACTCACCGGCCGCCGGCTGACCGCCGTCGACATCGGGGCCGCGACCTACCGCCTCCCGGTGAGCCCGTGGCTGCTCGGGCCAAAGGGACGCGTGCACCCGGGGGTGCTGACTTTGCTGGCGGGGGCACCCCTGTTCGCGGCCGTCCAGTCCACCCTCCCGCCGCGTACCTCGTGCACGACGGCCGAACTGTCGCTGACGTTTCTGGGCGATCCCCCCGGCGGCCCCGGTGACCTCATCGCCGCCGGGCGGATCGTGGCGACGGCAGGGGACACCGGCCTGTCCGAGGTGCGCATCACCGGTGAGGGCGACCGGCTCGTGGCCTTCGGCACGGCCCGCTGCCTCATCTTCCCCCCTGCGGCGGAGGTATCGCCCTTTCTCGGGGTGCCGCACGTCGAGCCGCAGTGGAAGACCCCTGACCCGTGGGAGCGCCCTCTCCCCGAGCCGCCCGCGGAGGTCCCGGGCGACATGTCGGGACTTGAGTTGCTGTCCGCCCGGCTGCACGGTCAGCGGCCACCACCGCCGATCGACCGCCTCACAGGAACTTGCCTGCTGGAGGCGTCGGACGGCCGGGTCGTTTTCGCGATGCCCGCGAGCGGCTGGCTTTGCCAGGAGTTCGGCGCGATCTTCGGGGGTGCTATCGCCCTGCTCGGTCTGTCGGCCGCCTCCGCGGCGGTCCAGACCACGGCCGACGCCGGTACGGCCTTCGCGGCGCTGGACGTGAAGGTCAACCTGCTGCACCCCGTGCTTCCCGACGACCAGGACCTGGTCGCGACGGGCACCGTGCTGCACCGCGGTCGCCGTCTGGCGATCGGGACCAGCGAGGTACGGCACGGCGACCGACGGGTGGCGGTGGTCACGGGGACCACCCAGCTCATCCGCCGCTGACGGGCGCGGGCGCTACGCCCGGGCGGCGGTCGCCGCGGCCCCGAGCGAGGCGCCGAGGAACTTGCGGAGGACCGCGCAGAACTCGTCGGTCGCCGTGAAGATCGGCAGGTGCCCCTTACCCTCGAAGACGTGCAGCCGAGCTCCCGGGATCTCGCGGCTGAGGTACTCGGCGCCGGCCAGTGGGATGATTCGGTCCTCGCGGCCGTGCGTGATCAGCGTGGGCACACGGACCCGCCCGAGCAGATCCGACACGTCCACGTCGGGGTCCGGGTCGTAGAAGCTCAGCACGGTCTCGCGCGGCAGCCGCAGGCCGCGCTCGACCAGTGACCGCTGCAGCTCCCCGGCCCCCGGCTCGGTGTACATGTAGGTGCTGAGAATGCGCAGCAGCGCCTCCGTGTCACCCCGTTCGCGCGCCTCCGGGCACTCCACCCAGTAGCCGGAGAAGGGCTCCAGACCGTCGAAGCCGCCCTCCACCAGGGGACAGTCGACCGTGACGAGCGCGCTGAGCATCTCCGGACGTTCCACGGCCAGGCGGATCAGCAGGTTGCTCCCGCGGGAGAGCCCGACGCCGACGACCGGGCCGCCCACCGCTTCAATCACGCGGGCCACGTCCGCGGCATGCTCGCGGAGCGGGAACGGCGGCCGGAGCGGGTCGGAGGCGCCGGTTCCGCGGCTGTCGATCGTGATGATGCGGTATTCCTGGCAGAGCCGCTCCAGCACGGGCTGGAACAACGCCAGGCCGTAGACCAGCGGGTTGACGAGCACGAGCACGGGACCTTGGCCGCCGTGCCGGTAGAACGCGATGCGCACCCCGTCCCGGACGACGAAGTCCTGGTGGTGCATCTTGTTCTCCAGAAGGGTCCGGTGGTCGGGGTCCGTGGCCCGGCTCAGCGCCTCGTCGTACCGCCGGTTGGCCCCTCGCAGGTCCCCCGCCAGCCCCGCGAGGTCACCGAGCAGGGTCAGCGCGTCGGCCTCTGTCTCGGCCCGCCGCCGGTCGCCGCGCCGCTGTCCGGTGGACTCGAAGACGTCGAGGCACCTCTCCAGATGGGACGCGGCCTCCCGGTTCGCGTACGCCGCCTTCGCCCGCCGCCCGGCCTCCAGCCAGTGGCGGGCCGCCTCCTCGCCCAGTCCGGCGCGGGTGAAGTGCTCCGCCACGACCTCGGGCGACGACTCCGGGCCGCTCATCTCCCCGGAGGACAGGGTCCGCGCGATCGTCGCGTGCAGCTCCCGGCGCCGGCTCCGGAGCAGCGACTCGTACGCGGCCTCCTGCACGAGCGCGTGCTTGAAGCTGTAGGTCGCCAGAGGCGGGACCCCGCGGCGGAATACCAGCTCCGCCGCGACGAGCTGGTCCAGGGCCCGCCCCAGCTCCTCCTCCGGGCGGCCGGCGATCGCCCGAAGGAGCGGATAGCCGAACTCCCGCCCGATGGCCGCGCCGATCTGCGCCACCTCCTTGACGGGGGCCAGCCGGTCCAACCGGGCCATCAGGGAGTCGTGCAGGGTGGCGGGGATCGCCAGCGTGGACAGCGGGCCGGCAAGCTCGAACCGGTCCCCGGAGTCCCGGATCAGACCGGACTCGAGGACCACCTTCGTCAGCTCCTCGATGAACAGCGGCACGCCGTCGGCCCTGTCGATGATCTGCTGGACGAGTTCCGGCGGCAGCGGCTTGGCGGCCGTGAGCTGCTCGATCATGGACGCCGCGCGGCGCTGGGGCAGACGGCTCAGGGTCAGCGCCGTTACGTGTGGATACCCGCCCCAGGTGGGCCGGAACTCGGGCCGGAAGGTCAGGACGAGCAGCACGGGCAGCTGCTGCACGTAGGCCACCATCGACTCGAGCAGCTCCAGGGTCGACGGGTCGGCCCAGTGCACGTCCTCGTAGACGGAGAGGACCGGCCGGCCCTCGGCCAAGCCGACGAGCTGATCGTGGAGCACCTCGATCGTGCGCTGCTTCTGCCGCTGCGGGGGCAGATCCAGCGGCGGATAGCGACCCGCCGGCGGGATGGCCAACAGCGCCGCGAGCAGCGGTACGACGTCGACCTCGTCGCGGTGCGACCGGCTGACCAGCCGCTCCAGCTTCTCCAGCTGCTCGACCGGGCTGTCCCCGGCCGCCAGGCCCGACGTCCGCCGGAGCATGCTCGCCACGGGGTACAGCGCCGTGTTGGTGTAGTACGGCAGGCAGTGGTGGGTCAGGGGGGTATAGGTCTCCTCCGCAAGCCGCTCCCGCAGAGCCCGGACCATCCTGGACTTGCCGATGCCCGGCTCGGCGGAGAGCAGAACCACCTGCCCCTCGCCCTCCCGCGCCTGCTCCCAGCGGTCGAGCAGGAGCCCCAGCTCGTGCTCGCGTCCGAGCAGTGGCGGCAGCTGGCCGGCGTGCAGCGCCTCGAAGTGCCCCTCGGCACGCCTCGCCCTCAGCACCTGCCAGGCGCGCACGCCGTTGGCGAACCCCTTGAGCTGGTGCGTGCCCAGGTCGGCGAACTCGAACAGTCCGCCGAGCATCTGCCGCGTGCGGTCGCCCACCACCACGGTCCCGGGAGCGGCCAGACCCTGGAGGCGCGCCGCGAGATTGGGCGTCTCGCCGACCGCAGCCTCCCCCTCGCGCGTGCCCTCGGCGAGCAGGTCCCCCACGACTGCCAGGCCGGTGTCGATACCCACGCGCACCTGCAGGCCCGGCTCGACCTGCGGGCGGAGGGTCTGCACCGTCTGGACGATCTCGAGAGCGGCCAGGACGGCACGTTCGGCCTCGTTCTCGTGGGCGTGCGGATAGCCGAAGTACGCCAGCACCCCGTCCCCCAGGTACTGGGCGACGTGTCCCTCGAAGGCTGCGACCACGGCCGCGGCCCGGCGGTGGTAGCCGCTGATCACCTCGCGGTAGTCCTCGGGGTCCAGGGTCGTGGACAGCGCGGTGGACCCCACCAGGTCGCAGAACAGGACCGTCAGCTGCCGCCGCTCGGCCTCGGGCGAGCGGGGCCTGGGCGACGTCGCCCGCGGCTCCGGCTCCGGGTCGGGCACGTGGATGGGTGAGGGACCGCCCCCCGGCGATGCCTGGCCGTCGAGGACGGCGTCGCCCTCGCGTAGCGCGGTGATCGCGTCCAGAAGCTTCCGCCGGTGGCCCACCGTCGTGACGCCGAGGTCGGTGAGGTCCTGTGCGGTGAGGCTCGACAGGACCGCGTCGTCGACGTCGTTGCCCCGGAACGCCTCCTCGTAGCGCGACAGGCCCAGACGCGCGAGCCAGGTTCCCACGTCCATCCGCCCTTCCTAGATGCTGGTGCACGGCACGGCAAGCACATGGCGAGCTCCGGACGGCGGGAGACGGGCGTGGCTGTGGACGGGACCCCCCAGTTCCTGGCCCGCGTCCGGCAGGCCCTGGCCGCCCCGGTGGTCGCCCTCCGGGAGACGGGGTCTGACCGGGGACTCCGCGCGGTCCAGCTCTCGTGGGCCGCCGTCAACCTCGCGTCCTGGACGGCCGCGGTCGCCCTGACGGTCGCCGCGTTCCGACTCGGCGGCGGGCCGGCCGTGGCCTTGGTGGTCGTGGTGCGCACGCTCCCGTCTGCTCTCGTCGGCCCGGCGCTCGCCGCGGTCACCGCGTCCTGGCCGCGGCTGCGTGTCCTGGCGGTGAGCGCCACGGCCGCCGCCGTCGCGTCGGGGTGCAGCGCCGCCGCGACCCGTTCGCTTGTCCTCCTCGTCGCGCTCGGGCTCGTCCTCACGTCGGTCGTGATGGTCTTCCGGGCTGCCCAGTCGGCCGTGCTCCCTGAGCTGGCGTCCGGGCCGCGGCAACTGGCTGCGGGGAACGTGCTGACCGGCGGCATCGAGGCGCTCGGGGTGTTCGCTGGCCCTGCTCTGGCCGGCCTTGGGCTCGCGGCAGCTGGGGCGCCGCTGGCCTTCGCGCTGGCGGCGGGCTGCTCCGTCGCCGGCGCGCTGACGCTCGTGCTCGCCCGCGGCCACCGTCCGCGCCAGGCCCCCGCGCGCGTGGACGGGTCCGGCGCCGTCCCCGCCGCCAGGCCGCGTGCTGCGCTGACCCGGCAACCCGCCGTCCGGCTGGTCCTCGGGCTCCTCTTGGCCCAGACGGTCGTGTCGGGCGGCCTCACCGTGCTCTACCCGGGCCTGTCGGACGAGGTCTATGGCTGGGGCCCGGACGGTGTCGGCGCTCTCACCGCCGCGTTCGGCCTCGGCGGCGTGATGGGGTCTGCTCTCCTGTTCGCGATGGCGGGGTCGAGCCGGCTCGGGGTCGCCACGGCCGGAGCGCTCGTGCTGTGGGCCGTTCCGCTGCTGGTACTGGCGGGCGTCACCGCGCCCACCGCCGCACTGGTCCTGCTGGCCGTCGTCGGCGTGGGGAACGCGATGTTCGACATGACCACCGTGACGTTGCTGCAGCGGGCGGCGCCTGCGGCGCACCTCACGCGCGCGTTCGTCGCGCTCGAGGTCGTGGTCGTCCTCGGGTTGTCCGCCGGAGCTACGGTCGCCGCCCTGCTGAGCGCGGCCGTGGGCCCCGCGGCCGCTCTCCCCGCCCTCGGCCTCCCGCTGCTCCTGGTGGGACTCGCCGGCCTGCCCTCACTGCGCCGGCTCGACCGGACGCTGGCCGCTCCCCGCGAGCAGGTAGCGCTCCTGCGCAGCCTGCCGGCGTTCGCCCTTCTGCCATCCCCGGACGTCGAGCGACTGGCCCTGCAGCTGCGCCGGGTGAACCTGCCGTCCGGAGCAACAGTGGTGCTGCAGGGCAAGGAAGCCTCGACGTACTGGCTGATCGACTCTGGCCGGCTCGGGGTGTGCGTGGACGGCCAGCCCGCGGCTGAGCTCGCGGCCGGGGACAGCTTCGGTGAGATCGCGCTGCTCCGCTCGATCCGGCGGACTGCGACCGTCCGAACCCTGACTCCGTGCATGCTGTGGGCGCTGGACCGAGAGCCTTTCCTCGAGGCGATGCAGCACAGCGGCGTCCGCGGCGTGATGTCTGACGTCGCGAACGCGCGCCTCACACGGGCTGCGCCCGCCCATCTGAACCCCTCTCCGTGATCACTCACGCGAACGGGAACCTGGGTTACACCACAGCGGGGACGTCACCGCGCGTCGTCAGCGCGGGCGGGCGGAGCCCGTCCTCCAGATCTTGTGCAGTCGAGCAGGCGGCCGGTTGGTAGAGGACGACGGTGTCCGAGCCGTTCGAGTTGGGCGATCAGCCGGCGGGCGTGGGCCTCGTCGTTGCGGCGGGCGAGCCAGTCCGCGCCGAGGTCTAGGTAGGGCTCGTCGTTAGGGAGCGGCGCGCGCCTGGATGTACGGAGCCCAATCCGGCGGTTCTGGTACCGCACCACCAGCCCCGCAGGCGGCACCGAGTGGTGGTCGGCTATCCGGTCGTGGCCGCGATGCTGCCGGATCTGCTGCTGAAGGCTGCCTAGATCACCTGCTCCGCCATCGGCTGCACAGCGGGGTTCTCGGTGGATCCCCGCGTCCTGCTCGGCGGCAGCATGAAGAGCAGGGTCCGCAGCTCCTCGAACTCCTCGGTGCGGCTCACGACATCCCCCTCCGCCGTCAAGCCAGCTTCCATGAAGCCTTGGCGCCACGTCGGTGCCCGACCACGTGGTCCGCGTCTGCTCCCACCCCGCCCACGAGATGGGACGTGATGGAGCGCTGGTACGGCCCGGGGTGCCGCAGTCGACGGACGTCAGCCGACCGACCAGTCCTTCAGCGAGGCGGGCCCGGTGCCCTGGCGAGATTTCCAGACCGTCCACCCGGCGGCGCTTCCTAGCGGTGCGTGCCCGTTCCGGATGCTTGCTGGTTGAGCCAGGCGCGCAACGCGTCCGCCAGGACGACCGGGGCGTCGAGGTGCACGAGGTGACCGGCCGCGCTGACGAGGCGCACCGTGGAGCCCGGGATCGCATCGCGCAGCGACCGGGCTCGGTCGACAGGGATCCACGTGTCGTCCTCTCCCCAGACGATGCGGACCGGAGCCCGGATGCTCCGCAGCCGACCCGCGAAGTCGTCAGTGAAGCGTTCGTCGGCCTGGGCGATCTGGCGATAGAAGGCCGGGCGGCCCCGCTCGGTCAGCCACGGGGCCGTCAGTTCGTCGAGTTGCGCCTCGGTCAGCCCCAGGTGGCTTGCGCCGCCGATGTAGGCCCGCAGCGCTCCCGCATGAACGGCTTCCGGTAGTCGAGCGAAGACGTCGGCATGGTCCTTGACCAGGTTGAAGAACGGCGACCCCCAAGGGCTCAGCGCGACGACGTCCACCAGGAACAGCGATGCGACGGAACTCCCGTGCATGAGGTGGGCTCGCAGCGCAACGGCACCACCGACGTCGTGTGCCACCACGTGTGGCGCGTCGAGGCCCCACGTGGTCAGCAGATCGGCGAGCAACTCGCCCTGGATGCCCAGGTCCACGGCATGTTCCGGCTCCTTCGAGGACAGTCCGTAGCCGGGCATGTCCCAGAGGTAGACCGTGAAGTCGCGGCTCAGAGCATCGGCGAAGGGTCTCCACAGGGCGGAGGACCACGGCGTGCCATGGCAGAACACGACCGCTGGCCCTGAACCCGCCGTCCCCCACGCCACCGACCGACCTCGCCAGTGGAGCAGTTGGTCCAGCGAAGTCATCCCGGCGGCCGCCCATACCATCGATCAAGGATCACGACAGCACTCCCCTCCCGGCGGGGCCATGGCGGCCCGGCGCCCCATTCAGCCAGAGCCGTGTGCGCATGTACCGTGTCGGCCCCTCGGACACCGGGGTCAACCTCCACGGCCTCTCGCCGGTGCGGCGGCCGGGGTCGCGTCGGCGACGGTGTAGCCCCCGGGTCAACGGGTCGAAGCGGTCTCCCGCTCGATGTGCGACAGCTTCTCGGGATCGCGTACGAAGTAGAGCCCGCTGACGAGGCCGTCCTCGACCCGCATCGCCACGATGCTGTCGAGCTCCCCGCCCCGCCGCACGATCAAGGCCGGGGAGCCATCGACCTGCACCGGCTCGACCGACGTCTCGGCGCCGACGATGTTCCAGCGGGCGGCCAGCAGGCGAGCCACCCTGTCGGCTCCCACGATGGGCCCCCGCACGGCCTGTCTGATTCCGCCGCCGTCGCTCAGGGCGACGACGCTCGGCGCGAGGATGTCGAGCAGGCTCTGCGGGTCGCCTGCCTCGACCGCCCGTTGAAACGCCTCGAGCGCACTTCGGGTCTCGGCCGGAGAAGCGACGTCCCGCGGCCGGCGCGAGGCGACATGTGCCCGCGCCCGGTGGGCGATCTGGCGGACCGTGGCCGGGCTCTTGTCGACGGCTTCCGCGACCTCGTCGTACCCGAAGTCGAACACGTCGGGGGCTGCTGCACGACCGGGGACGGCGTCAGATGGGAGACACCCGGACGCGAGTCCGGCGACCGCCATGGGTGCCGACCGCTCGCACAGGCCTGGGCAAAGCCGTCCGAGTCGGAGGGGATGACGGCCGAGTCACAGAGGGACTCGGACGCCGGCGTTCCACGAGTCGAGGATCCTGTCGATCCGCGCCCGGCAGTTGGCGACCTCCTCGCGCGCGGCAGGCGTGTCCTTGTGGCGCAGCGCCGCGGTGGCTGCCCCCAGGTCGAAGCGGGCCAACTCGAACTCCACGAGGAGGACATCCGGGGCGCCGTCTGCGGTGATCAAGCTCATGGCCTGTCTTCGTCTCCGTGGGTGGGCGCGGATGCATGTTCCCGGGATTCCCGGGCAGCAGCCGGCCGACCGCATCGGAGATCCGGAAGCGGTCCTCCGCCGTGCCTGAGCTCTGCCTCCCTCCTGCTGACCCGGGACAGGTCGGCTGGCCGAGGTGCTCCGGGAACCTCTCCGCGGCGCCTCCCCGTTGACCGCTCCAGAAGCGGCTCCGCGCGAGAGCTCCCTCTGGGCTCCGGGATCCGCCCGTGGCAGGGTCGTCGGGGTGAGAACCGCGGTCCTGGAACTGCTGCGACGTCATGTCGAGGGCGGCACCGTACCGGGCGCGGTCGCGATGCTCGGGTCCGGCGATGAGGCAGCGGTCACCGCCGGCGTTGCCGCTGTGGGGGCCGGTCCCATGCGGGGGGACGCGATCATGCGGATCCAGTCGATGACCAAGCCGATCACGGCGGTCGCTGCGCTGCGCCTGGTGGAGGCGGGCCGACTCGGGCTCGACCAGGGGCTCGAGGAGTGGCTGCCCGAGCTTGCGGACCGCCGCGTGCTCTCCAGCCCCGCAGCGGCGCTCGACGAGACCGTCCCCGCCCACCGCTCCATCACCCTGCGCCATCTGTTGACGAACGCCTCTGGCTACGGGATGGCACTCGGCGACTCGCCTCTGCAGCGGGCGATGGCCGACAACGGCACCGAAGCCGGTCCGGAGCCGTTGAGCCTGGGGGCGGAGGAGTGGCTTGCCCGCCTGACCGAACTCCCACTCGCCTTCCAGCCTGGAGAAGGCTGGCGATACCACCACTCGTTCGGCCTGCTCGGCATCCTCCTCGCCCGACTGACCGGGCGACCGCTCGGGAAGTTCCTGGCCGAGGACCTCTTCGAACCGCTCGGGTTGACCGACACCGCCCTGTGGGTGCCCGAAGGGAAGCTCGACCGGTTGCCCGCGGCCTACCGCCACGGTGCTGAGGGTCTGGTCGAGACCGAGCCTGCCGGTGGTGGCTTCCACGCAGGACCGGCTCCCTTCGACGTCAGCCACGGCGAGCTCGTCTCCACCGCGCGCGACTTCCAGCGCTTCGCCGGATTGCTCGCGGCCGGTGGCCGGGTCGACGGGCAGCCGTTCATCTCGGCGGACCACCACCGGCAGATGACCAGCGATCAGGTGCCCGGCGAGAACAAGACGCCGGAGAGCTTCTTCCCCGGCTTCTGGGAGGGGATGGGCTGGGGTTTCGGCGTGGGCGTGCAGACCGACGGATCACGGCGCGGCCGCTACGGCTGGTCGGGCGGCCAGGGCACCGACTTCTTCGTCGATCCGGACGGGACGATCGGCATACTCCTCACCCAGGTCGAGTTGGGTCCGCAGATGCTGACCATGATCGAGGAGTTCCAAGCACTGCATCCGCCGGCCCGCTGAACGGTCGGCCCATCGACCACGTCGACGCGACGGCCCGGCACGTTCGGGAGCCGAGCAGGAGTCGTGTGCGTACGCAGCGGGTCCCCCCTCGGACACCATCTCCGTCGACGACCGGACCACGGAACGGGCGACGCTCGCGACGGCGACGTCGCCGACGTACGCGGTGACTCCGTACATCGCGACCGCGTTGCCGACTCGCCGGACGACGGCGCACTGCACCGACCGCTCACGGGTTCAGCAGACGCGCGATCGGGTAGCGCACAACTGAAGTCGTCCGGAACGCCGACGGCCGTCCCGACACGCGAGGAGATCGAAGCCATGAGCATGACCAGCACCGACGCCGCAACCGGCTCCCGGGACATCAAGAGCCACGAGACGACCAGCTTCGCCGACCTCGGCAAGGAGATGTGGGCCTACCTGACCGGCAAGGGCGCCGCCATCAACTACGAGTTCGTCGACATGGTCGTCGAGGTGCCCCGCGAGACCGGTCCGGATGCCCCGCGCGCCGTCTGGCGGCTCAACGGCACCCTGCGCATCACGACCGCCGAGAACGCCAGCCGGGGATGACGGACCCGCGCGGCCCGGTGCACCTGTCCGGTGAGCTGTCGCTGGAGGTGGACGGGGCGGGCGTGCAGGTGCACGCCGATGGCGCGGACGTGCGGGTCGTCGCCGAGGACGTCGGCGCCTTCGTAGCCCGGGTCCGGGAGGCGGCGACCACACGGAGCGGGATGGCACCCGGCCGCCGTGATCTTGGCGGGCTTGCCGAGGCCCTCGCTGCCCACGGGATCACCGCGCACCTGGAGTCCCCCACGCGTCCGGTGGCCGTCGCCGGTGCCGGCATCGACTCGCCGGCCGGGGCGCTGCTGCTGGGCACCCGGCGGGTACGGCCCCGCGCGGCCGTGGTGGTGATCGCCGTCGGCCGCGGCCGCCGACTGCTCACCGCGGGCGCCGCCGCAGTGGTGCTGGCGACCGTCCTCGCCCGCCGACGCCGCTGACCCGCTGACGAGCGCGACCGGTCATCGAACCGGCCGCGCCTGACAGGCCCGTCACCGGCCGGCGTCCGCCCTCACTGCGATGACGACGACCGCTCCTCCGCGAGTCGGTGGGCGAACAGCGACGGCAGGCAGCGGAGCACCAGGGTCGACCACACCACGTACGGGACGCTTCGCGACTCGTGCTCCCGATCGATCGACGGGACCATCGAGTCCCCCGAGGACGCCGGTGATCTCACGGTGGACCCATGCCTGGAGGAAATGTGGAGCGACACGGTGTGCTCGTCGTCGGCGGCGGCAACGCCGGCATCTCCCTGGCGGCACGGCTGGTCCGCGACGGAACACCGGGCGTCACCGTCGTGGCTCCCCAGCCGGTGCACCGCTACAAGCCCCTGCTCAACTACGTCGGCGGCGGGCAGGCGACGATGGCGGACCTCGAACGGCCGATGGCCGACGTCATCCCCGGCGGGTGCGCGTGGATCCGCGACGCCGTCGAGGAGGTCGATCCGGTCGCCAGCACCGTGCGCACCCGTGCCGGGCGCACCCTGCTGTACTCGACGCTCGTCCTGTGCCCCGGCCTGGTGGAGGACTGGGAGGCCACTCCAGGGCTGCAGGCGGCCTACCACGACGGGTGGGCCACTTCCACCTACGTCCCGGGCAGCACGGCGCAGGTCTGGCCCAGCCTGGCGTCGCTGCGCGCCGGCTCCGCGCTCTTCACGGTGCCGCCGGAGCCGGCGTCCTGCGGTCCGACCGCGCTCAAGCCGCTCTTCATGGCCTGCGACCACTGGCGGAGGAACGGTGTCCTGAACCATCTCGAGGTCCGGCTCGTCCTCCCCGAACGGTCTGCAGTGGGCCTCCCGGCGGCGGACGAGGTCGTCGACCGGGCGCTTGCGACCTACGGCGTCGAGGTGCTGAGGGAAGCCCGGATCGAGCGCGTAGACCCTAATGCCCACGCCGTCACGGTTGCGACACCCAGCGGCCGGCGGGTGCTCGACGACGTCGATGTCGCGCACGCCGTCCCCCATTACCGGGCGCCGCGCTGGATCGCCGACAGCGGCCTCGCGACCGACCCGGCGCCAGGCTTGGCCGACGTCGACCCGAACACCCTGCGGCACCGTACGCACCCGTCGATCTGGGGACTTGGTGATGCTGCCGCCCTGGCGACGCGCCCCTCCGGCGGGGCGCTGCGGCGTCAGGTCGCGATCCTCGCCCACAACCTGGCGGCCGAGCGGCGCGGTGCACCGCTGCAGCGGTATGACGGGTACACGGTGGTGCCCATCACAGTGGGCCGTCGATCGCTGATGTTGGCGGAGTTCACCCGCGAGCGCCGGCCGGCCCCGTCCGTGCCGCTCATCGACCCGATCAAGCCCCGACGGGCCACGTGGTGGATCGACCGCTACGCCCTTCCGCAGGTCTACTGGCGCCGCATCCTCCGCGGGCGAGTGTGACCGGGGGAGGCACCGCACAACGCGCGTCGGCAAGGGCTCCGAGCCTCCTCGGTCCTCCACCAGCGGGGAGCTGTGGCAGCGCACGACCTCGTGCACTCCGGCCGGTTCACGACCGAGCAGCTCGTGACGGGTGATGCACGCGCCGCCACCTCGGCGAGGGCCGTCTCGCACCGCCGGCCGGCCATCCGCACGTCGACCGTCCCGGCCCGCCTCCTGCCGGCCCGCCAGGACGACGGCGACGGCAAGCGGCCCTGGTACCGGTGGCTGCCCACGGTCCTGCTGATGCTCTTCGTCTACTGGCTGCTGTTCGGCATGCTGACCTGGCAGGACGACGGCGGCGCCGTCACCGTCGCCTACACCGAGCTCACCGACCAGGTGGAGGCGGACAACGTCGAGGAGATCTTCTCCCGGGGCGGCACCATCCAGGGCACGCTGCGCGAGCCGGCCGACGTCCCCGGGGAGGACGACGGCGAGTACGAGCTCTTCACCACCGAGCGGCCGCCCCTCGCCGAGGACGACCTGCTGGCCCAGTCGGAGGCGTCCGGCGCCACGGTCAGCGCCACCCCGGTGGTCGAGGAGCGCGGCACGTTCTGGAACCTGCTGATCTCCTTCGCGCCGATCCTGCTGCTGATCGGGTTCTGGGTCTGGCTGTTCCGCCGCCAGGCCAAGGCGCTCCGCGGTGCCGGAGGGTTGTTCGGCGGCGGGTCGAAGAAGAAGCCGATCCGAGGAAGCACCGCCCGGCAACGCGCGCTTCGTCACCGACGTCGCGACCTGCGCCGCGCAGGCCCGGGCTGCTTCCCCGGGGCGACCGGTGATGGTGCACGGCGCCGGGGCGGCTCAGGCCCTCCTGCGGGCCGGAGAGCTGGACGAGATGGAACTGCACCTCGTACCCGTGCTGCTCGGTCGCGGACGGCGCCTGTCCGACCTGCTCCCCGACCGGGTGGAGCTGGAGCTGGTGCGCGTCCTCGAAGGCCGGCAGGCGACCCACCTGCGCTACCGGGTGGTCCACCACCCGACGTGACCGAGCCGCTCGAGGCTCCGTTGCGCCGGAAGGCGCGGGCACGTCCCCGGGCCGCAGCAGGGTTGAGCAGGCCCCGCAGCCGATGCCGCCATGGTCGGGTTGAAATTGACACCGTGCCCGGATGACGTTTCCGTGAGCAGCGTCAGAAGCTCGGACTCGACGCCGAAGCGGGAAGCGCATGGCCGAGACAGGCACCAGCACGGTCGAGGACACCGGCCTCAGGCGGTCCATCACCGGTCGGCAGCTGTTCTTCTACACGCTCGGTGACGTCCTCGGCTCGGGGATCTACGTCCTCATCGGCCTGGTCGCCGCCGCCGTCGGCGGAGCCTTCTGGATCGCCTTCGCCATCGGCGTCACCGTCGCGGCCATCACCGGGGCCGCCTACGCCGAGCTGGTGACCAAGTACCCCCAGGCGGCCGGTGCCGCGCTGTACGTCAACAAGGCCTTCGGCAACACGGCGCTGACGTTCCTGACCACGGTGTCGTTCCTGGCGGCCAGCTTCGCGGCGACGGGTTCGCTGGCGACCGGGTTCGCCTCCTACTTCGCCACGCTCTGGGAGGGCCCCCCGGCACTGCTGGTGTCGCTCGTCTTCCTCCTCGCCCTGGTGGTCGTCAACTTCATCGGCATCACCGAGTCCGTGGTGATGAACATGCTGATGACCTTCGTCGAGGTCGCCGGCCTGCTCGTCGTGATGGTCATCGGCATCTGGTACATCGCCCAGGGCAACGCCGACTTCGGCGTCCTCACCGACATCAGCGTCTCCGGCAACCCGGCGCTCGCGGTGCTCGCCGGCATCGCCTTCTCCTTCTTCGCGATGACCGGCTTCGAGAACACGGCCAACGTCGCGGAGGAGACGATCGACCCGCACCGCTCCTTCCCGAGGTCCCTGGTCGGCGGCATGGTCGTCGCAGGCGTGGTCTACGTGCTCGTCTCCGTTGCCGCCGCCCTCACCGTGCCCGTCGACCAGCTCGCGGGCTCCGACGCAGCCCTGCTCGAGGTCGTCAAGCAGGGCATCCTGCCCTTCTCGACCGACATCATGACCACGCTCTTCTCCATCATCGCGCTGATCGCGATCACCAACACCACGCTGGTCACGGTCGTCACCCAGCCGCGGATCCTCTACGGGATGGCGAAGGAGAACGTCGTCCCAGCCGTCTTCGCCAAGATCCACGCCACCCGCCGCAGCCCCTGGGTCGGGCTCCTCTTCAGCGCAGCGGTGGTCGCCGCCCTGCTGATCACCGGCAGCGTCCTGCTCGAGGCGGGCGGGGGCCTCGACCTGGTCAACCGGCTCGCCCTGGTGACCGTGGTCTTCCTCCTGCTCATCTACGCCCTCGTGATCGTCGCCTGCCTCAAGCTGCGCGGCCGGGACGAGGACGAACGCACCTTCCGGGCCAACACCCCCCTGCTGATCGTCGGGCTGGTCGGCAACCTGGCCATCCTCGGGTTCTCCATCTACGACGACCCCTCATCGCTCCTCTGGTGTGCCGGCCTCGTCGCCGTCGGCGTGGTGCTGTTCCTGATCGAGTACGCCGCCGGCTCGCGGAACCGCCCCAAGAGCCCCGGGCGCGGCGAGCCCGAGACCGCCGCGAGGAAGGGCGCCTGAGATGCACGTCATCGTCGCCACGGACGGGTCACCGCAGTCGCTGGCCGCGGCCCGCCACCTGAGGTCCTTCGCGGATCCCGGGAAGATCACCACGATCTCGGTGGTGGCCGTCATCCGGCCGCTGGCCTCGGTCGCGTTCGCCGACGAGATCTCCGAGGCCGAGCCGCCCCGCCCCGGCGAGGGGGCCGGCAGCTTCCGGGAGGCGGCGCAGGGTGCCGTCGACGCGGTGGCGGCCGTGTTCGACGACTGGGGACCCAGGATCGACAAGCAGATCCGGAGCGGGTCGCCCGCCGCGGAGATCATCAAGCTGGCGAAGGAGTACGACGCGGGACTGGTCGTGGTGGCCGCCGGAGGGCGCGGGATCAGCGACGCCATCCTCGTCGGCAGCACCGCGCAGCGGGTCCAGCACTACGCGCCGTGCCCGGTCCTCGTCGTCCGCCCCGCACCCCGGTCGGGGAGGGCCGCGCGGGGGAACGCGTGAGCTCCGCCTGAGCCCGGAGCCGGCCCGGTCCGGCGTCCCCGCACGGGTCATGCATCGTCCCCGGGGTCACTCCGGCGCGACCGAGCGCAGCACGCTCGCGGTGTGCCGGTCGGCGGGGACGCCCGGGGTCGGGAGGCCATCGAGGCCACATCGCGGCGGCGCAGGCCCAGTTCCCCGGTTCGTCTTCCGGCTCGCCGGGCCGGTCGAGGGTCATCACGATGTCGCCCGGTTCACCTGGGAGCTCGTTCCGGCGGGCACCCCGGCCGACGCCGAGGCACCGGTCGTCGGGTTCGACGTCCTGGCGGCCGACGAGGGGGGCCGGCTGCACACCGTGGTCGGCTTCCTGGACCGGGTGCCGGCCACCTGATGGACCGGCCGCGGGGCGCGGAGGGATCTCGCGCCCCGCGGCCCCCGACCGGGCGGGCGATGCGGCCGTCGGCGCAGGCCTGCGGCGTGCTGATCGAGAGGCGACGACGGCCTGGGCACCGGACGCCGCCGACCGCTTGCCCTGTTCCTCCCACCCGACGAGCCCTAGGGTCGCTCCCCCGACGCCGCACGGGTGACCGTCCCGGGAGGACGCCCGCCCGAGACGGCGCTCCGAGCCGCCGGAGGTGCCGATGGACTGTTGCGATCCAGCGGTCGCCACCGCCGGCCTGCTGGTGGGCGTCGTGGTGGGGCTGACCGGCATGGGCGGCGGAGCGCTCATGACCCCCGTCCTCATCATGTTCTTCGGGGTCCCTCCCCTGGCGGCGGTGTCCAGTGACGTCGTCGCCAGCCTCTTCATGAAGCCGATCGGCGGCCTGGTGCACCTGCGGCGCGGCACCGTGCACATGGGTCTGGTGCGCTGGCTGTGCGTGGGCTCGATCCCCGGCGCATTCTGCGGCGTGCTGGCCCTGCGCGCCCTCGGGTCCGGCGCGCGGCTCACCGAGGTCCTGCTGGTCGTGATGGGTGCCGTCCTCGTCGTGGCGTCGGTCGGCATGGTCGCCAAGGCCTACCTGCACCTGCTGGCTCGGCAGCGTCAGCGGAGGACGGGCCGGCCGCCCGGACCCGAGCAGGCGATGACGACGGTGCCGGTGCGACCGGTCGCCACCGCGCTCGTCGGAGCCGGCGGCGGGCTCGTCGTGGGGATGACCTCGGTCGGCGCCGGATCCCTGATGATCGTGGGCCTCCTGTTGCTGTACCCGTCCCTCCGGGCGGGCCAGCTGGTGGGCACCGATCTGGTCCAGGCGGTTCCCCTGGTCGCGTCCGCCTCCCTGGGCCACCTCCTGTTCGGGGACTTCGCCCTCGGGCTGACCGGGAGCGTGCTGGTGGGCGCGATCCCGGGCGTCTGGCTGGGCGCGCGCCTGTCGTCCCGGTCCCGGGGCGGGCTGGTCCGCCGGGCGCTGGCGGTCGTCCTCCTCGCCTCGGGGCTCAAGCTGCTCGGGGTGCCGACCGGCCCGGTGCTCACGATCGTCGGTGTGGTGCTGGTCGGCGGATCGCTCGTCTGGGCGTGGTTCCGGACCCGCCTCGGCGAACGACCGCGGAACTGGCAGCGGCGGCTCAGGCGACCGGCGGACCCTGGCCTCCAGGAGCCACCGGTCCCCCGCTGAGACCGGCTTCGGTGGACGAGGACCCCGTCTCCCACTCGGCCGCGGTCAGCCACGCGCGCGCCGACTCGTAGTCCTCGACGACGCCGAGGACCCGGTATCCGCTGCTCGTCCGCTCCAGCAGCAGCCAGGCGTCGTCGAACGCCTCGACGACGGTGTCGTCGCAGCGGTCGGGCAGCCCGTGGGGGAAGCGGGCCGAGCGGATCTCACGCTGGAAGGGAGGTGGGGGCACGGGCATCGGTCCTGCCGGGACGAGGGGACGTGCGGTGCTCCGCACCCGGTCGACGGACACGACGTGTCCGCACTCCCAGGGCGGGCGCCGATTCTGCCCCCGGACGTCGCTCCCGGTCACCACGGATCTGCACGGGAGCCGGATCGGTGCGGTACCGCGGGCCTGCTCGATCGACGAGTACGAGCTGGTGGTCCGGGTCGAGTGCCGCCCAGCGGGGCTGACCGCGAGCCCGTCGAGTCGCTGGGCTCAGCGGGTCGGGGGACGACCGTGCGCACTGCCCTGGGTCCGGTTCCGAGCGGGCCCCGCTGCGTCGGCGCGCCGGCGGACGGCCTCGAACGACACGGTGACGAGGAGCACCACGGACAGGACGACGGCCCAGCGGACGAGCACGGGCAGGTCGAGGGCGATGTCGAGGACGACGTTGACCGCCAGGACGAGGACCGCGGTCACGAGCGTGCGGAGCGCGCCCTCGACTCCCATGCTCCGACCGTAGCGGTCGGACCCCGCCGATCACGGGAGCCAGACCGCGTACCGCACGTCCGGTGAGGCGGGCGGGCATGTGGCGCCGGACCGGCTGGCGGCCTCGGCGGTTCAGGCGGGTGCCGTTCCGGGGAGCGGTTTGCGCAGGTGCACGAGGTGGCCGGCGCCGAGGTCCTCGCGACAGCTCTCGACGTACCCCGTCGCCAGGTACAGCCGCAGGTTGCTCGTCATCCGCTCGTGGGTGTACAGCCGCATCGCCGGCAGACCGAGCCGGTGCGCCTCGTGCTCGGCGAAGGCCAGCAACCGGTGACCGAGGCCCCGCCCCTGGACCCGCGGGTGTACCGCGACGTTCTCGATGCACAGCGCCTCGGTCTCCGGCCGGAGCACGACGAGGCCGTCCAGGGCGCCCACGGGGGGCGTCCCGTCGAGACCGGCCACGTGCACCACGCCCTCGGCGATCAGGGCGGCATGGTCCGCCGACAACGGAGCCGGCCGGGTGCCGATGACCGGGACCCAGGGCAGGTAGGCCGCCTCCACCACGTGCACGACCGCGGGCAGGTCGGAGGGCACCGCGGACCTGATCAGGACTCGCGACGCACCGGCGTTCATCGCAGGGTGAGCGCGGTCTCGGAGGCCACGCGGGTCAGCTTCTGGGGGTTGCGCACGTAGTAGAGACCGCTGATCCGAGCGCCCTCGACCTGGAGCGCCAGGACGCCGTCCAGCTCGCCGTCCACGCGGAGCACGAGTGCCGGACTGCCGTTGACCACGGTGGGCTCGGTGGTGAGCGCGACCCGGGCCTTGCCCAGGCCGCCGACGATGAACCGGGCCGCCTTCGCCGCGCCGGTGATGGGCCGTGGCGCGGCCTGCTTGACGCCGCCGCCGTCGCTGATGAGGACGACCTCGGGCGCGAGCACGTCGAGCAGGCCCTGCAGGTCCCTGGTCTCCACCGCGCGCCGGAACGACTCCACAGCCGCCCGGGCCTCGGCCGGGGACACCACCTCGCGGGGGCGGCGGGCCGCGACGTGCTGGCGGGCCCGGTGCGCGGTCTGCCGGACGGCTGCGGGGCTCTTGCCGACGGCGGCCGCGATCTCGTCGTAGCCGAGGTCGAAGGCCTCGCGCAGCACGAAGACGGCGCGCTCGGTCGGCGGGAGGGTCTCCAGGACGAGCATCAGCGCCATCGACAGGCTCTCGGCGAGCTCGACGTCCTCGGCCACGTCCGGCGCGGTGAGCAGCGGCTCGGGGAGCCACGGACCGACGTACACCTCCTTGCGCCGCCGCAGGGTGCGCAGCCGGTCGAGGCACCGCCGGGTCGTGATCCGGACCAGGTAGGCGCGCTCGTCGCGCACCTGCCCCAGGTCGACCGCCATCCACCGCAGCCACGTCTCCTGCAGGACGTCCTCGGCGTCGGCGGCCGATCCGAGCATCTCGTACGCGACGGTGAACAGCAGGTTGCGATGGGCGGCGAACGCCGTCGTCGGGTCCTTGCGCTCGTCCATGGCTGCTCCCGCCTGCCCGGCCTCGACTCCTGCTCCACGCACGAGACGCCGGCCCGCACCGCTGTGTGACACCCGTGGCCGGTGGCGCACGTCACATCCCTCCCCGGTCACAGGCGTCCGGTCGCCGGCGCCTGGTGTGCGTCCGGATCAAGTGCACAACCCGCGCAGGGAGATCGGAAGGGCATCATGAGCAAGGTCTGGTTCGTCACCGGTTCGTCCCGCGGCCTCGGCCGCCACTTCGTCGAAGCCGCCCTGTCCCGCGGCGACCAGGTGGCTGCGACCGCCCGGGACACCGCGAGCCTCGACGATCTGGTCGCCACCCACGGCGAGGCGGTGCTCCCGCTGGCGTTGGACGTGACCGACAGGGCCGCCGTCTTCGCGAGCGTCCGGCGGGCCGCGGAACACTTCGGCCGCCTCGACGTCATCGTGAACAACGCCGGCTACGCCCAGGTCGGCGCGATCGAGGAGCTGACCGAACAGCAACTGCGCGACCAGGTGGAGACCAACCTGTTCGGCGCGGTGTGGGTCGTCCAGGCCGCGCTGCCCCTGCGCGACCAGGGCGCCGGGCACATCATCCAGCTGTCCTCGGTCGCCGGGCTCCTGGCGATGCCACTCGGCGGCGCCTACCACGCGTCCAAGTGGGCCCTGGAAGGGCTGAACGAGTCACTCGCCGAGGAGGTCGCCGACTTCGGCATCAGGGTGACCGTGGTCGAGCCCGGCGGCTTCGCCACCCGGAACGGCAAGAACCCCGATCCGCTCGCCAACGGCCACGTGGCCGGGCCGGACCCGGCCTACGACGGTCTCCGCCAGCGGCTCGCCGGGCTGGTGGGGAGGCAGCCCGCCGGCGACCCGGCCGCCGCGGCTCAGGCGCTCCTCACGATCGTCGATTCCGACGCCCCGCCACTGCGGGTGCTCTTCGGCCAGGGCTTCTACCCGATGCTCCAGCAGACCTACGCCGACCGGCTCAAGACCTGGGCCGACTGGCAGGACCTCTCGGCCGCGGCGCACGGCAGGCTCGACCGGGACGATCGGTGACCTCTGCCGGGAGGTGGCCCCCGGCCACCTCCCGGCTCAGGGGGCACGGCAGTGCGGCGTGCCCGACCGGGTCCTCCGGCACCAGCACGAACGGAGACGGGAGCTGCGAGATGCGCGTGTTGCTGTCGACCTACGGGTCCCGGGGGGACGTCGAACCGCTCGTGGCCCTCGCGGTGCAGGTGCGGTCACTCGGCGCCGACGTGCGGGTGTGCGCACCCCCGGACGAGGAGCTCACGGAGCTGGTGACCCGCCACGGCGTGCCGCTCGTGCCGTTCGACAGGCCATGGCGCTCCTGGGAGCGGCCGCCGACCGCCGAGCAGCGCCGGCAGCGCGTGGCCGACCTCATCGCCGCGCAGTACGGGACGGTGGCGGAGGCGGCTGCCGGGTGCGACGTGGTCGTGGCGACCGCCATGTCGCAGTTCGTCGGGCCGTCGGTGGCCGAGGAGCTGGGCATCCCCTACCGGTGCGTGCTCTTCTGCCCGGACGTGCTGGACGGCCTGGACGGCCTGGGTTTCGACGAGCTGTTCGGGAAGCCGGTCAACGCCCACCGGGCCTCGATCGGACTGCCACCGGTGAGCGACGTGGGCACCCTCCTGTTCACCGCCCGGCCGTTGCTGGCGGCCGACCCGACCCTGGGCCCCTGGCGTGGGCCGGGATGCTTCGGCGTCATCCAGACCGGTGCGTGGCTCCTGCCCGACGAACGCCCGCTCCCCGCCGAGCTGCTGGCGTTCCTGGACGCCGGCGACCAGCCGGTGTACGTGGGGTTCGGCAGCATGCGGACCGTCGACGAGGACGGCGCGCGGGCGGTCGTCGAGGCGATCCGCGCGCAGGGCCGCCGCGTGCTCGTCGGTCGCGGCTGGGCGGGCCTGGCTCCGACGGACGACCAGGACGACTGCTCCGTCATCGGGGAGGTCAACCAGCAGGAGCTGTTCACCCGGGTGGCCGCCGTCGTGCACCACGGTGGCGCGGGCACGACGACCACGGCGGCCCGCGCCGGCGCGCCGCAGGTCGTGGTGCCCCAGGGGGGTGACCAGACCTACTGGGCCGGTCGGGTGGCCGACCTCGGCATCGGTGCTGCTCACGACGGCCCGACGCCGACGGTCCACTCCCTGTCCGCCGCGCTCAGGACGGCGCTGGACCCGGCGACCCGCGCACGAGCGACCGCGGTGGCCGCTGGGATCGGCACCGACGGGGCCAGAACGGCCGCGAGGCTGCTGCTCGCCGGCGGGGCAGCCGAACGGCGGTGAGCGGGACACGTCTCAGTCCCCCGGGTTACGGCGGGCCCGGTTCACCGCGCGCCGGAGTGCCCAGGGGTCGCCGAGCGGGCCCAGGTGCGCGAGCTTGTCGGGGTTGGACACACCGCGGATCACCTGGATCTGGCCGCCGAGGATCTCGAGCGCCATCACGCCGACGACGTTGCCGTCCAGGTCGCGGAAGACGGCGCCGGGCTGACCGTTCACCTCGCGCTGCTCCACGACGCCGCCGATCTGCAGGAACGGCGGGATGCTGGCGAGGAACGTCCGGGCGACGTTCCTCCGGCCGACGATGCCCAGGCCGAACTGCGGGCCCTTCCCGCCGCCGTCGCCCGCGAGCACCACGTCGGCCGCGAGGAGGGCCTGCAGCGCATCGACGTCTCCCAGCTTGAAGGCGTCGAAGAACCGATCGGCCAGTTGCTCGTGCGCCTTCTTGTCGGCCTCGAACCGTGGCCGCCCCCCTGCCATGTGCCGGCGCGCGCGTACCACCAGCTGCCTGCACGCCGCCTCGGAGCGTCCCACTGCCGAGGCGACCTCGGCGTAGTCGAACCCGAACACCTCGCGCAGCACGAAGACCGCCCGCTCGAGCGGGCTGAGCCGCTCCATCAACAGCAGCGCCGCCATCGACACCGAGTCGGCCAGCTCCGCCGACCTCTCCGGGTCCTCGTAGGGGTCGGTGAGCAGCGGTTCGGGGAACCACGGCTGCCCGTACTCCTCCCGCCGCACGCGAGCCGACTTGAGGACGTCGAGCGAGATCCGGGTGACCACGGCGGACAGGAACGCCTTCGGGGACTGGACCGGCGTCGGGCTGTTCGCGTAGCGGAGCCAGCTCTCCTGGACCGCGTCCTCCGCCTCGCTCACCGATCCGAGGATCCGGTACGCGATGGAGAACAGCAGTGGCCGCAACTCCTGGAACTGCTCGGTCCGGGTCATCCCAGCCCCTCCCCGAAGCCCTGACGCCACGTCCACGTGCACCGCTGCCCACCGTCCCGTCGTCCGCAGTTCCGCTCAAGAGGGGGACGAGACGCCTCGACCGTGTGTGACATCCGGCTCCCGATGTCACAGGGCGCCGGGTCGCCTCGTCCCAGAGCACAGCCGGATCGAGCTCCGGCCCGGTCCCCTCCTCTCCTGGGGCGGCCCGGATCACCTGCACCTCGCCAGGAGGGAACTCATGGACCTCACCCTGTGGATCGCTGCCGGACTGCTGGCGGCAGTCGCGCTGGCCGGCGGCCTCACCAAGACGTTCGTGCCGAGGGCGAAGCTGGCCGCGGCGCACGGCGGAGAATGGACCGCGGAGGCCAGCGACGGCTTCGTCAAGACCCTCGGGGTGCTGGAGCTGCTGGCTGCCGTCGGCCTGCTCCTGCCGGCCCTCGTCGGCATCGCACCGGTGATGGTGCCGGTGACCGCCGTCTGCTGGGTCCTGCTCATGGTCGGCGCGATGATCACGCACGCCCGCCTCGGCCAACCGAAGCTGGTGCTGGTGAACCTGGTCTACCTCGCGCTCGCGGCCTTCATCGCCTGGGGCCGCTTCGGGCCCGAGTCCTTCGCGGGCTGACCAGGACGACTCCTCCGGTCGCCGACCGGCGACGAGCAGAGGACCGTGGGGCACGTCGTCGCCCCATGGACGTGGCGAGGGTGGAGGAGGTCGCGTGGCACGGGTGCACCTGATCGCCACCGGCGGCACCATCGCCAGCCGGCAGGGACCCGACGGGCTGTCGGCCGTCACCCCCGCCGCGGAGCTGCTCGCAGCGGCCAGGCCACCCGCCCAGCTGACGGTGACCACCAGCGACCTGGGCACCGTCGGCAGCTTCGCCCTGACGACGTCCGACCTGCTGGACCTGGTGCTGGAGGCCCGTCGCTGCCTGGGTGAGGGTGTGGACGGCGTCGTCGTGACCCAGGGCACCGACACCATGGAGGAGTCCGCGTACCTCGCCGACCTCGTCCACGACGATCCGCGCCCGATCGTCTTCACCGGGGCCCAGCGCCCGTTCGACAGCCCGTCGCCCGACGGGCCGGGCAACCTCGCCGATGCGCTGCGGGTGGCTTCCTCACGCGCCGCCCGGGAACTCGGCGCGCTGCTCTGCTTCGACGGCCTCGCCTTCGCCGCCCGTGGCGTCCGCAAGATCGACACCCTGCGCAGCGGTGCGTTCGAGGCCCCGGGACGAGGGCCGGCGATCCGGCTGGCCGGGGAGTCGGTGCTGACCCTGGCCACGCCCGCCCGCCCGTCGCCGCTCCCGCTGGACCTGCGGGCGGAGCTGCCACGGGTCGACGTCGTGGCCTGCTACCTCGGTGCGGACGCATCGTTGCTGCACGCTGCGGTGCGCGCCGGCGCCGCCGGGGTCGTGCTGCAGGCCCTCGGCGCCGGCAACGTCCCCCCGGCGATCGCCGAGGGCGCGGAGGAGCTGGTCGCCGGCGGGGTCCCCGTCCTGGTGTGCTCCCGGGTGCCCTCGGGGCCGGTCGCGCCTCTCTACGCCGCCGGAGGGGCCCGCCTGGCCAGGGGCGGGGTCGTGTTCGCCGGTGATCTGAGCCCGTGGCAGGGCCGGCTGCTGCTGGCCGCCGCGCTCGCCGTGGCCCCCGCCGACCCGCAGCAGGTCCTGGCCCGGCACCTCACCGTCTGACACCCACCGTCCCGGCCCGGGGACCTGTTGGAAGGAGCGCGACGACGATGAGCAAGGAGATCTTCGTGGCCTTCGGCGTGGACATCGACGCCGTGGGCGGCTGGCTGGGGTCGTACGGCGGGGAGGACTCCCCGGACGACATCTCCCGGGGCGTCTTCGCGGGCGAGGTCGGTGTCCCGCGCATCCTCGAGCTGTTCCGGCGGAACGGCCTGACGCAGACGTTCTTCTGGCCGGGGCACTCGATCGAGACGTTCCCGGAGCAGTTCGGGGCGTGCGTCGCCGACGGGCACGAGATCGGCGTCCACGGCTACAGCCACGAGAACCCGATCGCGATGAGCCGGGAGCAGGAGCAGGCGGTGCTCGACCGCTGCATCGACCTGATCGAGGAGGAGGCGGGGCGCCGCCCCACCGGCTACGTGGCGCCCTGGTGGGAGTTCAGCGGGGTCACCAACGAGCTGCTGCTCGAGCGCGGCATCAAGTACGACCACTCGCTCATGCACCGGGACTTCGAGCCCTACTACGTCCGGGTGGGCGACACCTGGACGAAGATCGACTACGCGGCGTCGGCGGACAGCTGGATGAAGCCGCTGGTCCGCGGGGACGAGACCGACCTGGTCGAGATCCCGGCCAACTGGTACCTCGACGACCTGCCGCCGATGATGTTCATCAAGTCCAGCCCGAACAGCCACGGCTTCGTGAACCCGCGGGACATCGAGCAGATGTGGCGTGACCAGTTCGACTGGGTCCACCGGGAGATGGACTACGCGGCGTTCACCATGACCATCCACCCGGACGTGTCCGGGCGCCCGCAGGTGCTGCTCATGCTCGAGCGGCTCATCGAGCACATCAACGGTCACGACGGGGTCCGCTGGGCGACGTTCGACCAGATCGCCGACGACTTCCTGCGCCGCTCCCCCCGCCCCGGTGCCCGCCCGTAGACCGGCACGGCGCCCGGGACGGAACGCCGAGGACGGTGACGGTCAGACGTAGGCCGTGACGCCTTCGTACTCCGCCACCGGTGCGGCGCCCACACGTTCGTACTCGAGCATCAACAAGCCCGTGACCGTCACGTCGTGACCGACGAGCCGGAGGCCGACGGGCGTGCTGGGGTGGTCGATGAACCGTCGCCCGGATCCGATCACGGTGGGAGCGATGACGAGCCGGAGCACGTCGACCAGGCCGGCCGACAGCAGCGCGCTGCCGAGCCGTGCACTGCCGTGGACCCGGAGCTCCCGTCCCGGCCGGGCCTTGAGGTCCCCGACGGTCCGCACCGGATCGCCGCGGAGCACCGTCGTCGGGTGCCAGTGGCCCTCCGCGAGGGTGTTCGTCACGACGTACTTCGGCAGCGCGTTCATCCGCTCGGTGAACGGGTCGTCCGGGTCGGTGATCCGCGGCCAGTCGCGGGCGGATGCCTCGTACGTGCGCCGGCCGAGCAGGAGACCGTCCGCGAGGGCCAGCCAGTCGGAGGCACGCCGGACGAAGACCGCGTCGAGGTGGGGCACGAGCCAGCCGCCACGGGTGAACCCGCCGCTCGGGTCCTCGGTCGGCGAGCCGGGACCCTGGCTGACGCCGTCCAGGGTGACGAACTCGGTGAGGGCGATCCTCATCGGGCACCCTGGCGTTCGGCGGCCGCCGCCAGCTGCTCGGTGACCGAGCCCCAGCCGTCGAGGAAGCCCGGTTCCTCGTGCCCGGCGCGGGCCGAGGGATCACCGTGACGGACGATGACCCGGTGGTCCGTGCCGTCCGGGTGATCGCGCAGCATGATCTCGGCGGTCATGGGGACCGGGGCCGGTCTCGCGGGGCGCCAGGGGCTGTCGACAGGGCGAAGCGGGACGGGTCGGTCCACGCGGGCGACACGGCGGCTCGGGGCCGAACGCTGTGCCATGCGGCTGGCTGTTCGCTGGCCCGAAGCGGAGCGCAAGAGCGTTCCGGAGGTCGTTGATCCACGCAGGCGTCCGTGCTGACATGAGCCCGCGCGTACCTGTTTCCCGAGCGACCGGAGGGTCCGCCGTGACGCGTCCGAGCACCACGGAACTGCCGTGACCCGCGTCCTGGTGACCGGGGTCCGCGGCAAGACCGGCGTCCCGCTGGCGGAGCTGCTCGCCGCCCGCCCCGGCGTCGAGGTGCTCGGCGGCAGCAGCAGTCCGGCCACGGTCGACCTCGCCGGCGTGCAGCCGACCGACTTCTCCTGGGGCCGCCCGTCCGGCTGGTCCGCGGCGGCCGACGGCATCGACGCGGTGTACGTCGTCCAACCGGATCGCGCGGACGCGCCGGAGCTGATCGGCGGGTTCCTCGACGCGACGCCGTCCCGGACCCACGTCGTCCTGCTGTCCGAGTTCGACGCCGACCAGGTCGCGCCCGACGGGTGGGCGCTGCGGGCCGAGCGCGCCGTCCGCAGCAGCGGTCGGAGCTGGACGATCCTGCGGCCGAGCTGGTTCATGCAGGTCTTCACCGACCCGCGCTACTACCGCGACCAGCTCCTGGACGGCGAGCTGCCGTTCGCGAGCGGTGGCGCGCGCGTGGCCTGGATCGACGCCCGGGACATCGCCGCGGTGGCCGAGCGCGCCCTGCTCGACGAGGGGCACGCGGGTCAGGTGCACGAGCTCTCCGGGCCGGAGAGCCTCTCGCTGCCGCGGACGGCGGAGCTGCTCTCCCGCGCCGCGGGGCACCCGGTGGTCCACCGGGAGGTGACGATCGACGACACGGTGGCCGGTACCGAGGGCTTCGAGCGGGAGCTGTCCGCGCTCACGTTCCAGCGCGTGCGGGCCGGCGTCTTCGCGGGCGTGACCGACACGGTGGAGCGGGTGACGGGACGGCCGGCCGGGACGCTGGAGGCCTTCCTCGCCGACGCGGGGCCGGCCCTCCGGGGCGCGGTCTGACCCGAGGCCCGCCTGCGGTGCACGCCGGGACCGCGGCAGCTCCCGACCGCGCGGACGCCGGGCCACCGATGAGTTCCGCGCGGTCGCCCGGTCCCTTCCTCGTCCCGTTCCTGCGGAGAGGCAGCCGATGGTGGCCACTTCCCAGCCCGTGCACCCCACGGGGACGGCGCCGCGACCCGGCGGGACGCGATGAGCGTGCTGGTGCAGCGGCACGGCGCGGGCGACGTCCGGCGGGCGGCGGCCGTGCGGCGCCGGCTGCGGCCGCTCTACGCCGCTGTGTTCCTGCAGAACCTGGCGCTGTGGGTCCCGATCGAAAAGCTGTTCATGACCGGCATCGGGTTCGACGCCGCCGGGGTGGGCCTGATGGCCGCGGTGTACGCGGCGGTGGTGCCCCTGTTCGAGGTGCCCTCCGGCCTGCTCGCCGACCGGTGGAGCCGCCGCGGGGTGCTCGTCCTGGCGTCCGTCGCCGCGGCCGTGAGCGTGGCCATCGGCGGCGTGAGCCGGAACGTGCCGACGTACCTGGTCGCCGCCGTCTTCCTGGGGCTGTTCTTCGCGATGCAGTCGGGCACCGTCGACTCGGTCGTGTACGACACGGTCGTGGAGGAGACCGGGGACAGCGCGGCCTTCGAGGCGACCATCGCCCGCGTCCGGCTCATCGAGAGCGGGTCGCTCGTGGCGGGCGCGCTCGCCGGCGGCGCGATCGCCGAGGTCGCCTCGCTGCGCCTGACGTACTTCCTCACCGTGCCCCTGCTGCTCGGGGCGTGCCTGGCGCTGCTCGCGTTCCGGGAACCCCGGCTGCACGAAGGGGACGCGGCCCAGGGATCCGGGGCGCTGCGTGACCAGGTGCGCGCCACCTTCCGGGCGGTCCTGCAGCCGGGCCGACTGCGCCCGGTCATCGCGGCGACCGTCCTGGGTTCCCTGCTGGTGCAGGGGCTGCTCGAGTTCGGCCCGCTCTGGCTCGTCGCGCTCACCGTGCCGGCGATCCTCTACGGTCCGCACTGGGCCGGGCTGACCGCCGGGCTCGGTCTGGGCGCCCTGCTCGGGGCGCGCCCGTGGTGGCACCGACGTCCGGCCGTGGTGCTGCTCGCGGCGTCGATCGTGGCCAGCAGCGCGGTCCTGGCGACGAGCCGTGCCCCGTACCTGGTGATCGCCGCGCAGGTGGTGCTCACGGTGCTGGTGGTCGCGGGCGGCATCCCCGTGCTGCGCCGCCTGCACGACGGGGTCCCGTCGGCCGTCCGCGCGGGGGTCGCCTCCGGTGTCAGCACGCTGACCTGGGTGGCGTTCGTGCCGTTCGCGATCGGGATGGGCCTGCTCAGCGACAGGTCGGGGGTCGGCGCGGCCGGGTGGGTGCTCGTCGGCGTGGCCGGGGCTGCGGGGATCCTGCTCGTCGTCGTGCTCCCCGGCGCGCCACCGCCCCCGGTGGCCGTCGCCGACGGGCCGACGTTCCCCGCGGAACGCTTCCTGCCCGACGACGACCCCGAATGGCCCGGCCACTGGGCGTCCCCGCCGCGCGAGTGGGCCGGCGACCTCGTCGCCGACGACGGGGCGGTCGCCGAGGTGCGCGCCGCCGTGCTCGCCCTGCCGTCCGAGCTGCGGCGGGTGATCGTGCTGCGGGACGTCGAGGGCCGCTCGTCGGAGCAGGTGCGCGCCGAACTGGGCCTCGACGCGGCAACCGAGATCGCGACACTGCACCGGGCGCGCGGGCTCGTCCGCGAACGGCTGGCGCGCTACGTCGACGCGAGCACGTCATGACCGGCCGGCCGCCGGCGAGCGCCGGTCGACGCTGCATCGAGCTCGTCGAGCTGCTGACCGCCTACCTCGACGACGCCCTCGACGCGCAGACGCGGCGGGACGTCGAGGAGCACCTGCGTGGATGCGCGGGTTGCCGCGCGGCTCTCGCGCAGTGGCGGGCCGTGGCCGGCCTGGCCGGCCGGCTCACCGCGGCGGACGTCGCCGACCTCGACCCCTACGTGCGGGAACGCCTGCTCGCCACGCTGACCTCCCCGCGCCGGCGGTAGCCCGATCCGCGTCAGGCGGCGCGCACCGCCAGCGGGAGCCTGGTGACGGCCACCATCGTCCACGGGTTGCGGTGCTCGACCTGCTCGGTGCCGGCCACCTCCACGTCGCGGTAGCGGCCCAGCAGCAGCCGCAGTGCCACCCTGGCCTCCAGCCGGGCGAGCGGCGCGCCGAGGCAGAAGTGGATGCCGTGTCCGAAGGTCAGGTGCGGGTTGGGCGTGCGGTGGACGTCGAACCGGGAGGGTTCGGCGAACACCCGTCCGTCCCGGTTGGCCGCGGTCAGCCAGGGGATCACGACCTGCCCGGCGGCGATGTGCCCGCCGCCCACCTCGGTGTCGGCCGTGGCGATCCGGGCCAGCCGCGGGAACGGGGTGCGCATCCGGAGCACCTCCTCGATCGCCGCCGGGAGCAGCCCCGGGTCGTCCCGCACCTCCGCCACGGCGTCCGGGTGCTCCTGGAAGCTGACCACGCTGTTGCCCAGCGTCGCGGTGGTCGTGATGTGACCCGCGATGAGCAGCAGCCCGATGAAACCGACGATCTCCTCGTCGGCCAGCCGCTCCCCGTCCACCTCGGCCCGGACCAGCTTGCTCGTCAGGTCGTCGCCCGGGTCGGCCCGCCGCGACCTGATGTGGTCCAAGAAGTAGGCGTTCATCTCGTGCATGACCGGCGCGACGGCCGTCAACGCCTGCGCGCTGGCCTCGCCGAGCGCCTGGTCGGGATCGATGTCCTGGCCCAGCAGCACGTCGGCCCACGTGCGGAACAGGCTCCGGTCGGAGGCGGGGATGCCGAGCAGCTCGGCGATGACGATCACCGGCAGCGGATAGGCCAAGGCGTCGATCAGGTCGAACCGCTCATCGACCTGGTCCAGCAGCTCGGTCGTCAACTCGGCGATGCGGGGCTCGAGGTCGGCCACCACCCGCGGCGTGAACGCCTGGCTGACCAGGGTCCGCAGCTTGCGGTGCTGCGGCGGGTCCATGTTGACGAAGTTGCCGCGCTGGAAGAGGTCGAGGTCGTCCTGGCGCGGCCGCAACGCGGAGAGGTCGGAGGAGAACGCGGCCGCGTCGGACAGGACCGCGGTGGCCTCCGGGTGACCCAGCACGTGCCAGCACTGCTGCATGTCGTCGAAGTGGACCTGCCCGTGCCGGCGGCTGTCCTCAAGCCAGGAGAGGAACTCCTCGAAGGTCGGTCGGGTGGTCGTCATCTCAGCTCACTCCCCTCGGGGGGATGCCTGTACCGCCACCGTAGGGACGCCGGCCACTCTCCGGAACCCCACCGGGCGCGGCTGACCGGAGGGCCGTCGAGCCCCGCGCGCGCGGGGCAGGTCCGTGGGGGGCGGCGACCGCGACGTCCAGGCCACGCGTGTCCGTCGACTTCTGCGCAGGCGGAGTACCCGTGCGGACACGGCTCCCGGAGGACGGCGGTCGGGGCGATTCTGCGGCGCCGGTTTGCCGGTGACCGGCCGCCGTAGGAAGCTCCCGATCGGACGACTCGGGAGAGCTGCGGGGGTGCAGCAGCGCACAGGAGGTGCGCACGGACGGGCGTGGACCTCCCCGCCGCGACCACGAGCATGCAGGGCAACAGCGCAACGGAGAGGGACAGCCATGTCGGTCGACGCACCCACCAGCCCGAACGAGATCCTCGAACAGGGAGCCAGCCGCGAGTGGCGCATGTACATCGGCGGCGAGCGGGTCGAAGCCGCCGACGGCCGGTGGACCGACGTGATGGCGCCGTCGCGCAGCGGCACGGTGATCGGCCGCGTGCCGCGCGCCGCCGCGGCCGACGTCGACCGTGCTGTCCAGGCTGCCCGGGCCGCCCTCCCGGGATGGCGCGGCCTGCCGGCCACCGCCCGGCAGAAGGCGCTGCTGGCCATCGCCGAGGACCTGTACGCGCACGCCGAGGAGCTGGCCCTGCTCACGGCCACCGACACCGGCAACGCGCTGCGGACGCAGGCTCGCCCGGAGAGCCAGACGCTGGCCAACCTGTTCCGCTACTTCGCGGGGGTGGCCACGGAGGTCAAGGGCACGGTGCTGCCGGCGGGCGAGGACCAGCTGCAGTACACCATCCGGGAGCCGGTTGGCGTGGTGGGCGCGATCCTGCCGTGGAACTCCCCGCTCATGATCGCCGGGATGAAGATCCCGGCCGCGCTGGCCGCCGGGAACACCATCGTGGTCAAGGCCGCCGAGGACGCTCCGCTGACCATCCTGCGGCTGGCCGAGCTGTGCGCTCCGCACCTGCCCGCGGGGGTGCTCAACGTCCTCACCGGGTTCGGTGAGGACTGCGGCGCAGCACTCGTCGCCCACCCGCAGGTGGACAAGGTCTCCTTCACCGGATCGACCGAGGTGGGCCGGATCGTCGGTGCGGTCGCCGGGGAGCGGCTGGTGCCCCTCTCGCTCGAGCTCGGCGGCAAGAGCCCCAGCATCGTGTGGCCGGACTCCTGCGACGACGCGACGGTGGAGGGCGTCCTCACCGCCATGCGCTTCACCCGCCAGGGCCAGAGCTGCACCGCCGGTTCCCGCCTGTTCCTGCACGAGGACATCTACGAGGACTTCCTGGACCGGGTCGTCGCCCGGCTGAAGCAGCTCGTGGTCGGCGACCCGCTGGACGAGGCGACCGACATGGGTGCGCTGATCAGCCAGGAGCAGTTCGACCGGGTCAGCTCCTACGTCGCCGAGGGCAAGGAACGCGACGACGTGACCGTGGCGCTGGACGGCTCGGGCCAGGTCCCATCCGGGCTGGAGGGCCTCTACCTGGGTCCGACGGTGTTCTCCCGGGCCGACAACAGCTGGCGGCTGGCCCAGGAGGAGATCTTCGGCCCGGTCATGGTCGTCATCCCCTGGCGGGACGAGGACGAGGTGCTGGCGATGGCCAACGACAGCTCCTACGGCCTCGCCGCCTACATCTGGTGCCACGACCTGGACCGGGCGCTCACCGCCGCGGCCCGGATCGAGTCCGGCTGGGTCCAGGTGAACCAGGGCGGCGGACAGGTGGTCGGCCAGTCCTACGGCGGGGTCAAGGAGTCGGGCATCGGCCGCGAGTTCTCCCTCGAGGGGATGCTCGAGGGCTTCACCCACATCAAGCAGATCAACGTCAAGCTCAGCGCCCGCCCGGCCGAGCCGCGGGAGGCCACCAGCGGCAAGACCGACGTGGGCGCTCCCTGACGGTGGTCCGGCACACCGCCGGATGGTGTGCCAAGGTGCATCACCGACGTGTCGACGTGACCTGGGTCGCACACCCGAGGCGAGTCCCCGACGAAGCGGAGGAGTGCAGATGAACGTGGCGTGGATCGGACTGGGCAACATGGGCGGCCCGATGGCGGCCAACCTGGTCGACGCCGGAACACCGGTGCGCGGTTTCGACCTCAGCGAGCGAGCCGCCGCCGCGGCCGCCGAGCGGGGCGTCGAGGTCGTGGGCAGCGTGGCGGAGGCGGTACGGGACGCCGACGTCGTCTTCACGATGCTGCCGAAGGGCGAGCACGTCCGGGAGGTCCTGACCTCCCCGGACGGCGTCCTGGCGAACATCAAGGCGGGCGCCCTGATCGTCGACGAGTCGACGATCGACATCGAGGTGGCCCGCGAGCTGCACGAGACGGTCAGCAAGGCCGGCGCCCGGTTCCTCGACGCACCCGTGTCCGGCGGGGTGTCCGGCGCGGCGGGCGGCACGCTGACGATCATGGTCGGTGGCCGGGCCGAGGACCTGGAGGAGGTCCGGCCCCTGCTGGAGGTGCTGGGCGGCAAGGTGGTGCACGCCGGCGACGCCGGCAACGGCCAGGCCGCGAAGATCGTGAACAACATGATGTGCGGCGTCATCCTGGGCGTGACGTGCGAGGGCGCCGTCCTGTCCGAGCGGCTGGGCCTGGACCCCCAGGTGTTCCACTCGATCGCCTCCACGTCCTCCGGGGACTCCTGGGTGCTGCGGACGTGGTACCCGTCACCGGGCGTCGTCGAGAGCGCCGCGGTCAACCGCGACTTCGAGGGCGGGTTCGCCGTGGCGCTGCTGCACAAGGACCTCGGGCTGGCGGTCAACGCCGGTGAGTCGACCGGCACACCGCTGCCGTTCGTCACCCAGGCACGCGACGCCATGGCCTCGCTCATGGACGCCGGGCTGGCCGACAAGGACTGCAGCGTCCTGGTCACCAAGGTCAACGGCACGCTGAAGACGCCGTCGCAGGACTGACGGCACGCACGGACGCCGAACCCCCCATCACCCACGATTGGACGAACGAGGATGGGCGCAGCCACCAACCCCCGGGCCGACGAGGCCAGCAACAACACACAGCTCCGCAAGGTCGTCACCGCCTCGATGGCCGGCACGGTGGTCGAGTGGTACGAGTTCTTCATCTACGCCACGGCCGCGACGCTGGTCTTCCCGGCGGTCTTCTTCCCCGGCGAGACGGCCAGGACCGGCCTGATCTACGCCTTCTCCACCTACGCCGTCGGCTTCGCCGCCCGCCCGCTCGGCGGCCTGGTGTTCGGCCACTTCGGCGACAAGTTGGGCCGCAAGAAGCTGCTCCAGCTGTCGATCGTGATGGTCGGCGTCGCCACCTTCCTGATGGGCTGCCTGCCCAGCTACGCGCAGATCGGCTTCATGGCGCCGCTGCTGCTGGTCATCCTGCGGTTCATCCAGGGGTTCGCGGTCGGCGGTGAGTGGGGCGGCGCCGTCCTGCTGGTCGCCGAGCACTCCCCCAACAGCAAGCGCGCCTTCTGGTCGTCCTTCCCGCAGTCCGGTGTCCCGCTGGGCAACTTCATCGCCACCGTCGTCCTGCTGAGCCTGTACGCCCTGCTCGACGACGAGGCGTTCCTGTCCTGGGGCTGGCGGGTCGCCTTCTGGCTGTCCGCGGTGATCGTGTTCGTCGGCTGGTACATCCGGCGTTCCGTCGAGGACGCCCCGGTGTTCGTGCAGGCCCGGGAGCGGGCCGACACCGACCCGCCGGAGAAGCTCGCGCTGGTCACCGTGTTCAAGGCCTACCCCCGGCAGGTGCTGACCGCGATGATGCTGCGGGCCGGCGAGAACGTCCTGTACTACATCGTGGTCACGTTCTCGATCACCTACCTGCGGCTGATCGGCGTGGACACCCTCCGGATCCTCGCCTACGTGCTGATCGGGCACTTCGTGCACATGTTCTGGATCCCGCTGGTCGGCGCCTGGGGCGACCGGTTCGGCCGCAAGCCGCTCTACCTGGCCGGCGCCGTGCTCATGGTGGGGTACCCGTGGTTCGCCTTCTCGCTCTGGGACGAGAACATGGGTGGTCGCGTCAACGTCACGCTGACGGTGCTGGCGATCACGGCCGGGCTGATCGTGCACGGGCTGATGTACGCCCTGCAGCCGGCCATGTTCGCCGAGCTGTTCCCGACGTCGATCCGCTACACCGGGGTCTCCATCGGCGCCCAGCTGACCAGCATCGCCACCGGGTCGGTGGCTCCGCTGATCGGTGTCGCGCTGCTGGGTACGGAGCCGGACTTCGACTGGAGCAACGTCGCGATCTACATCTCGATCATGGGACTGGTCAGCGTGATCGGTGCGCTGCTCTACCGGGAGACCAAGGGCGCGTCGCTGACCGACCTGGACACCGTGGAGCACGAGCGGGTGCTCGCCGAGCGGCGCTGAGCACCGCGCACCTGCGCACTCCCCGGGGCACCGGCAGCCGGCTCGTCCGGCCGCCGGTGCCCCGGCTCGTTCCCTCGGCCAGGCCCGCACGCATCGACCGGGGCCGGTGCCACCCCGGACGGACCGGGACGGCACCGGCCGCTGCCGGTCAGGGGACGAGGACGAGCTTTCCGGTGGTCTGCCGGGATTCCAGGGCGGTGAACGCCTGCACGACCTCGGGCAGCGGGTACCGCCCGCCGATGGTGACGGCGAGCCGGCCCTGGGCGATCCATGAGAAGACCTCGTCGGTGCGGCGCCGGAGTTCCTCGGAGGTGGCGGCGTAGTGCGCGATCGAGGGCCGCGTGACATACAGGGAGCCGCCGGTGTTGAGGCGGGGGATCTCCAACGGTGGGGTCGGGCCGCTGGCCGTTCCGTAGACCAGCAGCGTGCCGCGCGGGCGGAGCGCGGCCAAGCTGCCGTCGAACGTGGTCGCGCCCACCCCGTCGTAGACGGCGGCGACCCCGGCCCCGTCGGTCAGCCGGCGGGCGTGCTCGGCGAAGTCGTCGTAGCCGAGCACGTGCTCGGCTCCGGCGGCGCGCGCGGCGGCGGCCTTCTCCTGGCTGGACACCGTGCCGATGACCCGGCCTCCCCGGATCCGCACGATCTGGGTGAGCAACTGGCCCACGCCACCGGCGGCGGCGTGCACCAGGACGGTGTCCCCCGACTGGACCGGGTAGGCGTCGGTGGCCAGGTAGTGGGCGGTGACGCCCTGCATCAGCGCGGCGGCGGCGACCTCGTCCTCGACGCCGTCGGGGACAACCACGGCCCGGGCGGCGTCGACGAGGACGGAGTCGGCGAAGGAGCCCTGCCCTCCGGAGAACCAGCCGACCCGCTGACCCGCGGTCAGGTCGGCCACGTCCGAGCCGACCTCGGCGACGACGCCGACGCCCTCGACGCCGGCCCCGAAGGGCGCCTTCACCGGCGTCGCGCCGGTGCGCTGGTAGACGTCCATGTAGTTGACGCCGGCGACCGACACGTCCACGAGGACCTGCCCCGGCCCGGGGGACGGACGCTCCCGCTCGATGACCTCGAAGGCCTCCGGCCCGCCGAAGGAGCTCACGGTGATGGCATGCATGTCATTTCCTCTTCCACTCGGTGGGGTTGCCCGTCCTGCGGGACGACGAGCTGTCCCCCGGCGACCCAGGACGATCCGGCTACCTGCAGCGCTCGACCGCCGTGAGGTCCTCACCACCGCCGAGCGTCAGGGCCAGGCTCCCTTCTCGGCTCCTCGCCCGCCGCCCGAGAGCCAGGCGCGTCGACCGACACCCTGCTCGCCGGGCGTCCCCGCGGTACCGATCCCCGTGGTGGAGCAGCCGACCGCGACCGCGCCCCCGGCCAGGTGGGGGAATCCACGGTTCTGCCCGAGGATCGTCGAGTGGACCTCTCCCACGGACCGGACTCGGACCGTTCCGAGCTCGGCCGGCCGGACCACGCCCGGAGCGATCCGCACGCCGCGTCACCCGACCAACCGGAGGAGAGCTCATGAGGATCCGTGGAGCAGTGCTGGAGCGGATCGGTGACGACCGCCCGTTCGCGACCAGCACCCCGCTCACCATCAGCGAGCTCGACCTGGACGACCCGGGCCGCAACGAGGTCCTGGTCCGCATGGAGGCTGCGGGCATCTGCCACTCGGACCTGTCCGTGGTCGACGGGAACCGGCCCCGTCCCGTTCCTATGCTGCTCGGTCACGAGGCGGCGGGCATCGTCGAGGCCGCCGGGTCGGACGTCGACGACCTCCCGGTCGGCACCAGGGTCGTCATGACCTTCCTCCCCCGCTGCGGCGTCTGCGCCGGCTGCCTCACCGACGGGATCCGACCCTGCCTGGCGGGGAGCGCGACCAACGAGCAGGGGACGCTGATGGACGGCGCCATCCGCCTGCACCGCGGCGGCGAGGCGGTCCACCACCATCTCGGCGTCTCGGGGTTCGCCACCCACGCGGTCGTCGACCGCCGTTCGGTGGTCCCTGTCGACCAGGACATCCCGCCGGCCGTCGCGTCCCTGCTCGGCTGCGCTGTGCTCACCGGAGGGGGCGCGGTCATCAACGCCGGCCGACCGCAACCCGGCCAGCGCGTCGCCGTCGTGGGCCTCGGCGGCGTCGGGATGGCCGCCCTCATCACCGCCCTCGCGTCGGACGACCTGGAGGTGATCGGCATCGACGGCGTCCAGGACAAGCTAGACCAGGCCGGCGGCTTGGGCGCCGCCGCGACCTACACGCCCGCCGACGCGCTCGCGGCCGGAGTGAGAGCAGACATCGTCATCGAGGCCGCCGGGAACGCTCGCGCCTTCGAGACCGCCGTCCAGATCACCGACGCCGGGGGGCGGACGGTCACCGTCGGGCTCCCGCCTCCGGACGCCCGCTCCTCCATCTCCCCCCTCGCGCTGGTCGCCGGAGGGCGGTCAATCATCGGCAGCTACCTCGGCTCCGCCGTTCCCCGGCGGGACATCCCCGTGTTCGCCGACCTGTGGCGTCAGGGACGTCTTCCGGTCGAGGCGCTGGTGTCCGCCACGATCCCCCTCGAGGACATCAACGTCGCCATGGACCACCTGGCGGACGGCAGCGCGCTGCGGCAGATCATCGACTTCGCGAGGACCTGACGCCCCCTGGCGCCCGGGCCGCATGACCACCGCGGCCTCCCTCGACGCGGGGCCCCGGCCACTGGCCGCGGTCCTGCGTCGTCGTCCGGGCGACGGCTGGCGCCGCTCAGAGGCCGAGCCGGGCGGATGCCGGCGCCGCCCAGCGGCTGCTCGCGTCGTAACCGCGCAGGGTGGTCACCGACGCCCACCGGCCCGTGCGGGCCAGCTCCCGCTCGCTGACACCGGCCTTGTAGCCCTCGGTCGCGAACGACCGCCGCAGGCTGTGCGGGCTCAGCCCGTCGAGCGGGACGCCGGCGTGCTCGGCGGCACGACGCAGGACCAGCCGCACCGACGACCTCGCCATCCGCGTCGAGCCGATCCGTGGCCGCGTGCCTCGACCGACGCTGCGGAACAGCGGCCCGGGGACGCCGGAGAGACCGGCCGCGTCGATCCAGGCCTGCAGCGCACGCACCGGGCAGGTCTGCGCCCGTGTCCCGGGCGCCAGCGCCAGCACCTCGCCGGCACCCTCCTGGTCGGTCTTCGACCAGCGGACGGTGACGTCGAGGCCGCCGTGCCCGGCCGGGGCCAGGTCGGCCGCGTCCAGCCCGCAGGCGTCCGAGGCCCGGAGCCCGAGCGCGAAGGACGTGAGGATGAGCGCCCGGTCGCGCCGGCCCGCCACTCCGTCCGGGAGGTCCTCGACGAGCGCCCGGATCGTCTGGGTGTCGATCGCCCGGGCCTTCTTCGGACGACGGCCGCCCCGGGCCGCCGCGCGACGGATGCCCCGGAGGACCTCCCGGGTGCCCGGGTGCTCGGAGGGACTGGGGTGCCCGGCCTCCCGGTGGGCGTGCCCGATGCCGGACAGCCGCCGCGCGATGGTGCGGGGGCTCGCCCCCGCGTCGCTGAGGGCCGCGAGGTAGGCCGCCACCGCGGCGTCCGCCGCGGGCAGCGGGGTGAAGCCGCGCTGGCCGGCCCAGGCGGACCACGCGCGGAAGTCCGCGTCGTAGGCCTTCCGCGTGGACTCGGCCTTGGCCGCCGTCAGGTAGCGCCCCACCGACTCGACGTCCCCGGGTAGCACCAGCCCGCCGTCGGCTGGTCCAGGGCCGGTCCCGACCACCTCCCCCGAGGGGCTCGGCGACGCCACGACCGCCGGCGCGGAGAACTCCATAACAGTTGATTATGGAGTGCGCCGCACCCAGTTGCAGGGTCACATCCGTTCGTTCGTCCGTCCGAGGCATCGCTTGACGGACGAACGAGCGACACTGGACCGATGACCGCTGACCCGGCGACCTGCGCCTATCCGGACTGCGACCGCCGGGTGGCCCCGCCCCCGCCGACCGGCGGCCGCTCGTCGTACTGCTCCCGCTCCGACCACAACCGCACGTCCGCCTTCGCCGCCCGCCGGGCGGAGGCGGCCGGGCGCGCATCACCGACGCAGGAGGCGACCGCCGCTCCGCCGGCGGGAGCGCGCAGCGCCGAGACGCTGACCGAGGTCGCCGACCGGCTCCGCCAGACCCTCGCCTCGATCGAGGAGCAGGTGGCCCGTGCCCGTCAGGTGCTGACCAGCGCCGCCGACGCGGAACTGCTGGAGGTCGAGCGGGCGGCGATCCGCACCGACGCACGTCGAGAGATCGCCGAGGCCGACCAGCGGGCGTCCCTCGCCGACCGGGTGCGCGCCGTCGCCGAACGGTCGACGCGGGAGGCCCTCGAGGTGGCGACGAAGGCCGAGGCCGAGGCGGCCGGTGCGCGGGGCGAGGCAGCGACAGCCCGGGAACAGGCGGCCACCGCCCGGGAGGCCACCGAGGCCGCGCAGTCCGAGGCGGGGCGAGCGCGCGCCGACGCGGCCGCCGCCGCAGCCGCCGCGGATGCGGCCGAGGCGGCGCGGCAGGACGCCGAGGGACGACGCGACGCGGCCGTGCGCGACGCCGGGTCCGCCCGGAGCGAGGCGGCCCGGGCGCAGGCGGAGCGGGACCGCGCGCTCGCCGACGCCGCGTCGGCACGGGAGCGGGCGGCGTCCGCGGAGGCGGCGCGGGACGAGGCACGGGAGGCCGACCGCGCGGCCCGCGCGCAGACCGACCGCGCGCGGGCCGACGCAGCGCAGGCGGTCAGCCGTGCCGAGCAGGCGGAGGCGGCGACCCGGCTGGAGACCACCGCCGCGGAGAGCCGCGTCCACGCGGCGGAGACCCGCGCTGAGGCCGCGACGGAGCAGGCGAGAGCGCAGGGCGCGCGGGCCGAACGCGCGGAGCGCCGGGCCGAGGAGAGCCGACGGGACCGCCTGCGGGCCGAGGAGGCGCGGGACCGGGCGGTGGCCGACGCAGCGGCGGCCCGGGCCCGACCGGCGACGGCGGCCGGCTCGCCGCGGGCCGGGAGCGAGGCCGGGGAGACGATCCCGGCGCTGCCCCGGGACGAGGGCTCAGCCGGTCCTCAGCCGGCGCGGGTCGCCGACGAGGCGGATCCCTCCTCCCCCACCGGCCGCCCGGCACGACCCTGACGGCGGCCCACCTCAGGCGCGCGGCTCGCGGCCGGCCGGCTGTCTCGGCTCGTCGAGCAACGGGGTCGGCGCACGGAGCGGCGCACGGCCGGGTGCGTCGGCGGTCACCGACAGCGGTGCGCCGTCCACGAGGACGGTCACGGGCCCCTCGCCGCGCAGCAGCGTGACCGTGGTCCCCTCCCGCGTCGTCTCGACGCGGAGCACCCGGCCGCGCCAGGTGACGTGGTAGGCGGTGCGGGTGAGCGAGGACGGCAGCAGCGGGGCGATCTCCAGCTCCTCGTGGTCCTCCCGCAGCCCGCCGAGGCCGGCGACGAACGCCAGCCACGCCCCCGCCACCGCGGCCAGGTGCAGGCCGCCGGAGGTGTCGCCCTGGACGTCGCGCAGGTCCACGAGGGCGCACTCCCGCAGGTGGCGCAGGGCGAGGTCGGGGTGCTGCGCCTGGGCGCAGACGACCGACTGGACGGCCGCCGACAGGGAGGAGTCGCGGACGGTGCGCGCCTCGTAGTAGTCGAGGTCGCGCGCCACCTCCTCGTCGGTGAAGTCGTCGCGGCACCACCACAGGGCCTGGACCAGGTCGGCCTGCTTGAGCACCTGACGCCGGTAGAAGGTCGCGTAGTGCTGGTGCTCCTGGACGGGGTAGGAGTCGCGCTGGTCCTCGAACCGCCACTCCCGGTACGAGGTGAAGTTCGCGTTCGCGGGGTGCACGCGCAGGCCCTCGTCCCACGGGACGTGGACCGCGTCCGCCGCAGCCCGCCACGCGGCGGTCTCGGCGTGGTCCACACCCAGCTCCGACGCACGCGCCTCCGACCGCCGGCACTCCTCGGCGGCCCACCGCAGGTTGCGCCGCGCCATGAGGTTGGTGAACACGTTGTCGTCCACGACCCCCGTGTACTCGTCCGGCCCCGTCATGCCGAACAGGTGCCACCCGCCGGCCGCGTCCTCGTGGCCGATCGACATCCACAGCCGGGCCGTCTCGACGAGCACCGCCAGACCGCCGAGGGACTCGAGGTCCTCCCCCGTGACGTTCTGGTGGAGCCAGAAGGCGCGGGAGATGTCGGCGTTGACGTGCATCGCCGCCGTGCTCGCCGGCCAGTACGCGGAGGTCTCGCGCCCGCTGATCGTGCGCCACGGGAAGGACGCCCCCTCCAGCCCGAGCGTCCGGGCACGCTCCCGGGCCAGGTCCAGGGTGGCCGCGCGCCACCGCAGCAGACGGGCGGCCGCGTCCGGGCGCAGCAGCGTCAGGGCAGGCAGGACGAACCCCTCGACGTCCCAGAAGGTGTGGCCGCTGTACCCGATGCCGGTCAGCCCCTTGGCGCCGACGGGGGCATCCGAGATGCAGGCGGCCGAGCAGAACAGCTGGAACACCGCGTACCGCAGCGCCTGCTGCAGCTCGGGGTCGCCGTCCACCTCGACGTCCGCCGTCGCCCACAGCTCGTCGAGCGCGGCACGCTGACGGGCGAGCAACCCCTCCCAGCCGAGGTCCAGTGCGGAGCTCACGGCCGCCGACGCCTCGCCGACGACGGAGTCGCTCCCGGCGTCGTGCGACCAGCTGTACCCGATGACCTTGACGATCGTGACGCTCTCCCCCGGGCCGAGATCGGCGGCGACCGTGGTGACGACGTGCTGCTCGTCGACGTCGGTCCCCACCCGCCCGCCGTCGACCTCGTGGGCGACCGTGGCCGCGATCGTGATGCCCGACTGGCGCGTCCGTTCCACGAGGGTGCCGCCGTTGGCGGTGCCGATCTGAGCGCGCGGATCGAAGGCGCGGTCCAGGTCCGCGGCGACCCGGGGGTCGTCGTTCTCCACGCCCGCCGGCGTCACCTCACCGGCGGCCAGCTCGGACCGGACCAGCACGTGCGCGGCTGAGGGCGCGTCCAGGACGCGGACCTCGTACCGGACGGCGCAGACGGACCGCTCCACCAGGGAGACCAGCCGCCGGGAGGTCACCTCCACCGTCGCGCCCGACTGCGCCGTCCAGCGCACGCGGCGGTCCAGCGTGCCGGCGCGCAGGTCCAGCGAGCGCTCGTGCGCCTCCGGGCGGACCTCGCGCACGTCGAGCACGATCCCGTCGACCAGGAGGCGCAGCGGCGAGCCGTCGGCCACGGTCAGCATCGCCTGCCCCTCCTCGGGGTGGCCGTAGCCGCCCTCGGGATAGGACAGGGGGTGGATCTCGTAGACCCCGGACAGGTAGGTGCCGCGCATGCCGGAGGGCTCGACCTCGTCGAAGGTCCCCCGGATCCCGACGTAGCCGTTGGCGAGGGTGAAGATCGACTCGGCGACGCCCACCGTGTCGGGGTCCACGTGCGGCTCGCGGACCAGCCAGGGATCGACGTCCAGCTCCGGGGCGGTCATGGGCGGTCCTCGCGTGCTCGGGGGGAAGGGCAGGGGCGCCCACGGCGTCCCACGCCCCGTCCTACCGGTCGATCCGCTCCGGCGCGATCCGGCCGGCGGCTCCTGAGCGGCCGCTACACGCTTCCCCGTGGCAGGACCCACCGGTGGGTGAAGGCCAGCACCTCGGCAGCGATCTCGAAGTCCGCGTCGTAGTGCAGGACCGTCATCCCGTGTTCGGCTGCCAGCACCGCCGTCAGCAGGTCCGCGATGCCCACCGCCCGGTGTCGCCCGGTGCGCGCCAGGACGCGCTGCGCGTCCAGCGCGCGTTGCCAGTGCTCGTCGTCCGTCGGCAGGTACTCGTAGGCGGCCCGGCGGTCGGCTCGCACCTTCTCGTACTCCTCCGCGCCGCGGGCGCTGTAGAGGGCCTCCGCATCGAGGGTGGCGCAGCTGGCCACGAGGCCACCGGTGATGAGTGGCTCCAGCCGGTCGGCGACGACCGGCAGCCGCATCCGGGCTGCGGCGCTGGTGTCGACGAGGAAGCGGGCGATCACCGCCACACGTCAGCTCGCTGGGCGGGTTCCGCCATCTCCTCGAGGCCACCGTCGCGGAGCCAGCTGACCTGCCGGGCCCGGGCGGCCGCGCTCGCGGCCTGCTGCAACGCGGCGCGGACCGTGTCCGAGATGCCGCTCGTGTTCAGCTCGCGCTGAGCGCGAGCCAGCAACTCGTCGTCGAGGTCGATCAACCGCTTCGTCACCGGGCGCCTCCTCCAGCTGAGTATATACGCGGACAGCAAGAAGTATAGCCGATGCGGGCCGAAGGGGTCCGGCGTCCGATCAGCCCGCCGACCCGGGTCGCCACTCCCGCGACGCCGACGCCGCGGGCACCCGGCCCGCAACCGTCGACGCCGTTGCCACGAACCGGGTCAGTCGGTGGTCCGGCCGACCACACGCAGCGCCTCGTCGTAGAGGCCGGCGTCCACCTGGACCTCGTACTCGTCGGCCTGGAGCGAACGGACGCTGGCGAAGTCCCGGCGGCCGCCGCCGACCCAGTGCCCGATGAAGCCGGCGATCGCGCCGAACAGCGCACCGATGACCACGGTGGTCAGCAGCACGCTCCACCAGACCGGCCCGATGGTGAAGATCGCGAAGAGGAGGGCGATGAACAGGCCGAGCCACGCACCGGAACCGGCGCCGTGCAGAGCGGCCCGCCCCTTGGTGAGTCGACCGGTCACGTCCTCCACGCTGCGGATGCCGCTCCCGACGATGCGGCTGTGCTCGACGGGGAACTTGGCGTCCGACAGCTGGTCGACCAGGTGCTGGGCGCCGGCGTAGCTGTCGAACCGGGCCAGCGTCACGAGGCGCGCGGTGATGGTGTTGGTGCTCGAGGCGGTGCTCATCCTGTCGTTCTCCTCTCTCGTCCACACCCATTTGGTTGGACTACTCTAACTAACGGAGGAGGTGGAGAGATGATTCCCGACGAGGGCGAACCGGCGGAGATCACCCCGGCGCACGCCGAACTGGAGGCGGCGCTCACGGCGGTCGTGCGCTGGGCGTCGCGGGCCTCGGTGGTGCGTCAGCTGGCCGGGCCCGCGGCCGCCGGCCTCTCCCCCACCGACCTGTGGCTGCTGGACGGCATCGTGCGCCACGGCCCGGTCCGGGCGAGCGACATCGCGACATGGCAGGGCGTCGACAGGTCGACGATGACCGCCCAGCTGCGCCGGCTGACCGGCCGGGGTCTCGTCGACCGCGACCCCGACCCCCGGGACGCCCGGGCCGTCCTGGTGAGCAGCAGTGCCGCCGGGCGTCGGCTGCACGACGAGGTGCGCCGGCAGGGCGCCCGGGTGCTCGCCGACCTGCTGGCCGACTGGGCACCGGCCGACCGGGAGGCCTTCGCCGGGCTCCTGTCGCGGTTCGCCGCCCGGCTCGGGCCGGGTCCGGCTCCTCGCTGAGACGGCCCGGCCCCCGGTCGGCCTCGCCGGCGCGCCTGCCGGTCCGCCCCGTCGCAGGTCGGGCAACCGGCCGGGGTTCGAGCGGCCGCTGGTCGGGCAAGCACGGTCCGACCAGCCTCTCCACCCGAGGACCGTGGTGCCATGCCGCCCCGCTCGCTGGACCGGATCGACGGCCACCTGCCCATCGAGGACCACGGGCTGATCGGCGACGGCACCACCTGTGCGCTCGTGGCCCGCGACGGCTCGATCCCGTGGCTGTGCCTGCCCGAGTTCGACAGCCGACCGTTCCTCGCCGGACTGCTGGACCCCGTCCGCGGCGGCGCCTTCAGCATCGCGCCGGTCGGCCTGCGCGAGGCCGGGCAGCGCTACCTGGAGGACACCGGGGTGCTGGTGACCGAGCTCCGCGGCACCGACGGAGTGCTCCAGCTGACCGACTGCCTGACGCTCCGCGCGGGAGCCGACCTGGGTGAGTCGGTGCCCTCCGGACGCGGGGAGCTGCTGCGCCTGGCGCACGTGGTCAGCGGCAGCGTCGAGCTGGAGGTGCGGCTCGCCCCCTTCGACCCCGTCCAGGTCACCCAAGAGGGCGGAGCGTGGCGGATGCTGTCGGGCGCCCACCGTGACCTGCACCTGGTGCTGTGGTGCTCGCACCCGCTCACCCCGGCCCGGGACGGCTCGCTCACCGGCCGGGTGCGGCTGCACGCCGGGGAACGGCTGACCGCCGTCCTGGACTGGTCGGGCAACACGCGGATCCTCTACCGCACCGACCCCGACCAGCTGGTGGACCAGACGGTGCAGGCCTGGCACCGCTGGGCGCAGCGGCTCTCCTACGAGGGCCCGCAGCGGGACCTGGTGCGCCGCTCCGCGCTGACCCTCAAGCTGCTGGACCACGCGCCCAGCGGGGCGATCATGGCCGCCGCCACCTCCTCGCTGCCCGAGGTCATCGGCGGTGTGCGCAACTGGGACTACCGCTACACCTGGGTGCGCGACGCCGCCTTCTCCACCTACGCGCTGCGGCGCATCGGCATGACCAGCGAGTCCGACTCGTTCCTGGCCTGGACGCTGACCAACGCCGAACGCGACCGGCGGGTCAGCATCATGTACGCCCTGAACGGCGACCAGCCCGACATCGAGTGGGAGGACCTCTCCCTGGCCGGCTACCGCGGCTCGGGCCCGGTCCGCTGGGGCAACGGCGCCGCCGGTCAGCACCAGCACGACGTCTACGGGGAGCTGCTCGACGTGGCCTACCAGTACGTCCGCTCGGGCGGGGGCGTCGACGAGCACCTGTGGCGGGTGCTGCGGTCGCTCACCGAGCAGGCGCTGGAGCGCTGGGACACCGCCGACAGCGGGATCTGGGAGATCCGGGCCACCGGCCGGCCCTTCACCTACTCGGTCGCCCTGTGCCACGTCGCCGTCGACCGGGCGCTGCGCACCGCCGACCTGTGCGACCTGCCCGCACCGCGGGACCGCTGGCGGGCCGCCGCCGACCACATCCAGGCCACCCTGCTCGATCGGGCCTGGGACCCCGAGCGGGGGACGTTCACCGAGCACCTGGCCTCCGCGGACGGCACGGGGCGCGGCGGCCTGGACGGATCGTTGCTGGCCCTGCCGCTGCGCCGGGTCATCGCCGCCGACGACCCGCGCATGGTGGCGACCGCCGAGGCGGTGCGCCGCGAGCTGGACGCCGGCGACGGCCTGCTCTACCGGTACCTGCACACCGCGTCCCCCGACGGTCTGCCGGGGCAGGAGGGCGCCTTCCTGCTGTGCAGCTTCTGGCTGGTGGACAACCTCACCGGTCAGGGCCGGCTGGACGAGGCGCACGCGCTGTACGAGTCGCTGTGCGGGCGGGCGTCCGACCTGGGGCTGCTGGCCGAGGAGATCGACCCGGGCAGCGGCGCCTTCCTCGGCAACTTCCCGCAGGCGTTCAGCCACGTGGGGGTCGTCTCCAGCGGCTGGGCCCTGGCCCGGGCCGAGCAGGCCCGGCGATGAGGCGCTCCCTGGCCGTGCTCGGCGGTTCCGGCGACCTCACCGGCCGGTTGCTGCTGCCCTCCCTGGCGCACCTGCTGGCCACCGGCGGGCCGGGTGCGACGGCCGAGGTGCTGGCGGTGAGCCAGCAGGAGTGGGACGACGTCGCCTACCGCGACTGGGCGCGGGACCAGCTGGCCACCCACGCCGCGGACGTCGACGAGCAGGTTCGCGAGCGACTGGCCGCCGGCCTGCAGCACGTGCAGGGCGACGTCACCTCGGCGGAGCAGCTGCGGGCCGCGCTGGACCGGGTCACCGGGGTGCCGGTGGTCTACCTGGCGCTGCCGAACACGATCTTCCTCCCGACGCTGGAGGCCCTGGTCGACGTGGGGCTGCCCGAGGGCGCGCAGATCGTGGTCGAGAAGCCCTTCGGCCGGGACGGGGCCGACGCCCGCGCCCTCAACGAGGTGCTCCACCGCCTCGTCCCCGAGCGGGCGGTCTTCCGGATCGACCACTTCCTCGCGATGCAGACCGCGCTGAACATCCTCGGGTTGCGCTTCGCGAACCGGCTCATCGAGCCGGTCTGGAACGCCACCCACGTCGAGCGGGTGGAGATCGTCTTCGACGAGACGCTGGGCCTCGAGGGTCGAGCCGGCTACTACGACACCGCCGGCGCGCTGCGCGACATGCTGCAGAACCACCTGCTGCAGCTGCTCGCGCTGGTGGCCATGGAGCCGCCGCACGCGATCGACGACACCACGCTGCCCGCGCACAAGGCCGACGTGCTGCGCGCCGTCCGCCCGCCCTCGGACATGGCTCGGGACACGGTGCGCGGCCGCTACACCGGCGGCACCGTCGACGGACGGCGGCTGCCGAGCTACGTGGAGGAGGAGGGGGTCGACCCGTCCCGGGGCACCGAGACCTATGCGGAGTTCACCGTCACCATCGACAACTGGCGCTGGGCCGGCGTGCCGTTCCGGCTGCGCACCGGCAAGGCGCTGGGCACCGACCGCCGGGAGATCGCCGTCCACTTCAGGCCGGTCCCGCACCTGCCGTTCGGTGACCGGCAGCCGGAACCCGGCGTGCTGCGGATGCACCTCGAGCCCGACAGCATCGCCCTGGAGCTCAACCTCAACGGTGCCGGCGACCCGTTCGACCTCGAACGGCACGTCCTCGAGACGCAGCTGCCGCCCCCGGAGCTGCCCGCGTACGGGATCCTGCTCCGTGAGCTGCTGGCCGGGGACACCACGCTCTCCATCAGCGACGACGAGGCCGAGGAGAGCTGGCGGATCGTCGAGCCGATCCTGAGCGCCTGGGTCGCCGACGAGGTGCCGCTGCAGGACTACCCCGCCGGCTCCGCGGGCCCGGCCGCCGCCGGGTGAGGTGCCAGCTGGCGGGACTGCGCGAGGTCGGCCGCCCACCGGCGGACGAGGCGTCGAGGGACCGACACGCCTGGTAGAACCGCTGGATGACCACCGGGGCACCCGTCCTGCTCGGGCTGGACCTCCTCGGGACGTTCGCCTTCGCCCTCAACGGCGCGCTGACCGCGCTGCGCCACACCAGGCTGGACATCGTCGGCGTGGTGACGCTGGGCATGATCACCGCGCTCGGGGGCGGGATCCTCCGCGACGTCCTGCTCGACCTGCCGCCGGCCACGTTCAACGACTGGCGCTACCTGGCCGTGGCGGCCGGCGGCGGACTGATCGCCTTCGTCTCCGGCCGCCACCTGCACCGGCTGAACACGCCGATCACCGTGCTGGACGCCGCGGGGCTGAGCCTGTTCGCCGTCACCGGGGCCGGCAAGGCCCTCCAGCTGGGCCTCGGGCCGGCACAGGCGGTGATCCTCGGCGCGATCACCGGCGTGGGGGGCGGCACGATCCGCGACGTCCTGATCCGGCAGGTCCCCTCGGTGTTGAGCAGCGGGCTCTACGCCATCCCCGCTCTGCTGGGCGCCACCGCGACCGTCGTGATGACGTCGCTCGACGTCGACGGGCCGGTGCCCGCGGTCGGAGCGGCGGCGCTGTGCTTCCTGATCCGCATGATCGGCGTCCACTTCGACCTGGACGCACCGTTGCCCCCACAGCCGCTGGAGCCGGGGCCGGAGGACCGCTGACCGCTCCCGGACCGCCGGGGGCGGCCCGAGGTGGGCGCCGGGTACGCGCTGGAAACGGCGTCGCGCTCCGCGGGCGTGAGGTGCTTGCATGCAGGGGTGGAACGGTTCGTCGACGTCGCCCCCGGGGTCCGGCTGTGGGTCGAGGAGACCGGACCCGCCGACGGGTCTCCGCTGCTGCTCGTCATGGGCGCGAACGCCTCCGGCCTCACGTGGCCCGACGACCTCGTGCGCGCGCTCGGCGAGCGGCACCGCGTCGTCCGCTACGACCACCGCGACACCGGCCGGTCGACGTGGGCCTTCGACGCTCAGCCGTACGCGCTGCGGGACCTGGCCGACGATGCGGTGCGGATCCTGGACACGCTCGGCATCGCACGCGCACACGTGGTGGGCATGTCGATGGGCGGCACGCTCGTCCAGCTGATGCTGCTCGACCACCCGGACAGGTTGCTGTCCGCCACCGTCTTCGCGACCTCGGTGCTCGAGGGCGCCGGGGCGGACGGTGCGGCCCCCGCCGCGTTCACCGACACCGACCCCCGGCTGCTCGAGCTGTGGCAGCACCTCGCGGACCCGCGGACCCGCGACGAGGAGCTCGGCTGGCGGGTGGAGCACTGGCGGTTGCTGAACGGCGTGGACATCGCCTTCGACGCCGAGGAGTTCCGCCGGGGAGAGGAGCGGATCGTCGAGCACGCCGGCCGGCACGACAACCCGGCGGCGCACGCGCGGGCCGACCAGAGCGGGCTGGCCCGCGGTGCCGAGCTCGCCCAGGTGACGGTGCCGACCCTGGTGCTCGAGGCGCCCAACGACCCGATCAACCCACCCCCGGCGGCCGCCCGCATCGCAGCGGCGATCCCCACCGCCGTCCTCGTGACGGTGCCGGGGATGGGACACGCCCTGCCGCTCCCCGTGCTGCAGCCGCTGGCCGCGGCCGTCCTGGACCACACGGGACGCGTCGACGCCGCGCAGTGACCACCCGGTCCGCGGTCGGCACGCCCGGGCGACGGCCGGGCGACGGCCGAGCGGCATCCGCGCGGCCGAGCCGCCTGGACGCGCTGCTGGCGCCACGGCTGGCACGCTGCACCCTGGGAGGAGGAACCCGTGAGCAGCCTCGTCTACCTCGTGGCCACGTCGCTGGACGGCTTCATCGCCGCGCCGGACGGCGACTTCACCCCGCTGCTGGTGAGTGGCGACCACCTCGCCGGACTGGCCGCGGACTACCCCGAGACGTTCCCGGCCCCGGTGCGGGAAGCCCTCGGCATCGACGCCCCGAACCGGGTCTTCGGCACCGTCCTCATGGGCGCCAGGACCTACCAGGTGCCGGGCGCCGTCCCCAGCCCCTACCCCCACCTGCGGCAGGTGGTGTTCTCCGGCCGCGACCTGGCCGTCCCCGAGGAGGTGGAGGTCGTCTCCGGGAACGCCGCGGCGCACGTCCGCCGGCTGAAGGCGGACGCCGACGGCGGGGACCTGTGGCTGTGCGGCGGCGCGCACCTCGCCGGGCAGCTGTGCGACGAGATCGACCGGCTGGTGCTGAAGATCAGCCCGGTCGTCCTCGGCAGCGGCCTGCCGCTCTTCGCCGGCGCGGACCCGCGGCCCCGCAGCTTCCGATCGCGGGGACAGGTCGACTACGACAACGGCGTCCGCGTCGTCACCTACGACCGGAGCTGACGGCCCGTGCGGGACTGCTCCGCCTCGCCAGCGGCATCGTGCTCGGCCTGGGGCGCATCGGGCGCCGCCGGCCGGCGCGGGAGCGCCCACGACCCCCGACCGGGGCCGGCTCACGCCCGGGCCCTCCGCCGGATCCGCCGCTTGACCAGCGGGAGGACCGCGGCCAGGGCGATCACCGTCAGGCTCACCACGGACGCGTGCTCGTCGACCAGCAGCACGACGTCCACCGCCCGCTGACCGAGCCCGTAGCCGAGCCCCGCGACGAGGCCGGTCATCAGCAGGGCACCCGCGAGGTCGAGGAGGAGGAAGGTGGCCAGGCGCATCCCCGCCCAGCCGGCCACGGCGTAGACCACCGCGGTGGGGACGCCGGGCAGGACGGCGAGGACGACCGCGGTCCGCACGGTCCAGGGGTCGAGCTCCCTGGCCCGGGCGGCGAAGCGCAGGGCCGGCTCGCTGGTGGTGAACATCCTGACGATGCCCCCGCCCCACCGCCGTCCGGTCCACCACGTCAGCCAGTCCAGCTTCACCATGCCGGCCGCCCCCGCGACGACGACCAGCCAGAGCGGGGCCTCGCCGATCCGGGCGAACGCCGCGGCGGCGCCGATCGCCGTCAGGTCGCCGGTGAGGAACTCCAGGGCCACCGGGTGCGAGGCGAGCAGGAACGGCTTGAGCGGCCGCAACGCGAGCCCGAGCGCCACCACCGCCAGGATCGCGCCCATCAGCGCCAGGTCCACCCGGGTGGCCGGCCCCTGCCAGGGAGTCAACCGACGCCACCGAAGAGAGGCGGGGGAAGTGGTCGGTGCGGCGCTCATGCCCCGACGGTGCGCGTTCGACCGGTCGACGGGCACCCGCGATCGTCACGGGTCGGCCGTGCACCGTGCACGCCCCGGTCGACCGCGGCGGAGCCGACGATGTCCCGTATGCGGACGCCCTCGCCCGGAGCAGCGGACCCGATGAGCCCAGACCGTCCCCGCCGCTCCCCGATCAGCCCCCGGCTGGTGGTGCTCGGCACGCTGCTCCTCAGCTACGCGTGGGCGCTCGTGGTCCCGCTGCGGCTCACCCGGCCGCCGTCGGCGCTCACGACGGCGGTGTACGGGCTCGGGCTGGCGCTCTTCGCCGGGGCGCTGGCGCTGGTCCTCCGCGCCGCGGTCAGCCCCGGGCAGCCGCGGCACGTCCGCATCCGGTTGATCGGCCTGCTGGTGGTCGTGGCCCTCGCGCTGTGGCCGCCGTCGTTCGCGTGGGCCGAGGCCGGCTCCGAGCCGTGGGGGTGGGTGGCGGGGTTCGTCATCGGTGCGAGTGCTCTCGCCGTTCCGCGGGCAGGCGTCGTCGTGGCCGTCGGCCTCGGCGCAACGGCGGTCGTCGGCGCCGTCGTCTTCGCCGGTGATGCGGCGGCGAGCCTGGGGACGGCGATCGGTTCCGGTCTGGTCGTGTGGCTCACCGGCCTCGTGCTCGTGTGGCTGCTGGACCTGTTGTGGGCGGCGGAGGCCGGCCGGGACGCGGTGGCAGACCTCGTGATCGCCGAGGAGCGCCTGCGGGTGAGCCGCGAGCTGCACGACGTGCTCGGCTCCCGGCTCGGGATCATCGCGCTCAAGGCCGAGCTGGCGTCGGCGCTCGCCGCGACCGACCCCGCCCGCTCCGCCGCGGAGAGCGACGAGATCCGGCTGCTCGCGGCAGCCACGCTCGCCGAGGCCCGGCGCGCGGTCCACGGCGAGACCGTTGCCGACCTGCCGACGCAGATCGCGGCCGCCGAGCTGGTCCTCCGCTCCGCCGGGATCGGGACCAGCGTCGACGTCGACACCGCTCAGCTGCCCGCGGCCGATTCCCGGCTGCTGGCCGCCGTGGTCCGCGAGGCGGTCACCAACATCCTGCGGCACAGCGACGCGCGCACGGTCGCGATCGCGTTCCCCGGAACGGGGCCGCGCCGCACACTGGTGATCGTGAACGACGGCGCGGGAGGCACGCGGTCCGGCATCGCGGCCGGCGCGCCCTCCTCCGGGACCGGGCTCGCCTCCCTGGCCGCGCGCTGCGCTGCCGCGGGCGCTCGGCTGGCGTCCGGGCCGGCCGACGACGGTCGGTTCGAGGTGCGGGTGGAGCTGGCGCCCGGGCGCCCCGGGCTCCCGTGACGATCCGGGTGCTGCTCGCCGAGGACGAGGAGCTGATCCGCGAGGCGCTGGTCGGGCTGCTGGAGCGCGAGTCCGACATCGAGGTGGTGGCGACCGCGGCCGACGGCCGCCAGGCCATCGACCGCGCGCTGGCCCACCGCCCCGACGTCGCGGTCGTCGACCTGCGGATGCCGGTGGTGGACGGCATCGGCGTCGTCACCGAGCTGGGCCGGGCGCTCCCCGCGTGTGCGGGCGTGATCCTCACCGGCCACGGTCGGCCGCACGTGCTGCGCCAGGCCCTCGCGTCCGGGGCGCGCGGCTTCCTGGCCAAGGGCGCCCCCGGCACGGCACTGGCCGACGTCGTCCGCCGGGTGCACGCGGGTCAGCGCTACGTGGACCCGGTCCTGGCCGCCGACGCGCTCACCGCCCCTCCCTCGCCGCTGACGCCACGGGAGAGCGAGGTGCTGACCGTCGCCGGTGAGGACCGGCCGGTCCGCGAGATCGCCCGCACGGTGTTCCTGTCGCCGGGCACGGTCCGCAACCACCTCGCGGCGATCACCGCCAAGCTGGGGGCCGGGTCCCGGGCCGAGGCCCACCGGATCGCCCGCGAGAACGGATGGCTCCGGGCACCGCCCTGACGGAGCAGATCAGCACCTCCGCCGGCCGGCGAAGCGGGGTGTTGTGCTCTCCCGCCCGGGGTCGGGACCCTCGGTGCCAGGAACGGGACGCCGGGCGGGCGAGGAGGCATCGACATGACGATGGACGCCAGGATGGCCAGGGCATTCGGGCTCGAGGGGGACGCCTGGGCGCGCCATGCGAACCCGTGGAGCGTCTACACACGCATCCCGATCCCGCCCTTGCTGGCCGCGGCGATCTGGAGTCGGACGCGGTTCGGGTGGGGGTGCCTGGTCCCGGTCGGACTGGTGTGCGCGTGGACCGCGATCAACCCCCGAGCCTTCCCGCCACCGCGCTCGCTGGACTCCTGGGCGTCCAAGGGGGTGCTGGGCGAGACCTACTGGGCGAAACGGGACGAGGTCCCCGTCCCTGCGCGTCACCGGGTCGCACCGAACGTGCTCGGCGCCGTCAGTGCACTGGGCGTGCCGTTCATCGCGAGGGGCCTGGTCGTGCGCAACGGGTGGATGGTCCTGTTCGGCCTGGCGGTCCAGATGGCCGGGAAGGTCTGGTTCATCGACCGCATGGCCGTCCTCTACGACGACGTCGCACCGGCCGGCGCGACCGGCGGAACCCCGGCATCCCGGCGAGCGGACCCGCCGCAGCGGTGATCGGCTGGTGCCGCCCGTGGGCGGATCACCGCGGCCGTTGTCCGGGCGTCCCGGGAAGAGCAGAGTGGGCCGCGCGGCGATGCCGCAGGGGTGTCGCCGTCACCAGGGAGGAGCGGTGACATGTACGCCCGATCCACCACCATGCGGGGCCGCCCCGAGGTCGTCGACGACCTCACCGCCTTCATCCGCGACGACGTCATGCCGACGGTCACCCGGCTGGACGGCTGCGTCGGTCTGTCGCTGCTGATCGACCGCGACGGTCGATGCATCGCCACGAGCGCCTGGGAGACCGCGGCGGCGATGCGCGCCAGCGCGGAGCGGGTTGCCGGGTCGCGGGAACGCGCGGCCGTGATGTTCGGTGTCACGCCCGAGGTCCGGGAGTGGGAGATCGCCGTCCTGCACCGGGCGCACCACGACGGTGGATGTGCCCGGGTGACGTGGACCCGGACCGATCCCGCGAACGTGGACCGGGTGATCGAGGCCTATCGGGACAGCCTGATGCCCTGGTGGGAGGAGACGCCGGGCTTCTGCAGCAACAGTCTCCTGGTGGACCGCACGGACGGGCGGTGCGTCTCGACGGTCGTGTTCGAGAGCCACGAGGCGATGGCGCACACCCGTGACCAGTTCACGACCCTGCGCGAGGAGTTCGCCGCGCGGATGGACATGGACCTCCTCGAAGTCGCCGAGTTCGACCTCGTCCTCGCCCATCTGCGGGTACCCGAGACCGTCTGACCAGCACACCCCGGTCCTCTCACTCGTCCTCGAACACGTCCTCGCGCTTGCGACGGACCGCCGGCAGCACGGCCAGGACGAACGCGGCGGCCGCCAGGACGAGGAGGACCAGGGAGATCGGTCGGGTGAGGAAGACCGTCGGGTCGCCGCGGGAGATGATCAGGGCACGGCGGAGGTACTCCTCCAGCAGCGGGCCGAGGACGAATCCCAGGAGCAAGGGCGCCGGCTCGCAGCCCAGCTTGATCAGGAAGTAGCCCAGGATGCCGAAGAACGCGACCGCGTAGACGTGGTAGGCGTTCAGTCCCAGCGAGTAGCAGCCGATCGAGGCGAAGGCGATGATCGCGGGGAAGAGCACCCCGTACGGGATGGACAGCATCCTCACCCACAGCCCGATGAGGGGGAGGTTGAGCAGGACCAGGAAGAGGTTGCCTATCCACATCGACACGATGAGGCCCCAGACCAGCGCCGGTTCGTCCGTGATGACGTTCGGGCCCGGTGTGATCCCCTGGATGATGAAGGCGCCCACGAGCAGGGCCATGATCGAGTTGGCCGGCAGTCCCAGCGTGAGCAGCGGGACGAAGGAGGTCTGCGCGGCGGCGTTGTTCGCCGACTCCGGCCCGGCCACACCTTCGATCGCGCCCCGGCCGAATTCCTGCGGGTGCTTCGAGACGCGCTTCTCCACCGAGTAGGACACGAACGACGCGAGCACGTGACCCGCGCCCGGCAGCACACCCAGCACCGTGCCCAGTCCCGTGCCGCGCAGCACGGGGGCGGTGATCCTCCGGACGTCTTCCTTGGTGAGCCACAGGTTCCTGACCTTCGCGACCGTGACGGTCCGCTTCGTCTCCCCCTCCAGGTTGCGGAGGATCTCGGCGACGCCGAACATGCCGACGGCCAGGGACACGAAGTTCAGGCCGCCGTAGAGCTCGCGCTGGCCGAAGGTGAACCGCGGCGTGCCGGAGTAGATGTCCTGGCCCACGGTCCCGAGCAGCAGCCCGAGGACGATCATCGCCAGCGCCTTGAGGGTCGAGCCGCTCGCCAGCGCGATGGAGGCGATCAGCCCCAGGACCACCAGCGAGAAGTACTCCGCCGGGCCGAACTCGAGCGCCGCCCGCGAGATCGGCGCGGCGAACAGGGCCAGGGCGATCGTCCCCACCGTGCCGGCGAAGAACGAGCCCAGCGCGGCGGTGGCGAGAGCCGGTCCGGCACGACCCCGTTTGGCCATCTCGTGACCGTCGATCGCCGTCACGGCCGCCGAGGACTCGCCGGGCAGGTTGATGAGGACGGCAGTGGTCGACCCACCGTACTGAGCCCCGTAGTAGATGCCGGCCAGCATGATCAGCGAGGTGACCGGCTCGAGGCCGAAGGTGATCGGCAGCAGCATGGCGATCGTCGCGGTCGGCCCGATGCCGGGCAGGACGCCCACGGCGGTGCCCAGGGCGACGCCGATCAGGCAGAAGAGCAGGTTCGCGGGCGTCAGCGCCGTCTCGAGGCCCAGCCCGAGACCCTCCAGCACTCCCATCGGCGCGCTACCCGAGCCACGGGCCGAAGTACGGCAGCCGCAACTGGAGGGCGATCACGAAGATCAGCACGCTGAGGGCCGTGAGCGACGCGGATGTCACGACGGCGGGGACCACGCGCGCGCGGCGGCCCGCCATCGCCGACAGGAAGACCGTCACCAGCAGTGACGGGACCAGGCCCAGCCCCCGCACCGTGGAACCGAAGAAGACCAGGGCGACGACCAGGAGTCCCGCCGCCTTCCACGGGACCGGGCCGATCCCACCCCCCTCGCCGGCGACGAACCCCGTGACGGCGATGAGGATCCCGAGGAGGACCAGCAGGGCCCCCAGCACGAGAGGGAGGTAGCCGGGACCCATGCGCAGCGCGGTACCGACCTCGTAGGTGCTCGCCGTGATGGCGAAGGCCAGCCCGAAGCCGACGAAGGTCGCACCCGCGAGCAGGTCCTTGCGTGCCCCGCGCCAGTCCACAGTCAGGTCCTCACGGATCGAGAGGAGAGGGGACGGCGGAGCGGCCGGCGCCGCCCATCGTCGTCCGTGATCAGTCCGCCGAGACACCTGCCTGCTCGATGATCGGCCGCCAGAGCTCGATCTGCTCGGTGAGCCGTTCGGTGTGCGCCTCCGGCGTCGCCTCCGCCTCGGAGGAGGGTGCGCTGCCCAGATCGGCCAACTGGTCGATCACGCCCTGGTCGGCGAGCGCGACCTTGAGGGCGTCGGAGAGCCGCTGGACGATGTCGTCGGGGGTCTCCGCCGGGACGTAGAGGCCGTGCCACACACTGACCTGGAGCTCCGGCAGACCTGCCTCCTCCGTGGTCGGCAGATCGGGGAGACTCTCCACCCGCTCCGGAGTGGTGACGGCGTAGGCCTTGATCTCACCGCCCTGGATCTGCCCGGTGGTGTTGGTGGTCTGGTCGCACATCACGTCCACCTGGCCGGCGACGAGATCGGTCAGGGCCGGGCCGGTGCCCTCGTAGGGCACCTCCGTCAGCTCCTGGCCGATGGCCTCCTGGAGGAGCAGCCCGCACAGGTGCGAGGCCGCGCCGATGCCGGCGTTGGCGAGGGTGACGGTGTCCGCGTTCTCCTTCAGGTACGCCACCAGCTCGTCCATGGTCTGGGGCTCGAGGTCGCTCCGCGCGACGATCGTCATGGGGACCTCGGTGACCAGCCCCACCGTCTCGAAGTCCACCAACGGGTCGTACGCGAGGTCCGGGTACAGCGACGGCGCGGTCGACATGCCGATGTGGTGCATCAGCACCGTGTAGCCGTCCGGGTTGGCCGCGGCGACCTCACCGGCTGCGACCGTGCCGCCGGCACCCTCGACGTTCTGGACGACGATGCTCCCGCCGAGCTCCTCGGCCATCGGCTCCGCGATGAGCCGGGTCACCGTGTCCGTGGGCCCGCCGGCCGAGAACGGGACGACGAAGGTGATGTCGCCGTCCGGGTAACCCTCGGCGGCCCCTGCTCCGCCGTCACCACCGGCACCGCCCTCACCACCGCCGCCGCCCCCGCACCCGGCGAGGGCGACCGTGGCAGCGGCCAGACCGGTCGCCAGTCGAGACCGACCGAGGCGGCCGGCTGGGGAGGACGGGCGCGTCCTGGCGTCGTCCACCTGGTCCTGTCGCATGAGGGACCTCCCGGAAGCGCGAGCCGGCTCGGACCGGCGAGGCTAGCAGGGATGTGATCTTCGCCACAGGGGCATCGACGCACGTCCCGGCCGGTGCTGGCCCCGGCGGGTCAGGTGCGCACCCGGTGCCGCGGCCGCCGGCGGCGGGCGAAGAACCGCTCGACCCGGCGCCACCGGTTCGGCGTCTTCTCCGGGTCCATCACCTCGGACTCCGCCAGCGCCCGGTCGGCCGGGTTGAGCTCGGGCGGCTCGAACGGCACCAGCGACCGGCCGGTCGGCCGGCGCAGCCGCTCGATGCCCTGCACGAGGGAGCCGCTGTCGGCGATCGCGGCGGCGACGTCGTCCGGCGTGCACCCCAGGTGCTCGGCGAGCAGGCGGTCCCGGACGCCGACGATGGTCGCGGCCAGCCGGTCCGCCCCCGGCCGCCCGTCGACCGCCTCGATCGCCAGGTCGCACTCGGTGTCCAGGCCCATCGAGCGGTTGTTCACGTTGCTGGACCCCAGGCGCAGCAGGCGGTCGTCGACCACGGTCACCTTGGCGTGCACGTAGATGTGGTCCCGCTGCTCCGTGACCGGCGTGTAGAGGCGGAACCGGTCGTGGACGTCGGCCTCGCGGACGATCTCCAGCACCCGGGCGCGCGCGGTCCCCATCGCCTTCTCCGAGAGCCAGCCGTCGGCCGTCCACGGGTTGAGCACGACGACGTCGGGGCCGTCGGGCTCGCGCAGCCGCTCGGCGATCGCCTCGGCGATCCGGCGGCTGGCGAAGTACTGGCTCTCCACGTAGATCGAGCGGCGGGCCGCGGCGATCACGGCCAGCCACAGGAGCTCGATCTCGTGCACGAGCGGCGTGCCGCCGTGCTCGGGGCGGGTGCGGGAGATCGCCACGTCGACGTCGGTGAGCAGGGGCTCGACCTCCTCGGGCCAGCAGTCCCGCTCCTCGGCGATCGGTTCGAGCCGTTCCCCGGTGCCGCTCTCCCACCGCTCGCGCGCGAGCTCGGCGACCGCACGGGCGGCGGGCCCCGTCATGATGCTCGTCGCGTCGTGCCACGGCCCGGTCAGCCGGCCCGGGGCCCGTCCGGCCGCCGGCCGGCGTCGGTGCGGGTTGCCGTCGGCGTGCTCGGAGGTGTCCCAGCGGTCCGCGGTGATGTCGATGCCACCGGTGAAGGCCAGGCAGTCGTCGATGACCACGATCTTCTGGTGGTGCGCACCGCCGACCGGGTGGTGGGTGTCGACGGCGAACGTGAGCCGGTCGGGGGTGCGCCGGTCGAGCAGCACGATCGGCTTCAGGCCCCGGCCGAGCGCCCTGACCATGCCCAGGTCCCACTGCAGGACGCCGATCTCCAGCTGCGGGTTCTCCTCCACCGCCTTCTCCAGGACGGCGCCCAGCCGGTCGTCCCTCGGCCGGCCGCCACCGAGCGGGTCGAGCCGGATGCGGGGGTCGAAGTCCCAGCCGATGAACAGCACCCGCCGCTCGGCGCGCAGCACGGCACGCTTGAGGGTGGCGAAGTAGCCGGCCGCGTCGACGAAGATCGCCAGGCGGGTGGCCCGCTCGATCCGCCAGCAGGTCTCGCCGGGGATCAGCAGCGGCGCGCCCTGCTCCGGCCGGCCGTCGTCGCCGGCCTCGCGCAGCGCGACACCGCGATCGGGGTCGGGCTCCGTCGTCGCTGCGCCGCCGTCCATCACATCGGCAGTGTGCCCGTCGCCGCGGGAGGAACCAACGCGCCACTCCTCGGGCCGCCGATCGGGGACGTCACGAACGGCCGGCTCCGGTCCTCCCCCAGCTCCGCCACGTCGACCAGATCAGGGTGAGGGTGCTGCCGGTCAGCGCGACCGTGCGCAGCAGGTTCGCCCGGAGCAGGCTGTCGATGGTGCCCGGGGACCGGCCGACCCGGTCCAGCCGGTCGTGCATCGGGATGGCCCAGAGCACCGTGGCCACGAGGGAGGCCCCGCCGGCCGCGCTGACGACCAGCGCCGCGGAGCGGGGCACCTCGGCCGGCCGGGTCCAGTAGAAGGCGCCGCCGGCCAGGAAGGACGCGAAGCCCGGGACGATCACCACCAGCGGTATCGCCTTGTTGTACTGCTGGTGGTACGCAGCGAACTCCTCGTCCCCGACGGCCCGGTAGAGCGGGTAGGAGACGACCTGCGCCTGCCAGCCCACCGCCGCCGAGTAGGCCGTCAGGGCGGTGAGGCAGGCGAGGTTGAGGTGCCGCCACCCGCGGCGCGGACCCGGCGCGAGGGCGGGCTCGGACATGACGACTCCTGAGGCGAGGGTTCGGTCCGGGACCCTCGTCCAGGGCACCGGTGACGGGGCCGATCGGGTGCTGCCGTGCCAGCAGACCACCGGGACGCGGCGGCGGTCCACCACATTCCCCGCCGGGCGGGGGGTGCCGGAGTGTCGTGGGTGCCGCGGCGGCCGGTGGGTAGACCTCCGGCACCGACCGGCACCCGACCCAGGTCGCCGACACCTCGGAGGTACCCGTGCGCGACCACCGCATCGGCATGATCGTGCCGAGCTCGAACCTGACCATGGAGACCGAACTGCCGCGGATGCTCCGCGATCGTGAGCAGGTCCTGCCCGAGGACCGGTTCACGTTCCACTCCAGCCGCATGCGGATGAAGCACGTCACCCCCGAGGAGCTCGCGCGGATGAACGCGCAGACCGAGCGCGCCTCCCTGGAGCTGGCCGATGCGCGCCCCGACGTCGTCGCCTCCGCCTGCCTCGTCGCGATCATGGCGCAGGGCCCGGGCTACCACTGCCACGCCGAGGGGCAGATCGCCGGGGTCCTGCAGGGCGAGGGTCTGGACATCCCCGTCATCTCCAGCGCCGGTGCCCTGCTCCGCGCGCTGGACGCGATGGGGGCGAAGCGCATCGCGATGGTGACCCCCTACATGAAGCCGCTCACCCGGCTCGTCGCGGAGTACATCGAGGACGCGGGGGTCGAGGTCTGCGACGCGCTGAGCCTCGAGGTCTCGGACAACCTCGCGGTCGCCCGGCTGGACCCGGCCGACCTGCGCGAGCACTGGCGCCGCGTCGACGTGGGCGACGCCGACGTGCTGGTGCTGTCGGCCTGCGTGCAGATGCCGTCGCTGGCCGCGGTGCAGCCGGTCGAGGACGCCGCCGGCCTGCCGGTCCTGTCGGCGGCGACCGCGACGGTGTTCACCATCCTCACCGAGCTCGGGCTCGAGCCCCGCGTGCCGGGCGCGGGCCGGCTGCTCAGCGGGGAGGTGCGGATGGCGCCGGCGCCGCGGCCGACGCCCGAACCGACCAGCGACGAGGGCCCGGCGTCGACACCGCTCCCCGAGCCCTACCCCGCCGCCGCCCAGTAGGGGGTCCCGGCCTCACAGGCAGCCGGGCCTCACAGCCAGCCGGGGAGCACGAAGACCGCCCAGGCCAGCAGCGGGCCGAGCACCACGACGATGCCGGCGTAGGCCAGCATCTGCCGGTAGAAGCGGTCGCGGTCGATGTCCTGGGCGTTGGCCAGGACCAGCGCTCCGTTCGTGGAGAACGGGCTGACGTCCACCACCGTCGTGGCGATGGCCAGCGCGACGATGAACCCGACGGCGCCGATCCCCCCTTGCTGCAGGAACGGGATCGCCAGCGGGATCATCACGCCCAGGATCGCCACGGACGACGCGAACGCGGAGGCGATGCCGCCGAGGTAGCAGATGAGCAGCGCCGCCAGCAGCGGGGCCCCGAGCCCGGCGATGGCGTTGCTGATGTAGTCGATCGTCCCGGCCGCCTCCAGCACGCCGACGTAGGTCAGCACACCGGCGATGAGCAGCACCGTCGACCAGGCGATCTTGTCGACCGCCCCCTTCGTGGCCTTGGGGTGGATCAGCGCCAGGAGCACCCCGATCAGGATCGACGTGAAGCCCACGTCCAGGGCCCACACCACGGTCAGGACGGCGAACACCAGCAGGCCGACGATGGTGGCGACCTGCTCGACCCGGATCCGCTGGGGCGCATCCGTCTCCCCGGCCGGGGTGCGCGCCTCCGGCGCCGGGTCCTCCGGCGAGGCCGCCGCCTGGACACCGTGCCCCCGGGCCGGCGCGGTCCCCGCGCTGCCCGGCCCCCCACCGGTGACGGCGCTGGCCTCCACCGCCTCGCGCTCCACCGCCTCGCGCTCCACCGCCTCGTCGTGGTGGTGCGTCCGGGCGGCGAGGAGCTGCCGTCCCCCCAGCAAGAAGAAGATGAGGGCGCCGATGGCGGCGTTGAAGGCCAGCGGGGCCACGGTCAGCATGATCGGGCTGCTCTCCAGCCCGCTGTCGCTCACGAGCCCGTTGACGAAGCTCCCGTACACGCTGATCGGGGTGAACGCGCCGCCCAGCGCCCCGTGCACCACCATCATGCCCATCATCAAGGCGTTGATCTTGTACCGGAAGGCGAACCGCAGGGCGATCGGCGCGACGATGGCCACCGCGAACAGGGCACCGATCCCGACGAGCAGCGCCGTGACGGCGAACATGATCCACGGGATGGCCGCGATCCGGCCGCCGACCAGCCGGATCGCGCCGCGGATCAGCAGGTCGACCGTCCCGTTGATCTGCGCGATCGCGAACAGGTAGGTGATGCCCGCGAGGGTGAGGAACAGGCCGGCCGGGAAGCCCGCCAGGATCTCGTCGACGCTCATGCCGAGCACCAGCGTGCCGAGGAGGAAGGCCGCCCCGAAGCCCAGCGCGCCCATGTTGATGGGCAGCACCGTGGCGATGACCAGGATGACCAGCAGGACGAGCAGCGACACGACTTCCGGTGACATGGTCATCCTCCGCTGGGCCGGGAGCGGTGGGCCCGGGTCGGGGGACCCGGGTCCGCGGTGCTGGTGGTGCCTGTGGTGCCTGTGGTGCTGGTGGTGCTGGTGGTGCTGGGTCAGTGGACCGGGATGGCTGCCTCGGGGGAGGCGACGGCCCGGGCCACCCCGGACCGAGGCTCGAGACCGATGGAGGCACACACGCGGCGTCCGGCCGCGACGACCCCGGGGACGTCCAGTCCGGTGTCGTAACCGCTGCGCGCCAGCATCCACGCGAGGTCCTCGGTGGCGACGTTCCCGGCCGCGCCGGGAGCGAAGGGGCATCCGCCGAGACCTGCGGCACTGGCGTCGAGCACGGTCACCCCGGCCTCGATCGCCGCCAGGGCGTTGGCGAGGCCGGTGTGGCGGGTCTCGTGCAGGTGCAGGCGCAGCGGGGTGGCCAGGTGCTGGACGGCCCGGACCCGCTCGGTGACCTCCCGGGGGACGGCGGAGCCGAGCGTGTCGGCCAGCGCCAGCTCGTCGACGCCGGCCGCCACGACCTCGCCGGCGACCTCGGACAGCCGGGCCGTGGACACCTCGCCCTCGTACGGGCAGCCGAAGCCGACCGCGACGGTCACGCTGAGTCTCGCGCCGTGCTCCCGGGCCACCGTCCCGATCGGTCCCAGCGCGTCCAGCGCCTGCCGGGTGGTGACGCCCTGGTTGCGCTGGCCGAACGTGTCGGTCGCGGGCACCACGTAGTTGATCTCGTCGACCCCCGCCGCCGTCGCGCGGACCGCGCCACGGAGGTTGAGAACGAGCCCGATGCAGCTGAGGTCGTCCCGCCGCGGCACGGCCGCCATCACCTGCTCCGCGTCGGCCATCTGCGGCACCCGCTCGGGGTGGACGAAGCTGGTGACCTCCATGCGGCGGACGCCGGCGGCCACGAGGTCCTCGACGAGGCGCACCTTGGCGGCGGTGCTCACCACCTCGCGCTCGTTCTGCAGCCCGTCGCGCGGGCTGCCCTCGACGATCTCGATCCGGTTGTCCATGACCGCCCCCCGATCAGGAGCCTGGAGCGAACGGCGCGGGCGTGCGGCGGGCGTCCGGGACGAGTGGGCGGCGGCCCGCCCGCGTGTGCGCGAGCAGGCCGCCGGCCAGCAGGAGCTCCCGCTCGGCCGGTGCCAGCTGCAGCCGCACGGCGAGCCCGCCCTGCCCTTCGACGTCCACGGACACCTCGTCGGCACCGCTGCCGACGGCGGCGCGCAGCCCCGGGATGCGCCAGGTGTCGCCCACCGACGCCGAGCCGGCCGCGTCCTCGGCGACCAGGGGGACGATGCCCTGGGCGATGAGGTTGCTGCGGTGGATGCGGGCGAAACCGGCCGCGACGATGGCCCGCACGCCGAGGAAGCGCGGGTTCAGCGCGGCGTGCTCCCGGGAGGAGCCCTGACCGTAGTTGTGGCCGGCCACGATGATCCCGCCGCCCCAGGACGTCACGCGGGAGTGGAAGTCGGGGTCGTTGCGCTGGAACATGAACCTCGCGCAGGCGGTGATGTCCGACCAGATCGACATCGCGATCGCGCCGTCGGGGGCCATGTCGCCGGTGGAGATGTCGTCGCCGAGGACGATCACCACCCGACCCTCGACGTCGTCGGGCAGCGGGCCGATGTCCGGGGGCGGCTGCTGGTTGGGACCGCGCCAGATCTGCACCCGCCGCCGTTCCCCGGGCGGCAGGACGGCGGTGATGAAGCGGGCGTCGACCAGCGGGTCGTTGTCCGCCGGTGGCAGCTCCGGTGGCTCGCCCAGGGTGCGGGGGTCGGTGATCACGCCGTGGAGGGCGCTCGCGGCGGCCGTGGACGGGGAGCACAGCCACACGCTGTCCCCCGCGGTGCCGCTGCGCCCGGGGAAGTTCCGGTTGAAGGTGCGCAACGAGGGCTCCCCCTTCGTCGGGGCGTAGCCGATCCCCACGCACGGGCCGCAGATCGGTTCGAGCACCCGGGCGCCGGCGTTGAGCAGGTGGCCGTAGACGCCCGAGCGCGTGATGGTGTCGAGGATCTGCCGGGACCCCGGGTTGACCGTCACCTGCAGGTCCGGGTGCACCGTCCGGCCCCGCAGCACCTCGGCGACGGTGGCCAGGTTCTGGTAGGAGCTGTTCACCGACGAGCCGACGCAGACCTGGACGATCCGGGTGCCGGCGACCTCTCGCACCGGGACGACGTTGTCGGGCGAGTGCGGCCTGGCCACCAGGGGTTCGAGGTCGGCGAGGTCGATGCGCACGACGTCGTCGAAACCGGCGCCGGGGTCGGCGACCAGCGGCCGGAAGTCCTCCTCGCGGGCCTGGGACCTCAGCCAGGCACGGGTCTGCTCGTCGGAGGGGAAGACCGCCGTCGTCGCCCCCGTCTCGACGATCATGTTGGCGATCGTGGCCCGGTCGGTGACGGGCAGCCCGGCGACGCCCTCGCCGAAGAACTCGAAGACGGTGCCCAGACCGCCCCGGACGGTCGTGCGGCGGAGCAGCTCGAGGATCACGTCCTTGGCCTCGACCCAGGCCGGCAGCCGGCCGGTGAGCTCGACGCCGACCACGCGGGGGCACGCGAGGTCGTAGCCGTAGCCGGCCATCGCCACGGCGACGTCGAGGCCCCCCGCGCCCACCGCGAACATCCCCACCGCGCCGGAGGAGGTGGTGTGCGAGTCGGCCCCGACCAGCAGCTCGCCCGGCCGGGCGAAGTGCTCGAGGTGCAGGTAGTGCGAGATGCCGTTGCCGGCCGGGGAGTACCGGAGGCCGTAGCGGCGGCAGAAGCTCTCCAGGTACTTGTGGTCCTGCAGGTTCTTGTCGTCGATCTGCAGGACGTTGTGGTCGACGTACTGGACCGCGAGGGGCACCCCCAGCTCCTCGACGCCGAGCATCTCGAACTGCATCGCGGTCATGGTCCCGGTCGCGTCCTCGATGAGGACCTGGTCCACGGCGAGCGTCAGGGTCGCCCCTGGTTCCAGCTCCCCTGCCACGAGGTGGTCCCGGAGGAGCTTGCGGGTCACGTTGTCGGGCACGGGTCCAGCCCTGCTTCCATCGGCACGGGAGTCGTCCACGGGGTTCCCTCGTCGGCTCAGATGACCCCCGCGGAGCGGAGGTCGTCGATCTCCTGGGGGCTCAGGTCCAGCAGCTCGGTCAGGACGGCGTCGGTGTGCTCACCCAGCCGGGGCGCCGGCCGCCGGACCGAACCCGGCGTGGCGCTCAGCCGCGGGACCACCGCCGGCATGGCCACCTCCCCGTACTCCTCGTCGGCCACGTGGACGATCGACTCCCGGGCCTGGAAGTGCGGATCTGCGAGCATGTCGGCCGGCTCGTACACCAGGCCGGCCGGCACCCCCACCTCGTGCAGCGACTCCAGCGCCTCCGCCGAGTCCCGGGCCCGGGTCCACCCGGCGATGATCCCGTCCAGCTCGTCCTGCCGGTCGCCCCTGGCCCGGTGGTCGCGGAACCGCGGGTCGTCCGCGAGCTCGGGCATGCCCATCGCCGTGGTGAGCCGCCGGAAGACGGAGTCCTGGTTCGCGGCGATCAGCACCTGGCCGTCGGCGGTGGGATAGACGTTGCTGGGCGCGATGCCGGGCAGGGTGGGACCGCTCCGCTCCCGCCGCACCTCCGCGACCTGCCACTCCGGCACCAGCGCCTCGGTCATCGCGAGCACCGACTCGAAGATGGAGGCGTCGACCACCTGGCCCCGACCGGTCCGGGACCGGGCCTGGAGCGCGGCGACGGCACCCAGCGCCGCCATGGTGCCGGCCAGTGAGTCGCCGATCGACAGGCCCACGCGCGTCGGCGGGCGGTCGGGGTAGCCGGTCAGCGCCCGCAGGCCACCCATCGCCTCGCCGACGGCGGCGTACCCGGCCCGCTTCGCGTACGGCCCGGACTGCCCGAAGCCGCTCACCCGCACGAGCACCAGGCGCTCGTTGAGGCGCGAGAGCTCCTCCCAACCGAGCCCCCACCGCTCGAGGGTCCCCGGCCGGAAGTTCTCCAGCAGGACGTCGGCCCGCCCGACGAGCCGCCGCACGAGGTCCTGCCCCTCGGGACGGCGCAGGTCCACGGTCACGCTGCGCTTGTTCCGGCCGGTGACCCGCCACCACAACGAGTCCCCGTCGGTGTCGTGCACGCGGCCCCACTGCCGCAGCACGTCCCCCACCCGCGGGGGTTCCACCTTGATGACGTCGGCGCCCAGGTCACCGAGCAACTGCCCGCAGAACGGACCGGCGATGACCTGTCCCAGCTCCACGACCCGGATGCCGGCCAGTGCGGTCTCTGCCACGGATCACCCAGCCCCAACGGAGACGGTGCCCTTCCTGGACCCCGCATGGTGCCCCGGATGGGCCGGCTGCGCACGCCGAGGCCGGGCCGGCCGGCTCAGCGGCTGCGGTACAGCCTCGTGGTCAGCGGCATGAACACCGCGGCCAGCGCCGCCGCCACCGCGAGGGAGACGCCGATGGCGGCGCCGTCGGGCGCACCGGCCATGAGCGACCGGGACGCGGTGGCCAGGACGGAGATGGGGTTGACGTCGACGAACGCCTCGAGCGGGCCCGGCAGCGTGGCGGGGTCGACGAAGACGTTGGACACGAAGGTCAGCGGGAAGATCGCCATGAACCCGGCGTTCATCACCGCGTTCGGGGACCTCAGCAGCAGGCCGAGGACCGAGAAGACCCACGACAGCCCGAACGAGAAGGCGACGACCAGGGCCAGTGCGGCAGCCGCCCCGGGGACGCCGCCGCCGGGCCGGAAACCCAGCGCGACACCGACGACGATGATCACGGTGCCGGCGATCACGTACCGGACGCTGTCGCCGAGCAGCGAGCCCAGCAGCGGCGCCGGCCGCCAGATCGGCAGCGAGCGGAACCGGTCGACGACCCCCTTCGTCAGGTCGGTGTTCAGCGAGACCCCGGAGTAGACGGTCGTGAACAGCACCGACATGACCAGCAGCCCCGGGAGCGTGTAGTCCAGGTAGGCGCTGGTGGACCCGGCGATCGCACCGCCGAACAGGTACGTGAACATCAGCAGGAACATCACCGGCGTGACCGTGACGTCGAGCAGCTGCTCGGGCACGTGCTTGACCTTCAGCATGCCCCGCCAGCCGAACGTCAGGGCGGCCGACAGCGGCCCGGGCCGGGCAGGCCGGGGGGTGGAGGAGATGGCCCGGCGCACCGCCGCGGTGTCAGCGGAGTCGTGCGCCCGGGTCGTCGCGGTCATGACAGGTTCTCCTGGAGGGTCTCGGAGGACGCGGACGTCGTCTCGGCGGCATGGCCGGTGAGCGCGAGGAAGACCTCGTCGAGGCTGGGCTGCTGCAGGGAGAAGTGCGCCAGCGGGACGCCCGCGCGGGAGAGCTCGGCGACGGCGCACGCCGCCCGGTCGGCGTCCGCCCCGGTGGCCGACAGCGCCGCCGGGTCCGGTTCCAGCACCACCGGGCCCACCGTGCGTTCCAGCATCGAGGCGGCTTCGGCGCGCCGCCCCGGGTCGAGCAGGCGGACGTGCAGGGAGCCGGTGCCGATCGAGGCCTTGAGGTCCCGGGGCGTTCCCTCGGCGATGACCCGGCCCCGGTCGATCACGGCGATGCCGTCGGCGAGCTGGTCGGCCTCCTCGAGGTACTGCGTGCACAGCAGGATCGTCGTCCCCTCGGCGACCAGCGCCCGGGCGATCTCCCAGACCTGGTTGCGCGAGCGGGGGTCCAGCCCGGTCGTCGGCTCGTCGAGGAACATCAGCCGCGGCGTGACGACGATGCTCGCCGCGATGTCGAGCCGGCGGCGCATGCCGCCGGAGTAGTGCTTGACCAGCCGGCCGGCGGCGTCGGCGATGTCGAAGGCGTCGAGCAGCTCGTCCGCACGGTCCCTGGCGCCGGCCCGCGAGTAGCCGAGCAGGCGGCCGAGCAGCACGAGGTTCTCCCGGCCGGTGAGCTCCTCGTCGACCGAGGCCAGCTGGCCGGTCAGGCTGACCAGCTCCCGGACCGTGTCGGCCTCGGACACGATGTCGTGCCCCAGGACCCGGGCGCTGCCCGCGTCCGGGGGGATCAACGTGGCCAGCATCCGGATGGTGGTGGTCTTCCCCGCCCCGTTGGGCCCCAGCACGCCGTAGATCGCGCCCACCGGTACGGCGAGGTCCACCCCGGCGACGGCACGCGTCTCCCCGAAGGACTTGCCGAGCCCGCTCGCATCGATCGCGAGCGGGGTGTGTGTGGTCATCGACTTCCTCACCTCGGGGTCGCACGGGCATCTCTGGAGGGTCTGACCGACTCTCGACCGTGGAGTCATCGCACGCCAGCGACTTTCCGCCGGCCAGGGTGGACCCTCGAGTCGGCGCGTGCCCCTGACCTGCCCTGGGACCTGCACCGTTGCCGTAGCTTCTCCGGTCGTGCCGAGACGGGACACCATCCAGCAGCCGCGCCGGGCCGACCGGGTCGGGCGACAGCAGCCGACACCTCCGCGCGACGGTCCGGGCGCGGTGGCGCCCCCGCTGCGCTGGGCCCGCCGGTTCACCCCGCTCGGCATCGGCCGCCGGGGCGTGCGGCTGGAGATGTCCGGCGGGGTGCTCTCCGTCGTCCGGGTCGGGCCGCTCGGGGGTGAGCGCATCGTCGTCTCGGCGCCGCTGGCGCAGTTCCACAGCCCCGCACCGTCCCGCAACGGCCGCGGGCTGCACCTGTGGCACGGCGCGCGGGTGTTCCGCTTCGTCGGGCACGCGGACTCCGACGACAGCGGCACCACCGACATCTCCAGCTCGTCCTCGGGCGACGACCCGGTCAGCGCCGTCCTCGCCGTCCTCGGTGTCCTGGCGTTGCCCCTGCACCTGTTCACCGCGCTCGCCGACCACCGGGAGAAGGTGGCCGCGGAGCGCCGGCACGTCGCCGTCACGCTGCGCTGGCTCGCGCCCGTCGTCGGGCCGCCGTCGCCGGGGGTGACCGTCCGCCCGCCGCTGCCCGGCGGCTGGCTCACCGCGGGACGGTGGACGGTGCGGCTGACCGTGCTGGTCGGCCTCGCGATGGGCATCGCGCTCCTCTGAGCCCAGTCCCCCGCCGCGCACGCGACGGAGCCGGGGAACCAGCGGTCAGGGTCATCCCCCACGGCCGGGGTGCCGGTTGGGGGTGCCCCCCGATGGTCAGCGGGAGTCGACGCCGCAACGCTGACGACGCCGGGGACCACGGGCCCTCCGGAACGTCCCGGCGCGATCCGCCCGACGTCTGCCGTCGGCCACGACACCGGCAGACGGCCACCCCCGGGAGAGACAGGGACGATGCCCCAACGACCACCAGGTCGCGGCGAGGAACCGGCGTCCGTCGTCGCCGCCCGCCAGCTCGCCGAGGAGGCGAGGAGCCGCACCGAGCCCGCCGCCGATCACCGGCAGCTGCCGGTGATCGCCGCCCGGCGTGCGCGCCGGCGTCCCTCCGGCCGCTGACCGGCCCGGAGCTCGCGGTCCGGCCGGACCGGGGCGCACGTCCCGGGCCGGATGCGGAACGGGAGGATGCGGGCATGTGCACGGTGGTGGTGCGCCGGTCCGCCGACCGGCCCGTGGAGGTCCTCGCGATCCGCGACGAGGTGACCTCCCGCGCGTTCGACGTCCCCGACCGGTGGTGGCCGCAGTTCCCCGACGTCGTCGGCGGGCGCGACCGGCTCGCCGGGGGCACGTGGTGCGCCACCGGGGTCGGCAGCGGCGTCACCGCGCTCGTGCTCAACCGCTACCACGATCGGCCGGCCGCGCCGGGGTCCCCGAGCCGGGGCGTGCTGCCCCTGCTCGGCGCCGTCCACGGGACCGACTGGGTCTCGCGCGTCCAGCTCACCGGCATGGCAGGTTTCCTGCTCGTCCTGGTGAGCCCGGCCCGACTGACCACGTGGCTGTTCGACGGTGACCGGCTCACCGAGACCGAGCACGCCGAGGGCACGCACGTGATGACGTCCGGCGGGCCGGAGGACCGCAAGGCCGACCGCTGGCGTGGAGCGCTGGCCACGGCGACGTTCCCCGACGGCTGGCGCGGCCTGGTCCAGGCGCGGCCACCCGCCGACGATCCCTCGGCCCTGGTCGTCCGGCACGAGCGGGACGGCCAGGTGTACGGCACGGTGTTCGCCGAGCTCGTCGACGCCCGCCCCGGGCGGCTGCACCTCGAGTACAGCCGCCGTCCCTGGACCGCCGGCCCCTGGGACACCGCCGCTTTCGGCACGTCCGTCCCTACGTCCTGACCGGGTGCCGCAGGTGGGTGCCGGCAGCGGACGGGGAGCCCCCACGCCGGCGCAGCCAGTAGCCGGTGGTCGGCCGAGCTGCCCGTCCGCCCCGACCGGATCGGCCCCTCCCGGCGCCCCGCGAGGCGGCGCTCAGCGGACCGGCACGTCCCGGCGCGGGTTGTGCTTCGATCGCGCCACCACCAGGTGATCCCCGGGCTCCGTCGGGACGCTTCCCCGCCACAGGTCCGGCCGGGCAGGGGGTCGGTCAGGAGGGTTCGAGATGGAGCTCCACACGGTCCGCCCGATCGGGCTCTTCGACGGCACCGGCGACGACCTGCTGGCCACCCTGCTCGAGGTGGGCACCGAGGTGCCGTTCCGGCCCGGCGAGGTGCTGTTCCGGGAGAACCACCCCGCCGAGCACTGGTGGGTGCTCCTGGACGGGAGCGTGGACCTCCTGCGCCACGTGGGACGCGACGAGACCCAGCTCGGGGTCATGGACGTGCCCGGACGGTGGGCCGGCGGCTTCCGCGCCTGGGACGAGCACGGCGCCTACCTGGCGACCGGACGCGCCGTCACCGCCGGCTGCATGCTCCGGGTGTCCGCCGACGACCTCCGCCGGCTGTGGACGACCCGCTTCCCGCTGGGCCTGCACCTCATCGAGGGCGTCTCCCGGTCCGCTCGCAACTACGAGTCGATGGCGCGGCAGCGGGAGGCGCTCGCCGCCCTCGGCACCCTGGCGGCCGGGCTCGCCCACGAGCTCAACAACCCCGCCGCCGCGGCGACGCGGGCGGTGGACGCGCTCGGCGAGGCGTACGCCGGGCTGCTGTCCTCCCTGCAGCAACTCGTCGCGCTGCCGATCTCCGCCGAGCAGTTCGGCCGCATCGACGCACTGCGGCAGGAGCTCGTCCCCCGGCCGTCGTCCGTGGACCCGATGGACCTCGCGGACCGGGAGGACGCACTCGCGGACTGGCTGTCCGCGCGGTCGGTGCGGCAGGACTGGGTGCTGGCCCCGGTCCTCGCCGCAGCCGGCGCCGACGTCGACTGGTGCGAGCGGGTCGCGGAGGCCGGCGGTGCAGCCGCGCTCGAGGCGGCGCTGGACTGGGTCGCGAACACGCTCTCCGCGACCGGTCTGCTGGAGGAGGTGAAGGAGTCCGCGCGTCGCATCTCCGACCTGGTCGCGGCCGTGAAGTCCTACTCCCAGCTCGACCGCGCCTCGATGCAGACCACCGACCTGGTCGAGGGGCTGGAGAGCACCCTGGTGGTGCTGGCGCACCGCATCCCGGACGACGTGGTCGTGGTGCGGGACTACGGCGCCGACGTCCCGCGCATCTCCGCGCTCGCCGCCGAGCTGAACCAGGTCTGGACCAACCTCATCACCAACGCGCTCGACGCGATGGACGGCCGCGGGACGCTCCGCCTGTCCACGCGTCTCGGCCGGGGTGCGGTGGTCGTGGAGGTCGCCGACACCGGCTCCGGGATGTCCGCGGAGACCAGGCAGCACGCCTTCGACCCCTTCTACACGACCAAGGGCGTGGGCGAGGGCACCGGCCTCGGTCTGGACATCTCCCGGCGGATCGTCGACCGGCACCGCGGTGACATCAGCATCGAGACCGGGCCGGGCGCCACCGTGCTCCGGGTACGGCTGCCCCTCGCGGTGCCGGGCGGTTCCGCGCAGCCCGCCGACCCGGCCCGCTGAGCCGTGCCGGCCGGGGACAGCCCGCCGACCGCTCCACGCGCACGTCCGCGCGCGACATCGCGAGGCGGACGACGCGCTGGTTGACTCACGGCATGGTCGCCCCGCTGCCCGAGCCGGATCCCGAGATCGATCCCGACCGGCCGGTGCCCGACGACGCCGCGGAACTGCTCCCCGACGCGGCCGAGCCGCTGCCGCCCCCGCCGATCGAGTCGACACCGGACGACCCGGGTGGCGACCCCGGCGGCGTGCCCGAGCCCGCCTGATCAGCGCCTCGGCACTGGCGGGCGAGAAGGGCCATCGCCACCGCCCCGCTCCACCCGGCGACGACGATCGGCGTCTCGATCGGGTCGAACCTGCCCGGACGCAGCCGGACCCGGTTCCACCGCTCGCTCGGATAGCCCAGGGTCAGCCCCGTCCCCAGCCGGCGGAGCACCCGGCACGCGCGGTCGTCCGGCCCGCGGAGCAGCCGGGCGATGGCCCAGATCTGCGGCCCGAGCAGGTACGGAGGTGCGCTGTAGGCCGTGCCGAACCAGAGCCAGTCCCGCACGATGTGCTCCGGGCTCCCCGCCATGAACGGGACGTCGAAGTGCCGCCGCCGGCGCACGGCCACGACGTGGCCGGCCAGTTGAGCGGCCAGCTGGACCGAGGAGAGCGCCACGAGGGTGGCTCGGTACGTCATGTCGCTGCACCGTAGGGGCCCCCGGACCTCGCGCGGGATGTCGCTGGCGGAGCGCGGCTCCCGGAGACGGGTCACCGGATGTGGAACACCCTCACCATGTGGGTGGTCTCGAAGAGCGTGTGCGGGGCGAACGCGTGGTAGCCCCACACGTGCACCCAGGCGTTGCCGGTCCGGACGGTGAGGAGGGTCTTGATCATCCCCGGGCCCAGGTAGGTGAACACCAGGAAGACGACGGAGAGCACGGCGTCGCCCGGCGTCGAGAACACGGTCCAGGCGTCCCAGACGTGCAGCAGCGTGTACGTGAGGCCGCCCAGGACCACCGTGCCGGCCGTGGAGCCGGTCAGCCGGAGGAGGCGCGGCACGAGGATCGCGTAGACGAACACCATGGCCGGCAGCACGGCTCCGGCGAGATAGAGGACGAAGGCGACGGTGGCCCCGAGGACGAGTTGCCGACCGTTCAGTCGGAGGAGGTCCGGCTCGAGCACGAGCAGCTGGAACAGGGACTCGATGGCCAGGACCACTCCGATCAGCACGCTGTCCCGGTGCCGGTCGGCCGACGTCAGGTTGAGTGCCTCGGCGGAGTACCGACGCCGGAAGAGGACCAGCGGCACCACCGCGTAGACGAGGAGGTTGTAGGAGGCCCAGGCGACGGCCTCCGCCTGCACGACGTGTTCGTGCGTTCCGTACAGGGTCCCTGCGAGGTGGAGCCCGAAGGCGTGCCAGCCGAGCAGCCGGGCCAGGAGGAAACCGCCGGCCTGACCGATGACGCCGTAGCCCAGGAGCCACAGGACCTCGCGCCGGGCGACCGGGCGTTCGGGCGCCCGGCCGGCCACGTCGGGCCTCGCGCGGGTGCGGGTGAGCGCGACGACCACACCCATCAAGAGCAGGACCTGCAGCATGGCCAGGTTGGCATCGACGAGCCTGCCCACGACGGAGCGGCCCGCGAAGGCCGGCCAGTCGAAGGGCAACGCGGCGTCGGCGGTCACCGCGACCCAGACGTCGGCTCCCGCCCACCCGGCCGCGGTCAGTCGAACGCTGCGCCGGCGTAGCAGACCGCCCGGCCGGAACAGTCCGGTCGGCGGCAGGGCAGAGGGCGGTGCGGTCGACGTGTGCGGTCGCCTGGTGCGCATGGCACGGTCCTCAGAACGAGCAAGTAGCACGATTGTGCTAGAACCCGAAGCTAGCACAGGCGTGCTACAACGGAGCCGTGCCGAGAACCGTGGATCCTGTCGGGCGTCGCCACGACCTCGCCGAGGCGGTCTGGCGCGTCGTCCGGCGCGACGGACTCGACGGCGCCTCCGTGCGTGCCGTCGCCAGAGAGGCCGGCCTGTCGATGGGGTCGCTCAGGCACTACTTCGGCACCCAGTCCGAACTGCTGGTCTTCGCCATGCGGTTGGTCATCGACCGGATCGAGCAACGGGTGGCGAGCCTGCGCGTCCCGGATGATCCGCGCCGGGCGGCGGAGACGGTGCTGCGCGAACTGCTTCCGCTCGACGACGAGCGCCGGGCGGAGAACGAGGTGTGGCTGGCCTTCACGGCGCGTGCGCTCGTCGACCCGGCCCTGCGGGCTCTCCGTGACGAGGGCTACGACCTGCTGCGGGACGCCTGCCTCGGGTGGGTCCGGCTGCTCGTCGGCCCGGAGCGCGCCCCGGTCGACGTGGACGTCGAGACCGATCGTCTCTTCGCGCTGCTCGACGGACTCGCCGTCCATGCCGCGATGCGTCCGGCGCACTGCAGTCCGGAGCTGTTGACGACTGTCCTCTCCCGCCACCTCGACGACCTGGCCACGCGGTGACGCCCGCGCCGGGCAGCCCTCTCGGGTCAGTGGCGGCCCGACCCGGCCGACCGGCTAACGGGTCGGGAGCGCGCAGCCGAGCTGCTGGGCCACGTCCGGGTCGGTCAGCGCCCCGATGAGCAGCTGCTGTGCGGCAGCGCCGCCGTGAGCGTCTGCGTCCACTCCTCCACGTCCAGACTCTCGACCAGGAGCACCCCGACGCCGGTGGTGCCGTCGTCCCGGCGGACGGTGATGGCCTCGGTGCGCACCCCCGGGAGCGCCCCGCCCTTGAAGCCGAGCCCGGCGTAGCCGGCCGGCGGCGGCTGCCACTCCAGGTGCTGCCGCGCCGCGGGCGGGTCGCCCGCGCTGAGCGAGGCGTGCAGGGCCGCCAGGTCCGCCGCGGTGCCGGCTGTGGTGGTCGCGGCCCACGCCAGCCAGCCCAGCCAGCCCTCGGCGCTGCGGACGTCCGCCTCCGGCCTGGCCGCGCACGTCGCCGCCGCTCCGCCGTCGGTCGCCGACGGGGCCGCCGTCGCCTGCCCCGGCTGCTCGCACACCCGCTGACCAGGACGGCCACCGCGAGGACGACGGCGGCAGGCCGACGACGGAGCACGGGGCCTCCAGGTGTCGGGGATCTTGCTCGCACCCTGGGGCTGCGCCGTCGTGGTGTCGAAGCGGTGGTGCGACGGCCGCCGGGACGGGCCGCGTCACAGCTCGCTGAAGGGCTGGGCGTACTCGAAGCGGCCCCGGAGCTCGGGGCGGTGGCTGGTCAGGGCCCGGGCCTGGAAGGCGGGCGCCCACTCGGGGTCCTGCGGCTCGATGGCCAGCTCGGCCGCCGGCCTGAAACCGAAGCGCGGGTAGTAGTCGGGATGACCGAGCAGGACGACGAGGGTTTCGTCGAGCGCGTCGGCCGCGCCGAGGACCGCGTGCATCAGCGCGCTGCCGACCCCCGATCGCTGCTGCCGTTCCCGGACCCCGAGCGGCCCGAGGCCGAGGGCCGGGTACCCGCCCGGCAGGAGCGCGCCGCGGGTGCAGCACACGTGCCCGACGACCGCGCCGTCGACGACGGCCACCAGCGACAGCGGTGGCAGCCAGGCGTCGCTGCTCCGCAGCCGGGCCACCAGGCCCGGCTCGACCGGGTGCGACCCGGGGTAGAACGGGGCGAACGCCTCGGCGTGCACCTCGGTGACGGCCGGTTCGTCCTCCGGCAGCTCTCGTCGGATCAGCATGGCGTCACTGTTCCCCAGCCGGAGCGCGGGTCCGGATCAGCGCGACGCCTCGCGCGGCGGAGACGGCCAGACCGGTGACCGCGCCGACGACGAGCACGAGGACGACGTCGGGAGCGGCCAGGGTGAGCTGCCAGGCCGTGAACGACCGGTCGATGACCTTCCGGAGGATGCCGGGGAGCAGCACCAGCAGCACCGCCGGGAGGACCGGTGCGGTCAGCCGGACGGCCGTCGTCCAGCCCGGCCTGGTCCGGCGGCGGGCCGCCCAGCGCGCCGCCCGGCGGAGCCCGCGCGCCCCCGCCGCCAGGACGGCGAGACCGACCGCGGCCAGGAGACCGACGGTCAGCCGGATGTCCCGGACGGCGGCCGGCTCCTCCCCGGCGAGCAGGGCGGCCACCCCGTCGGCGACGCCCGCGGTGTCGGCCAGCGCGCTGTTCCCGTTGTAGAGCAGCGCGAAGGCCACGCCGGTGTCCGGAAGGAGCACCTGGTGGGCGAACGTGGTCGACAGCACCCCGGTGTGCTCCAGCCGTACCGGGCCGGCCGGTCCGCTCGTCAGCTGCCACCCCATCGCGTAGCCCGACCCGCTGTCCTCGGGCGGGCGGTGGGTCAGGTCGAGCAGCTCCGGCCGGAGCGGCACCTCTCCGGTGGGAGTGCGCCCGGTCAGCTGGAACGACAGCCAGCGGGCCATGTCCGCGGCCGTCGTGACCACCCCGCTCGATCCGGCGAGCAGGCCGTCGAGCTCGTTCCGGGCCACCGGCCGGCCGAACAGGAGGACGGAGCCGCGCGCGAGCCCGTCCAGCCGGGCGCCGGCCGCCGCCGTGGGCACCGAGACGGTGCTGCCCATGCCGAGCGGATCGAGGACGCGCTCGCGGAGGTACCGGTCGAGCGGGATCCCGGCCACGACCTCGACCAGCCGGCCGAGCACCTGGTAGTTCAGGTCGGTGTAGTGGAACCGCGAGCCCGGCTCGTCGACCAGGCGGGCGGTGCGCAGCCCGGCCACCCGGGCGGCCAGGTCGTCGGCGGAGTCGTCGGCCACCTGCGGCCAGCTCGAGTCGGCCAGTCCACTGGTCTGGTTGAGCAGGTGCCGCACCGTCACGCGCCCGGCGCCGGGGTCGTTCGGGAGGAAGGCGGGCAGGTGGGCGCGGACGGGCCCGTCGAGGCCGATGCGCCCGTCCTGCACGAGCTGCAGGACGGCGACCGCGGTGAACGACTTGCTCAGCGACGCGACGCGGAACCGGGTGGACGGCGAGACGGTCCCGCCGGCGCCGTCCCGGCCGACGCCACCGACGAAGACCGTCCGGTCCCCCTGGACGACCGCCGCGGCCACACCCGGCAACCCCGTGTCCCGCTGCGCGGCATGCAAGTAGGCGGTCAGCTCCGCGGCGCCAGGTGCCGTCGGCCGCGCACCGGCCGTCGCGGGGACCGCCCAGGTGGCCACGACCACCACCAGGCAGGCAGCCAGCGCGAGTGCTGTTCCCGCGCGACGTCCTGCCCCGCTGCGCCTGCGTGGAGCCACCGCCGGCTCAGATCTCGGGTCGGTCCGCCAGGAGCCGGCGGATGGGGGCCAGCGCCCGGTCGAGGCTCAGGAACCGGGCGGCCAGGTCGCGGGCGACGGCGGCCGGCCGGGAGGTGCGGAACACCAGCCGGGACAGGAGCCGGGAGTTCTGCTGCGCGGCCTCGACCCGGGGCCGCTGCCGGGCCTCGAACCGGCGCAGCACCTCGGGCACGGAGTCCGGGGTGGCCTGGAGCAGCAGCCGGCCCAGCACCGCGGCGGACTCGATGGCCATCCCCGCGCCGATCCCCGCCGTCGGGAGGAACCCGGCCGCGGCGTCGCCGACCAGGCCCACCCGCCCGGCGGACCAGGTCGCGGACCGGACGTCGGTCATCGGCCAGAAGCGCGTGCCGGCGCCGGCGACCGCGGCCAGGGCGCCGTCCAGGCGCACGTCGCCGCCGCGGACCTGTCCGCGCACCCGCGCCGCGAAGGCGGCGGGACCGGCCGCGGTGTCCCGCCGCGGGCCGCCCACGAAGACCCCGACCCGGTCCGGGACCGGATAGGTGCCGAGGAGGAACCCGGCGCCCCAGCACTCGTCGTACCGGTCGGGGGCGCCGTCGGCCCCGGCCCAGCCGACCCAGCCACCCCAGCCGGTGTCGAAGCCGGTGACCTGCCCGCTGTCCAGGACCAGCGCGCGGGTGGCCGAGTGCATCCCGTCGGCGGCGATGACCGCGTCGAACTCGGCCCGCTCCTCACCGGCGCCGTCGGCCAGCACGGCCCGCACCCGGCCGCCGTCCTGCTCCAGACCGGTGACCGTCGCGCCGTGGGTCACCGCTCCCCCGGCCGCGGCCAGCACGGCCAGCAGCTCGCCGCGCTCGATGCCGCGGTAGTCGCCGAAGGCCAGCAGGCTGCCCAGGTCGTACTCCCGCACCGGGCGGCCGGTCCGGTCGCGCAGGGCGTAGCGCCGCACCGGCACGCTGCGTTCCCGGTAGGCGTCCTCGACCCCCAGCAGCCGCAGCGCCGGGTCGACCAGCGGCATCAACCCCAGCATGTAACCGGGGGCGGCGTCCGCCGTCCGGCGGTCGACCAGCACCGGATGGAGGCCAGCCGTCCGCAGGAGCTGGGCGAGGGTCACGCCGGCCACCCCGGCGCCGACGACGAGGACCCGCAGCGGATCGCGCCGGACGGCGGCCAGCTGTTCCGGGAGCGACACCGGGCGGAGCGCCCGCCCGGTCACGCCCGCCTCCCGGGAACCGCGCACACCCCGGCGAGGAAGGCCGCGACGCCGTCCCCCACGGCATCGAACCGCAGGGAGCGGAACCGGTCGAAGCCGTGCTGCCCGCCGGGCAGCTCGGCGTACACGACGGGGGGCGACGAGGAACGCCGCAGCCGCGCGGCGAACGCGCGGGCGCCCTCCACCGGCAGGTAGCTGTCCCGGTCGCCGCGGGCCAGGAAGAACGGCGGCGCGTGCGCCGCATGGAGGTCGAGCGAGGACGACGGCGGCGAGTCCCCCGCCGCGCGCCCGTAGCAGCGGCCGTACAGGCACACGGCAGCGGTCACCGTGGTGTCGGCCTGCTCGAACCCGGGCTGGAACGCCGGCTCACCCGGCGTCAGGGCGGCGAGGGTCGCCAGGTGGCCGCCGGCCGAGCTGCCGGAGACGACGACGGTGTCGGGGTCGGCGCCGTACGCGGGCCCGTGCTCCCTGACCCGGGCGAGCACCCTCTCGACGTCGCCGACGTGGTCGACGAACCCGGCCGCCGGGCGCAGCGGGTAGTCCGCGCTCACGCAGACCCAGCTCTCGGCGGCCATCCGGTGCAGCAGGGCGCGCGCCTCCCGGTGCTTGGCTCCGCTGACGTAGCCACCGCCGTGCAGGTGGACCAGGGTAGGGGCGCCGGCCGGCCGGAAGCGGGGCCGGTAGACGTCCAGCCGGTTGCGCCGCCCGGCGTCCCCGTACGCCAGGTCCGCGATCCGTTCCACCCGCCGCGGGTGCACGGGGAACGGCGCCACCAGCACGTGCAGCGCCCGCAGCAGACCCGGCCGGCGGCGTCCCGTCTCCTCCCCCAGCCCCTCGGCCACCGCCCGGCGGACCGTGTCCCCGGCCCGTACCGACCGCAGCGCGAGGAGGGCCAGGCCGGCGCAGGTCAGCGCTGCCAACGCGAGCAGCCACCACCCGGCCGGGTCGTCCAGCAGCCCGCTCGAGCCGAGGGCCGGCACGGTCGTGATCAGCACCAGGACGAGGAACAGCTGGGGCTCGCTGACGCCCAGCCCGACCAGGTAGCTCGCCACCGCCAGCGCCCGAGGACGCCGGATCGGTTCCGGGGCCAGCAGCACGCTGCCGGCGTACAGCACCAGGGCCGCGACGGATCCGGTGGACACGACCCCTCCTCTACGGCTGTAGTGGCACCGCCTACACTACAGCCGTAGAGGGTCGGCGCAAGGAGGAATCGATGGCGGGCGACACCCGCAGGACCCGGCTCGCCGACGCGGCGATCACCACCCTGGCCCGCGAGGGGGGCCGGGGGCTCACCCACCGGGCCGTCGACCGCACGGCCGGTGTCCCCGAGGGCTCGACGTCCTACTACTTCCGCACCCGGCTCGACCTGCTGCGCGCCATCGTGCGCCGGATGTCCGACCTCGACGCGGCGAGCCTCCCCGCGCTGTCGCACCCCACCGGCGAGGAGTTCGCGGAGACCTTCACGGCCGTGGTCCACGGCCTGCTGACCCACGGCCGCGACCGGCAGCTGGCGCGGTACGAGCTGACCCTGGAGGGCATCCGGCGGCCGGAACTGCGCCAGGCCCTGCTGGCCAACACGGCCCCCGTGCACGCCCGCCTCACCGAGCAGCTCGCCGCGCTCGGCGTCCCCGATCCCGCGGACCGCGCGCAGGACCTCCTCGTCCTCCTGGACGGCCTGCTCCTCAGCCGGCTCACCGCTCCGGACGGCGGCTTGACCCCGCCCTCGATGAGCAGCCTGCGACGCCTGGTCGGCCGCCTGCTCCAGGCGGTCGACGTCCCGCTGCGAGGCGCAACGCCCTGACGCAGCCGCGAGGACCGGAACGGGGCGAGACTGTGCTCATGGCTGGTGCGGTCGATCTGGGCCGGCAGTCCTTCGGACGGCGGGCGTGGGCGGACGCGTGGTCGCACCTGTCGGCCGCGGACGCCGAGGTCCGGCTCGAGCCCGCGGACCTCGAGCGGCTGGCGATCGCCGCGTTCCTGACCGGCAGGGACGAGGAGAGCATCGACGTCTGGGCGCGCGCTCATCGTGTGGACGTCGGGCTCGGCGACATCGCCTCCGCCGCCCGGTGTGCGTTCTGGATCGCCTTCGCCCTGGTGAACAGCGGCCGGCCCGCCCGCGCCGGCGGGTGGATCCACCGGGCGAAGCGGCTGCTCGAGGAGAGCGGACCGGACTGCGTCGAGCAGGGCTACCTGCGCTACGCGGCCGCGCTCCGCCAGACGTTCGACGGCGACCCGGCGGGCGGCAGCGCGGAGTTCGCCGAGGCCGCCGCGGTCGGCGACCGCTTCTCCGATCCCCAACTCGGCGCGCTGGCCCGGGTCGGCCGGGGCCGCTGCCTGATCCACCTCGGGGAGGTCGCCGAGGGCATGGCGCTGATGGACGACGGCATGGTCGCGATCACGGCCCACGAGGTGTCGCCCGCCGTCGTCGGCGACCTGTACTGCACGGTGATCGAGGGGTGCCAGGAGGTCTGCGACGTGCGCCGGGCCCAGGAGTGGACCGAGGCACTCAGCCGCTGGTGCGAGAGCCAGCCGCAGCTGGTGCTCTACCGCGGTCAGTGCCTGGTGCACCGTGCCGAGCTCATGCTGCTGCGCGGGGCGTGGTCGGATGCCGGGATCGAGGTGCAGCGCGCCTGCGACCGCCTCGCCCGACCGACCGGTCAGCCCGTCCTGGGCGCGGCCTCCTACGTGCGGGCCGAGCTGCACCGGCTCCGGGGCGAGTTCGCCGAGGCCGAGGAGGCGTACCGGCAGGCCCACCGGTGGGGACGCCGGCCGGAACCCGGTCTCGCGCTGCTACGGCTGCGGCAGGGCCGCGTCGACGAGGCGGGCGCCGCGCTGCGCCGCGCCCTGGACGAGACCGGGGAGCCGGGAACGCGGGTGGGCCTGCTGGCCGGCTACGTCGAGGTCCTGCTCGCCCGTGGGGACGTCACTGGCGCCCGTGCTGCGGTCGATGAGCTGTCGATGCTCGCGTCCGGGTGGCACTCACCCTGGCTGCGCGCAGGGGCACTGCACGCGACCGGCGCGGTACTGCTGGCCGAGGGTGACACCCGAGCCGCTCTCAGCGCCCTCCGCCGCGCGGCGGCCGCCTGGTGCGAGCTCGGCGCACCGTACGACGCGGCGCGTGCACGGGTGCTGATCGGTCTGGCCTGCCGGTCGTCGGGGGACGAGGGCGGAGCACGGATGGAGCTGGACGCGGCGCGGTCGGTCTTCCGAGAGCTGGCGGCGGCGCCGGACCTGGCGTCGGTCGAGAGGCTGTTCCCGGGCCGGGCGACCCGCACCGCGGACGGGCTCACCGCCCGCGAGGTGGAGGTGCTGACGCTGGTGGCGACCGGCCGGACCAACCGGGCGATCGCCGCCGAGCTCTGCATCAGCGAGAAGACTGTGGCCACGCACGTGAGCAGCGTCTTCTCGAAACTGGGTCTGTCGTCCCGCTCGGCGGCCACGGCGTACGCCTACACGCACGACCTGGTCCCGGCGTCCTCCGCAGGACCACCGACCCGCGCACCCCGGCGATCTCCATGATCTGCCCGATGTGGCGGCCGTCCCGGCTCCCTAACGTCGTCCCCGGGCGTCGGCCGCGTCAACCGGGCGCCGGGCGGCCCGATCGGGAGGAGGGGCCATGGGGACGGATGCAGGGACGACGGGCACTCGGCACGAGGTGTCCACGCCGGAGGCCTGGGACGCGATCGCGGCGGGCTACGACGAGTTCGTCGCGCCCGGCGAGGCGCAGTTCGCGCACGCCGGTCTCGCCCTCGCGGGGCTGGCCCCGGGCGACCGGTTCCTGGACGTCGCGGCCGGAACGGGCGGCCTGAGCCTGCCCGCGGCCCGTCTCGGCGCCCGGGTGCTGGCCACCGACTGGTCACCGGTGATGCAGGAACGGTTCCGGGCGCGGGTCCGCGAGGAGGGGCTCGACGCCGAGGCACGCGTGATGGACGCCCACGCCCTCGACGTCGAGGACGACGGCTTCGACGTCACGGGCTCCCAGTTCGGCGTCATGCTCGTGCCGGACCAGCCGGTGGCGCTGCGCGAGATGGTCCGGGTCACCCGGCCCGGAGGTCGGGTCCTGCTGATCGCCTACGGCTCCCCGGCGGAGTTCGAGGCCCTGCAGCTCTTCATCGCGGCGCTGCGGGTCGTGCTTCCCGGGTTCGAGGGGCTGCCGGAGGATCCCCCGCCGCCGGAGTTCCAGGTGGCGGATCCGGACGTGTTGCGCCGGCGGTTGACCGACGCCGGTCTGCGCGACGTCTCGGTGGAGACGACCCTTCAGGAGCGGATCGAGGTCCGCTCCGGGCAGGACCTGTGGAACTGGATGCTGGGCAGCAACCCGATCACCGGAGCGATCGTGGGTGACCTCACGGCCGATCAGCAGGCGACGGTGCGGAAGGTGCTCGACGGCATGATCCGCGACCGTTCCGGCGGCACGGGACCCGCCGTGCTGACCGCCCCCCTCAACATCGGCGTCGGGACCGCGTGAGGCCCGGTCATCGCGGCGCAGCCTGCTCGAGGTGCCTGCTCAGGTGTTCCCGGAGGGCGACCGGTCGCCACGACTCGGGGCGCCCGTCGAGCTCGGCGGCATGGCGTCGCCGGAACTCGTCCCACTTCTCCGGGTCGTGGCCGAACCACCGCCGGAGCTCGTCGCTGGGCCCGGCGTCCTTCAGCCAGTCGCTCGACGCCAGGTCGGCCCGTCGCACGCCGCGCGGCCACAGCCGCTCGACCAGGAACCGGGGTCCGGTCCCGGGCGCGTCCCGGTCGTACACCCGGGCCAGGTGGATCACTGCCACGGCGCCCGCCGGCGCCGGTCGTCCACCGCGACCCCGGGCCGCTCCGCCGTCGCGGTGCGGACGACGACCACCGGGCACCGGGCCCGCCGGGCGACGCTCCGGCTCACCGAGCCGACCAGCGCCGTCCCGACCCTGGTCCGGGGCCGGGACCCCACCACGGTCAGCGAGGCGCCCGCCGACTCGCGGACCAGGGCGGCGGCGGGGTCGTCGACGGGCAGCCGCGTCTCCACGACCACGTCCGCGAACCGGCTCCGCCACCCGGCGAGCGCCTCGTCGACGACCAGCCGGGCGCGCTCCTCGGCGGCGGCCGCCGGCCCGCACACCGCCTCGTGGTCCGCCGGGACGTCCGGCGACCAGGCGTGCACCACCCGGACCGGCACCCCCCGCTGGGCAGCCGCGCGGAACGCGACGGCGAGCACGCCGGCGCACGCTCCGCGACCACCCACACCCACCACCACCCCGGGGGACGATCCGGCGTGCGGGCCGCTGCGCAGCGGCCGCACCACGGCGACGGGACACGGCGCCCGGCCGGCGACCCGGTCGCAGGTGGAGAGCGCCGGCAGCCTCCAGGTGAACGGGGTGTCGCGGCTCCCCAGGACGAGCAGTTGCGCGCCGCGCCCGGCGGACACCAGCAGCGGCACCGGAGGACCGACGACGGACTCCGCGGAGACGGCCACGTCCGGGGCCACCGCCCGCGCCCGACGCAGCGCCGCCGCCATGATCTGCTCGGCGGCCGCGCGAGAGGACCAGATGTCCGCCGCCGGAGCCAGTCCGGAGGGGTCGACCGCCCACCGGAGCGGCTCGGCATGGACGACGCGCAGCCCGCACCCCCGGGCGGACGCCTCGGCGGCCGCCCAGTCCAGCGCCTCGCCGGTACCGCCGTGCCCGACCGCCACGACGACCGGCCCGGCCTGCCCGCCGCTCACGACGCGCTCACCGGGCTGTGGTCGCCGGGGCCCTCGCGACCTCGGCGCGAACGGCCTCGGTCAGTGCCGCCCCGGCGGCGGCTGCGTCCCCGGGGGTCGCCCGCTCGAGGAAGCGGAGCAGCTCCACCGGGAACGGCAGCACGAGGGTCGAGTTCTTCTCCGCGGCGACCTCGACGACGGTCTGCAGCAGGCGCAGCTGGAGCGCGGCGGGATGGGCCGCCATGACCTCGGCCGCCTGGGCCAGCTTCTGCGACGCCTGGAGCTCGCCCTCGGCCGTGATGACCCGGGACCGGCGTTCCCGTTCGGCCTCGGCCTGCCGCGACATGGACCGCTTCATCGTCTCCGGCAGGGCCACGTCCTTGATCTCGACGCGGTCGATGTGCACCCCCCAGTCCACGGCCGGGTTGTCGATCATGAGCTCCAGCCCCTGGTTCAGCCGCTCCCGGTTGGAGAGCAGGTCGTCCAGGTCGCTCTTGCCGATGATCGAGCGCAGGGACGCCTGCGCGACCTGGCCCACCGCGTGCTGGTAGTCCTGCACGTCCACGACGACCCGGACCGGGTCGAAGACCCGGTAGTAGACGACGGCGTCCACCCGCACGGTGACGTTGTCCCGGGTGATGCCCTCCTGCGCCGGCACGGGCATCGTCACGATCTGCATGCTGACCTTGTGCAGCCGGTCGGCGAGCGGGGCGATGACCGTCAGACCCGGGTCCCGGACGCCGGACCGGAGGCGGCCGAACCGCAGGACGACCCCGCGCTCGTACTGGGTGACCACCCGCACCGAGCTGCCGAGCAGCACGAGGACCCCGAGCACGATCGCCAGGAGCACGTAGAGAGTCATTCCTCCACCTCCACCTCCGCCGGCCGCTCGGAACGCGGCCGGAACGGCCCGCCCGGCGGGACGCTGCCGCCGTCCGCCAGGTACGGCCACAGCCGCCAGGACGACCAGCCGATCGCGGCCGCGAGCGCCAGGGCGAGCGCTGCCTCGGGCACGGCGGCGAAGAGGACGGCGGCGGCGACGCAGGCCAGGACCACCCGCAGGCCCGGTGGACAGGTCGCCCGGCGGACGGGCCGCCTCGTCAGGGGCCCGGATCGGACCGGTTCCTGCGCCTCGGTCGCGAAGCAGCGCTCGAGCTCCTCGATCGCGCGCTGCTCGTGGTCACTGAGCACGACCCACCTCCTGAAGGCGGCCTCTCGAGCCGCGCCCCGACCGGGCGGTTCGAGGTAAGTATCGTAACACGATAGAATGCGGGTGTGACAGTGGACGACGGCGGCGCAGGCGGGGAACTGCCCGCACCCGCGGACGAGCCCGCCGGGCACCCGTTGACCAAGCAGGACTTCGAGGCCCTGGCCCGGTTCCGCTTCGGCATCCGCCGCTACCTCCGGTTCAGCGAGGAGACGGTGCGCCGGCACGGCGTCACGCCGCAGCAGTACCAGCTCATGCTGGCGCTCAAGGGCTTCCCCGGACGCGACTGGGCGGTGGTGCGCGAGCTCGCCGACCGGCTCCAGCTGCGCCACCACAGCGTCGTGGAGCTGGTCGACCGGGCCCAGGGCCAGGGCCTCGTCGAGCGGGCGGCCGACCCCGACGACGCCCGCGCGGTGCGGGTGGTGCTGACCGACCGCGGGGAACAGCTCCTCGGCCGGCTCAGCGCCCTGCACCGGGACGAGCTGCGCCGGATGGACGCCGCCCTGACCCTCCCCCGTTGGCAGGCCGGCGACTGACCGGGGCCGCGGCGCCGGCCGGGCTCAGCAGGTCGCCGGCAGGATCCGCCCGCGGGCCTCGCCGAAGCCGAGCCGGGTGCCGTCGGGTCCCGGGGCGGACGCGGTGATCACGACCTCGTCGCCGTCCTCCAGGAAGGTGCGCTGCTCCCCGTTCACCGTCACCGGCTCCGCGCCACCCCAGGTGAGCTCGATGAACGCGCCGCGGGTCTCCTTGGCCGGCCCCGAGATCGTCCCGGAGGCGAAGACGTCGCCGGTCCGCGAGGGGGCTCCGTTGACCGTCAGGTGCGCCAGCATCTGCGCCGGGGACCAGTACATCTCCCGGTAGGGCGGGCGGCTGACCTCCTGCCCGTTCCAGCGCACCGACAGGTCGACGTCCAGCCCCCAGGGGCGGTCCATCGACAGGTAGGGCAGCGGCTGCGGGTCCTGGACGGGGGTGGGCACCTTCGCCGCCTCCAGCGCGAGCAGCGGCACCACCCACGGCGAGACGGTCGAGGCGAAGGACTTCCCGAGGTTGGGTCCGAGCGGCACGTACTCCCACGCCTGGATGTCCCGCGCCGACCAGTCGTTGAAGACGACGACGCCGAACACGTGCCGCTCGACGTCCTCGACCGGGATCCGCTCCCCCATCGCCGAGCCCGCGCCGACGACGAAGCCGAGCTCGGCCTCGATGTCCAGCCGCACCGAGGGGCCGAAGACCGGCGCCGGGTCGTCCGCGCCCTTGCGCTGCCCGCACGGCCGGACGACGTCGGTGCCCGAGACGACGATCGAGCTCGCCCGCCCGTGGTAGCCGACCGGCAGGTGCTTCCAGTTGGGCATCAGCGGATCGGGGTTGCCCGGCCGGAACAGCCGGCCGAGGTTGGCGGCGTGGTGCTCCGACGCGTAGAAGTCGACGTAGTCGGCCACGTCGATCGGCAGGTGCAGGGTGACGTCGGCCAGGTCGTGCAGCGCCTCGTCGGGGACGTCGCCGGTCACGCGCTCGGTGATCTCCCGGCGGACGGCGACCCACCGGTCGTGCCCCTGCGCCATGAACGGGTTCAGCGTCGGAGCGGCGAACACCTCGTCGCCCAGCAGGACGGCGAGGTCGACCACCGCGTCCCCGAGGCGGGTGGCGACCCGCGGGGCCGAGCCCGCGACGGAGTAGACGCCGTACGGCAGGTTGGACGGGCCGAAGAGGGAACCCTCGGGCACGGTCACGGTGGTCATCGGGGAACTCCGATCGGGGCGGTGGTCGAGAGGAGGGCTGGGTCGAGCAGGCCGAGCGCGACCAGCTCGTCGAGCGGCTCGACGATGCTGCAGGTGCCGAGCGAGCGGAACTGCTCCCGCAGCCGGGCGCTCCGGTCGGCCAGCGCGGAGATCCGGTCGGCCAGCACCTCAGGGTCCCGCTCGGCCAGCAGGCGTTCGGCGTCGGCGGCGTCGGCGCCGTCGAGGGCGGCGTCCACCGCGGTGAGCACGTTGAGGAAGCCGTGCTGCTCGAAACCGGTCACCGGGTCGGTGTTGCGGATCGCGTGGTGCAGGCCGGCGGTGGCCTTGACCGGCAGGCCCGCCCGCGCGGTGGCGACCAGCGCCCGGGCGAGCTCCGCCTCCCCGGGGTACAGCTCGGCCCGCACGCCGCCGGTGCGGAGCTTGGCCAGCAGGCCGGTGCCGGCCAGCGCCCGGACGAGGTCGGGGCGGCGCCCGTCGCGGGGCAGCTCGACGAAGACGGGGACGCCGGGACACCCGGCGCGCGCCGCGTCGAGCACCGGCACGACCCCACCGGCGCCGATGCCGGCCGGGACGGCGACCTCCACCGCGACCACCCGGACGGCCGCGATGCCGTCGGCCGCCGCCAGGGCGCCCGCCACGGCAGCGGGCTCGGGGACGGTGAGCGCGACGTCGAACGACCCCGCGGGCCGGCCGAGCAGCAGACCGGCCAGCTCGGGCAGCGCGGCGGCCGCCACGACGAAGGGGCCCACCAGCCGGTGGTACCAGCCGGCCTGGTGCTCCAGATGGGCCGGCACCGCCTGCGCGAGCGGCAGGTTGCCGGGCGGGAACACCGCCGCGTCGTCGCACAGGCCCTCGAACAGCCGGGGACCGGCGGGCTCGGCGGCGGTCATGCCGGCTGCTCCAACCGGAGCCGCCGGCCGCCCGACCAGGAGTAGGCGTACCGGCCGTCGTCCGTGGCCCGGGCCGCCTCACCCAGCTCCAGCGGCCGGAAGGTGTCGACCATGACGGCGAGCTCGTCGAAGAAGTCGGCGCCGATCGAGCGCTCCACGGCGCCCGGCTGGGGCCCGTGCGGGTGCCCGCCGGGATGCAGGCTGATCGAGCCCTGCCCGATGCCGGAGCCCTTGCGGGCCTCGTAGTCGCCGCCGCAGTAGAACATCACCTCGTCGGAGTCGACGTTCGAGTGGTAGTAGGGCACCGGCACCGCCAGCGGGTGGTAGTCGACCTTGCGCGGCACGAAGTTGCAGATGACGAAGTTGTTGCCCGCGAACACCTCGTGCGCCGGCGGCGGCTGGTGGATCCGGCCGGTGATCGGCTCGTAGTCGGCGACGTTGAAGGCGTACGGGTACAGGCAGCCGTCCCAGCCCACCACGTCGAAGGGGTGCTTCGGGTAGGTGTGCACCGTGCCGGCGATGCCGCCCGGGCCTGGGCCGCGGTGCTTGATGTGGACGTCGACGTCCTCCCCCTCGACGACCCGTGGCTCGGCCGGCCCGCGCAGGTCCCGCTCGCAGTAGGGCGCGTGCTCGAGGAGCTGGCCGTACCGCGACAGGTAGCGCTTGGGCGGGCCGATGTGCGAGTTGGCCTCGATCGCGTAGATCCGCACCGGCCCGCCGGTGGGCACCACGTCGTAGGTGGTGGCCCGCGGGACGATCACGTAGTCACCCTCGCCGACCGACAGGTCACCGAACAGCGTCCGGACCTCGGCCCGGCCGGACTCCACGTAGAGGCACTCGTCGCCGACCGCGTTGCGGTACAGCGGGCTCGGGGCGTCGGCGACCACGTAGGACAGCCGCACGTCCCCGTTGCCCAGCAGCAGCCGCCGGCCGGTGACCGCGTCCACCCCGGTCGCGCCGCCGTCGAAGAGGGCGTGCGTGGCGAAGTGCCGCGGGGCCATCGGGTGGTTGGGGGTGAGCGACTGGTCGGGCAGGTGCCAGGCGCGCACGTCCACCACGGCCGAGGGGACGTCGACGTGGTAGAGCAGGGAGGAGTCGGAGGAGAAGCCCTCCTCCCCCATCAGCTCCTCGGAGTAGAGGCCGCCGTCGGCGGCGCGGTGCTGGGTGTGCCGCTTCCGGGGGACGGAGCCGGCGGAACGGTAGTACGGCATGTCGGGTCTCCTCGGGTTCAGCGGGTGGAGGCCGCGGTCGAGACGGCGGCCAGGAAGTCGTCGGTGCCGACCCGGTCGGCCAGCAGCAGGGCCAGCCGGGCCAGCACGCCCTCGCGGTCGCCGGCGGGCACGGCGTCCAGGCCGGCCGACAGCGCCAGCCAGGCGGCCTCGCGGGCCGCCTCGGCGGGCGGCAGCGCGACCGCGTCCGCCGCCTGCTGCGACGGACCGGCCGCGGCGGGCCGGCCGGCGCGCAGGTGGGCCGGCAACCCGGCGTGCCCGGCCACCGGGCCCCGGGCGAGCAGCAGCCCGTCGGGGCGGACGACGAACACCTCACCGGGCCGGGCTCCCCACGCGGCGGCCAGCTCACCGGACTCGTCGTCCAGCTCGGGGACGAACGGCGGGACGTCGGCCTCCGGGGCCACCAGCGCCAGGCCGACCTCCTCGGCGCCCAGCGCCGCGGCCAGCGCGTCGCGCAGCCGGGCGGCGTCGGCCGTCGCCGCCGGGTCCAGGCCGAACCCGACCAGCAGGAAGCCGCGGCCGCGGACCTGGTCGAGGCTGGTCTCCTTGCCGTCGGCCAGCCGGACCCGGCGGTCGCCCACCGGGTCGCCGGGCAGCAGCCCCGGCGTACCGGGCGCGGCGGCGACGGTCAGCGGTGAGCAGCGCGCGTGGGTGGCGCTGCTCTGCCGCGGGTTGATCAGGTGGTTGAACTCCGGCCGCACGGTGGCCAGGGCCAGCAGCGCGTCCCGGGTGACCCGGTGCCCGTGGCTGCCCGGGGTCATGATCAGCGTCGACTTGCCGGCGTTGGCCACGTTCTGCTCCCAGGCGTGGTGCCGCTCGGCCGAGTAGGTGTCCAGCAGCGCGGGGTCGGCGACCCCGCCGAGCACCGCGGCCAGCATCCAGGTCAGCGTCTCGGCGTCCTCCATGCCGGAGTTGAGCCCGCGGACGCCGAAGATGGGGACGAGGTGGGCCGCGTCGCCGGCGAACAGCACCCGGCCGTGGACGAAGCTGTCCAGCGCCAGGGCGTGCGCCTTGTAGAAGCCGAACCACTCCAGCGTCCACGGGCCCTCGTGCCCCAGCCAGGCCAGGTGGTCGCTGATCCGGGCCCGGATCCGCTCCTCCTGCGTCTCGGCCTCGGCGTCCTCGCCGGGGTCGAGCTGGTAGTCGATGCGCCAGACGTCGTTGGGCTGGCGGTGCATGATCACCGTCGAGCCGGGGTTGCTCGGCGGGTCGAACCAGACCGTCCGCTCGGCCGGCAGGTCGCAGGGCCAGTGGATGTCGGCGATGACGTACCGGCCCTCGTAGCTGGTGCCCTGCAGCCGGACGCCGGTGAGCTCGCGCATCCGGCTGCGGCCGCCGTCGGCGGCCACCACCCAGCGGGCCCGCAGGTGCCGGTGCCCGGCCGCGGTCTCCACCTCCAGGTCCACGCCGTCGTCGTCCTCGGTGAACCGGGCGACGGGGGCGCCCCAGTGCAGGGTGACCAGCGGGTGGGCCGCGCAGGCGTCGGCCATGACCTGCTCGAGCTCGGACTGCGAGACGTTGACCATCGGCGGCCGCACGGCGTGCGGCTCGTTCGGCATGCGGAACCGCAGCACCTCCACGTCGCGGTAGAGGCTCCGGCCGCCGTCCCAGGGCAGCGCCAGCCGGGTGAGCTCCTCGCCGAACCCCAGCCGGTCGGCGACCTCGAGGCTGTGCCGGGAGACGCAGATGGCGCGGCTGCCGAAGGAGACCCCGGTGGCGGCCTCCAGGACGGTGACGGGGATGCCGCGGTGGGCCAGGCCCAGCGCCACGCCCATCCCGACCGGGCCGGCGCCGACCACCACGACGGGCAGGGCCGGGTCGGCCGCCGTCATCGACGGGAAGGTCGCGGGCTCGTACTGGCGGGGCTGGTAGTAGGGGGACGTGGTCATGTCAGGCCACCTTCTCGACGAGCGGCTGCAGCTCGGGCTGCGCCGGTGCGGGGGCGAACGCCGCCGTCGCGCGGCGGGGACGCAGGAGGGCGACGGCGCAGGCCAGGCTGACCAGGCTCACGGCCACGAAGTAGGCGGAGATGGCCAGCGTTGTGCCGAACCGGGCGTACAGCCAGGTCGCCAGGAACGGGGCGAGACCGCCGCCGAGGATGGCGCCCACCTGGTAGCCCAGCGAGGCGCCGCTGTAGCGCAGGTGCGCGGGGAACAGCTCGGCGAACACCGCCGACTGCGGGCCGACCGTGCAGCCGAGGACGAAGGCCAGGACCAGCATCGCCGCGAGCATCACCGGCACCGAGGCGGTGTCGATCAGCGGGAAGAACACCGCCGACGTCGCGAGCAGGGCGATCGCCGAGGCCACGTAGACCCGGCGCCGGCCGAGCCGGTCGGAGAGGTGAGCGGACAGGCCCATGCCCAGCATCCAGACCGGGCAGGAGGCGATCAGCAGGGTGAGCATGGTGCCCCGGCTGAAGCCGAGCTCCGTGGTCCCGTAGCTGAGGACGTAGACCATCAAGACGTAGGCGATGCCGTTGGTGGCGATGAACGTGCCGCCGGCGAGCAGCACCGTGCGCCAGCTGGTGGCGAGCACCTCCACGATCGGGATCCGGGCGATCCGGTCGTCGTCGGCGGCGGCCTGGAAGGCCGGGGTCTCCAGCACGCCGAGGCGGATCCACATCGCGACGGCGATCAGCGCGACGCTGAACAGGAACGGCAGCCGCCAGCCCCAGGCCAGGAACGCCTGCTCGCTCATCGACTGGGTGCACACCAGGAAGACGACGTTGGCCAGGATCACACCGGCGGGGACGCCCATCTGGGGCGCGGAGCCGTAGAGCCCCCGCTTGCCCGGCGGGGCGTGCTCGGTGGCCATCAGGACGGCGCCGCCCCACTCGCCGCCGACGCCGATGCCTTGGACGAAGCGCAGGGCGACCAGCAGCACCGGCGCCCACACGCCGATGCTGTCGTAGGTGGGCAGCAGCCCGATGCCGACCGTCGCGGTGCCCATCAGCACCATGGAGACGACCAGCATCGACTTGCGGCCGGTCCGGTCGCCGAAGTGGCCCATCACCACGCCGCCGATGGGCCGGGCGATGAAGCCGACGGCCAGCGTGGCGAACGCGGCGAGGGTGCCGGCGAGGTCCGAGGAGCCGGGGAAGAACTGCGGCCCGAGGACGAGCGCGGCCGCCGTCCCGTAGATGAAGAAGTCGTACCACTCGATCGCCGTGCCGACGAAGCTGCCCGCGACAGCCCGCCGCACGGTCTTCTGGTGCGGGCTCCGGTGGGGCGTGACCGTAGTCGCCATCAGGTGACCTTCCGCTCTGGAGGACGGCCGCGTCGCCGTCTCGCATCCCAGGGTGGGGGCGGTCACCTCGGCTGAAAAGCGGCCGTTTCGGACGAGCTACCTCAGCTTTTCCGGGGTAGGCCGAGGGTGCCGTCGGAGGCCATCCGGACGGCGTGGTTGATGAACGCCCGCGACGCGCGGCTGAGCAGCGAGTCCGGCGGCCAGACCACCGCGACCGGGACGTGCGGCAGCGGCGGCCGGGCGACGTCCTTGACCACCACCGGCCGGCCCTCGTACGTCACCGAGGCGCTGGGGCGCTGGAGCAGCAGCGTCCAGCCCAGACCGCGGCCGACGAAGGCGCGCGCCGTCTCGTAGGTGCGGGCGCGGTAGACCACGTGCGGGCTGAAGCCGGCGCGGGCGCAGCACGCGAAGGCGTGCGCCGAGCTGGGTGGGGCGTCCAGCAGCACCATCGGGTCGTCCCGCAGGTCGGCGAGGTCGAGCGGCCCGGGGACCTCGGCCAGGCGGTGGTCCGCGGGCAGGACGACCCGCGGGGTCAGCTCGGCGAGGGCGGCCGACCGCCAGGACGGGTCGAGGTCGATGTCGTAGACGATCGCGAGGTCGAGCTCGCCGCTGTCGAGGCCCTTGCTGAGCTGGTCCTGGTTGTTCTCGTGGACCTCCAGCCGCGCGTCCGGATGGGTGCGGGTGAAGTCGCTCAGCAGGGCCGGCAGCACGGTCGGGGCCAGCGAGGGGTAGCAGCCGAGGCGGACCAGCCCGATGACCCCGCGCTCCTCGCCCCGGGCGTCGGCCTGGAGCTCGGCGGCCTGGTGCAGCAGTGCCCTCGCCCGGGCCAGCACCGCCTCCCCGGTGGGGGTCAGGCTCACCCCCTTGGCCTTGCGGCGGCGGAGCAGCTGGGCCTGCAGGGCGCGTTCCAGCTCGGTCACCGCCGCCGACAGCGCGGACGGCGAGGCGTGCAGCTTCTCCGCGGCCGCGGAGATGGTCCCGGCCTCCGCCACGGCGACGAAGGCGGCGAGCTGGTTCATCGTGAACGGGGGAGCGCCCTCGGCCCTGGCCACCCGCCCGACGCTAGTGCCTGGTCCGCCCGTTCCCGGCCGGCCAGCGACCGAGCAGCAGCCGCAGGACGGCGATCAGCGCGACCGGTTGGCCGATTCCGACCGGTGCTGCGGTTCACGACCCGGACGGCGGCGGGGTGGCCGCGACCGGGTGGCGGCGGGGGTCGTCAGCGGGCGTGGACCTCCGCGACGACCGCCTGCTGCAGCGCGTCGCGCGCAGCGGTCAGGCCCTCGACGTACCGGGGGACGTCGTGCCGCCGGAACCGCACGCTGGGCACCGCCGTGGTGAGCGCCGCGATGACCTCGCCGGAAGGTCCGCGCACGCTCACCCCCGCCCCGTGCACGCCCCGCTCGGTCTCCTCCGCGGAGGTGCCGTAGCCGAGCCTGCGCACCGTGGCCAGATGGCGCTTGAGGGCGTTCACCGTCGTGAACCGCGCCGTGGGCCAGGGGGTGAGCCCGCCGCGGTACAGCAGCTCCACCTCCTGGTTGCCCATCTCGGCCAGGATCGCCTTGCCGCCGGCCGAGCAGTAGGCCGGCATCTCGTCACCGATCCGCATGCCGACCCGCAGGCTCCGCTGGACGTTCTCGATGCCGTCGACGAACAGGATGTGGTTCCCCTTCAGGACCATCACCTGGACGGTCTCCCCCAGCCGCTCGTGCAGGGTCTGCAGCACCGGGTAGGCCAGCTGCCGGAGGAGCCCGGCGTTGACCTCCGGCGCCTGGGGGACGAACACCGGCCCGGCCACGTACCGCCGCTGCCGGTCCTGGGCGGCGAAGCCGCGGTGCACGAGAGCGTTGAGCAGGCGGTGCGCCGTGGACGGCGCCGTGCCCAGCACCGCCGCGGCCTCCTGCACCGACAGCTGCCGCCCACCGCGCAGCAGCAGGGTGAGCTGCAGCGCACGGTCGACCGACTGCAGGGGCGCGTCGTCGCGGGGCTCCGGCATGCCCGGAGCATGACACAGCGATTCCGGGAAGAGGAATCCTGCACACTCCCGGGCGGAACCAGATCGAGCCGGCCGCCGCTCCCGGCCGGGCGGTGTCCGGGCTCCACTCCGGCCCAAGCGCGCGCCGGCACCGCACCGCCGTTCCGCATGTGGGAATGTCACTCCGGTTCATTGCCCCTTGCCTGCGCCGTCCCTACCGTCGGCCACAGGTGAACGGCGTCACACCGGCGCCCGTGCCCCGGCAGCCGCCGCGGCCGTCGATGCCCTCGACGGTGCTCCGCCCCGCGGCCAGGAGGAGAAGCGATGGACCTCGACCTCGAGGAGCTGGCAGCCGTGATCGAGCTGCTGGACAAGGCCGACTTCACGGACTTCCGCTACGAGAAGGGCGACCTCCGCATCGCGGTGCGCCGCGGCGGCCCACCGCTGGCCGACGACGCCACGCCGCGGCAGGTCGCCCCCGCCCGGTCCGCCGTCGCGTCCACCCCGGTCGTGCCGTCGCCGCAGGTCGCCCCCGCCCGGTCCGCCGTCGCGCCGACCGCGCCGGAGGACGGGACGGTGCTCATCCGGTCGGGGATGCTCGGCACCTTCTACCGGTCGCCGAAGCCGGGCGACCCGCCGTTCGTCGAGATCGGCGACAAGGTCGAGACCGACTCGGTCGTCGGCATCGTCGAGGTCATGAAGCTGATGAACTCGGTCGCCGCCGGCGTGGCCGGGGAGGTCACCGCGGTGCACGCGCAGAACGGCGACCTCGTCGAGTTCGACCAGCCCCTCATCTCGGTGCGACCGATCGCATGACCGGCCGGGTGTTCGTCGCCAACCGGGGCGAGATCGCCGTCCGGATCATCGAGGCCTGCGCTCGGCTCGGACTGGAGACCGTGCTGGGCGTCTCCACCGCCGACCGGGACACGCTGGGAGCCCGCCGGGCCGACCGGGTCGTCGTCCTCGGCGGTCCCCGCCCCGCCGACAGCTACCTGGCCCAGGAGACGGTGGTGCAGGCCGCGCTGTCGACCGGCTGCACCGCGGTCCACCCCGGCTACGGCTTCCTGTCCGAGCGACCGTCCTTCGCCCGGCTGTGCGCGGACAACGGCCTCACCTTCGTCGGCCCCGACCCGTCGGCCATGGAGGCCCTCGGCGACAAGCTGCGGGCCCGGGAGCTGGCCGAGTCGCTCGGGGTGCCGGTCTCCCCCGGTGGGACGGCGGACTCACTTGCCGAGGTAACCGCCCTCGCGCAGCGGATCGGGTACCCGGTGCTCATCAAGGCGGCGCACGGCGGTGGCGGGCGCGGCATGAAGCTGGTCGACTCCCCCGCCGAGCTCGCCGCGGCCTGGGCCGTGGCCTCCTCCGAGGCGCTGGCGGCGTTCGGCGACGGCACCGTGTTCCTCGAGCGGTACGTCCGCGACGCCAAGCACGTGGAGGTCCAGGTCCTCGGCGACGGGCACGGCCACCGGGTGCACCTGGGCGAGCGGGAGTGCTCGGTGCAGTACCGCTACCAGAAGGTGGTCGAGGAGGCGCCCTGCGTGGCGCTGCCGGACGACGCCCGCCGGCTGCTGCACGACAGCGCGCTGCGGATCGCCGACGCGCTGGACTACCGCAGCCTGGGCACGGTCGAGTTCCTCTACGACGTCGAGCGCGGGCAGCTGAGCTTCCTCGAGGTCAACCCGCGGCTGCAGGTGGAGCACCCGGTCACCGAGGCGGTGACCGGCGTCGACCTGGTCCGCGAGCAGCTGCTCGTCGCGCTCGGCGAGCCGCTGTCCTTCCGCCAGGACGACGTCCACGTCCGGGGGCACGCGATCGAGGCGCGGGTGACCGCCCAGGACCCGGCGCAGGGTCTGCGGCCCTCGCCGGGGCCGGTCAAGCGCTGGCGCCCGCCGGCCCGCGGCGGCCTGCGGTTCGACAGCCACGTCGTGGAGGACTACGCGTTCCCCCCGTTCTACGACGCGCTGATGGGCAAGCTCATCGCCTTCGGCGACGACCGGGCCCAGGCGATCGACCGGCTCGGCACCGGGCTCGCCGAGTTCGAGATCGCCGGGCTGCCGACGTCGAAGGACCTGCTCGAGCGGATCGTCCGCGAGCCCGCGTTCCTGACCGGCGAGGTCACCACCCACTGGCTCACCGATCTGCTGGAGGAGGCGGCATGAGCGACGTCCGTCTGGTCGACACCACGCTGCGCGACGGCAACCAGAGCATCTGGGGTGCCACCGGGATCACCACCCGGATGGTCGAGGGGATCGCCCCGTCGCTGGACCGGGTCGGCTACCGGGCGGTGGAGGCGGCGACCAGCACCATGCTCGCCACCGCCGTCCGGTTCCACCGGGAGGACCCGTGGGCTCGGCTGCGCGCCGCCCGCGACCGCATGCCGCACACCCGGCTCGGCTTCCTCACGACCGGGAAGCGCTTCATCACCTTCTACCGGACCCCCGAGTCGGTGTTCCGGCTGGCCTTCGAGCTGCTGGTGCGCAACGGGGTGACCCGGCTGTGGGTGATCGACCCGATGCACGACATGGCCGCCGCGAAGCGGATGGCGACGATGGCGCGGGCGGCGGGCTTCGAGGAGATCGTGGGCGGCATCTGCTACACGACCAGCCCGGTGCACACCGACGCGTACTTCGCCGACCGGATCGCCGAGCTCGACGACAGCCCGGCCATCGACAGCGTCTACCTCAAGGACCCGGCCGGGCTGCTGACCCCCGACCGCATCCGCACGCTGGTGCCGGCGCTCCGCGACCGGCTGACCACGACCCCGTTCGACGAGATCCACTCCCACTGCACCACGGGGCTGGCGCCGCTGACGGTGCTCGAGGCGGCCGACCTCGGCATGACGACGGTGCACTGCGCGCTCCCGCCGCTCGCCAACGGCAACTCCCACCCGGCCGCCGAGCGGCTGGTCGCGAACCTGCGGGCCCGGGGCCACACGGTGGACGTCGACACGACCGCGATGGCCGAGGCGTCGGCCTACCTGGACCGGCAGGCCAGGATCAAGCGCCTGCCGCGCGGCGTCCCGGCCGAGTACGACGAGGACTACTACCGGCACAACATCCCCGGGGGCGTGCTGTCCACCCTCGCCCGCCAGCTCGGCGAGCTCCGGCGTCCTGAGCTGCTGCCCGCGGTCAAGGAGGAGGCGGTGCGGGTCCGGGCGGACCTCGGCTGGCCGATCGTCGTCACGCCGTTCGCGCAGTACATCGTCACCCAGGCGACCCTCAACGTGATGGCCGGCGAGCGGTACGCGCAGGTCGCCGACGAGGTGGTGGACCTGCTCCGCGGCGACTTCGGCCCGCTCCCCGGGCCGGTCGACGCCGACCTGCTCGACCGCGCGATGTCCACCCGGCGGGCTCAGCAGCCGCTGCCGGGCGACGACGACGTGACCATCGACCAGCTGCGCGACCGCTTCGGCCGGCACCTGCCCGACGAGGAGCTGCTGCTGCGTGCGGTCATGCCGGCCGAGCAGGTGGACGCCATGGTCGCCGCGCGCGGGACGAGCACGCGGGACGTGGTCGGCCGGGTGCTGAGCATGCTCGACGAGCGTCCCGACGTGACGTCCTTCGCCGTGTCCAACGGCGGGACCCGGGTCTCCGTGGACCGGGCGGCGTCCCGATGAGCGCCGCGGACGTGCTCCTCGCGGCCCGCGGCTGGGTGTTCGACGTCGACGGCTGCCTGATGCGCACCTCCCGCGCCGGCGGCGCCGGCGGGACGGCGTACCCCGGCGCGGTGGAGCTGGTGGCCGCGCTCAAGGCCGCCGGACGGGAGGTGCTCCTCTGCACCAACGCCTCGGGGGAGCCGCCCGGGCAGTACGCCGCGCACCTGCGGCAGCTCGGGTTCGACGTCGCCGACGACGAGTTCGTCACCGCCGGCAGCGCCGCGGCCGACCACGTGCACGCCGAGCACCCGGGCGCGCGGGTGCTGGTGCTGGGCGGCGCGGGGATCACCGACCCGATGCGCCGGCTCGGCATCGAACTGCTCGACGTGGCCGCCGACGGGGACGGCGCGCGAGCCGACGTCGTCGTGGTCGGCGCGACCGACGGGTACACCGCGGCGGAGCTCGACGCCGCCTGCCAGGCGGTGGACGCCGGCGCGCCGCTCTACACGACCGTGGCCGCCCGGTGGTTCCACGGCGGCGTCGGCCGCTCCGTCTGCGTGTCCCGCGCGATGGCAGCCGCGGTCGCCTGGGTGACCGGGGTGGAGCCCGTGGTCACCGGCAAACCGTCGGCGGCCCTCGCCCACCGGCTGCGCGCCCGGTTCGGCACCGACGACGGCGCCGGGCTCGTGGTCGTCGGCGACTCCACCGCGGAGCTCGACCTCGCCCGCGCCATGGGGGCGCGCAGCCTGCTCGTGCTGAGCGGCGCCGTCCCGGAGTCGGCCGTGGCCGGCCTCCAGCCCGCTCCCGACCTGGTCTTCCCCGACGTGGGCGCCGTCCGCGACGCCCTCACCCCCTCCCTCACCCCCGCAGCAGGAGTCCCGCAATGACGCAGGATCGACCCCGGTTCCCCTACTTCTCCGAGGCCAGCACGCCGGTCGGCGCCGAGGGCTGGCAGGACATGTACCCCTACTACCTGGTGCCCTCCGAGGAGACCCGGGAGGAGGAGGACGCGCGGCTCTGGTTCGCCGACACGATGCACTGGTCGCGCGGCGCCCTGCCGTTCGACAGCATCGGCGCGGAGGCCGTGTACCTGGGCGCCGGCCAGAACAGCACCCGGATCTTCGTGCTCCCGGCCTCGCTCGGCCTCGACGTCCGGATGCAGAACGGCTACGTCTACATCTCCCCCATCCCGGTCACCGACCCCGAGGAGATCGGCCGCCGGGCAGCCCTGTTCCAGGAGCGCGCGGGCCACTACTACGCGCACTGGGACGAGCTGTACGCGGCCTGGAAGGACAAGGTCACCGCGGTCATCGACCGGATGAAGGGGATCGCGTTCCCCCCGCTGGGCGAGCTCGACCCCATCGAGGTCGTCACCGAGGGCCGCGGCCGGTCCACCTCCTGGGACGTCATCGCCAACTACCACCAGCTCATCGACGACTTCTTCCTCGTCTGGCAGTACCACTTCGAGTTCCTCAACCTGGGCTACGGCGGCTACATCGTCTTCTTCCAGTTCTGCAAGCAGGCCTTCCCCGAGATCGCCGAGCAGTCGATCGCCCGCATGGTCGCCGGCGTCGACGTGCTGGCCTTCCGGCCCGACGACGAGCTGCGCAAGCTCGCCCAGCTGTCCATCGACCTGCAGGTCGACGACGTGCTGACCCGCGGCGACGCCGCAGCGGCGGTGTTCGCCACCCTCGAGGGCTCCGAGAGCGGGCAGACCTGGCTCAAGGCCTACGACGCCGCGAAGGACCCGTGGTTCAACTACTTCGCCGAGTACGGCTTCACCCACGACCAGGCCACCTGGGTGTCCGACCCGGACATCCCGCTGTCGGGCATCGCCCGCTACGCCACCAAGCTGCGCGCCGGTGAGGACATCTCCCGCCCGGTGGAGCGGCTGCGCGCCGAGCGCGACGAGATCGTCGAGGACTACCGCAGCCTGCTGACCGAGGAGGAGGCCGCGCAGTTCGACGACCTGCTGGCCCTGGCCCGCAAGGTGTTCCCCTACATCGAGGAGCACAACATCTACGTCGAGCACTGGACCCACTCGGTGTTCTGGCAGAAGGCCTGGGAGCTGGCCGACTTCCTGCTCGCGGCGGGCTTCACCGAGCAGCGCGACGACCTGTTCCACCTCAACCGCTTCGAGCTGGACCAGGTGCTGTTCGACGTCGTCGAGTCCTGGGCCATCGGCGTGCCCGCCCGGGGGAAGCGCCGCTGGGCGGCGGAGATCCGGAAGCGCCGCGGGATCCTGGCCGCGCTGGCCACCGAGCCGGCCGCGCCGGCCTACGGTCCCGCTCCGGACCAGGTCACCGACCCGTTCGCGATCATGAACTACGGGGTCACCACCGAGCGCATCCAGGCCTGGCTGGGCCGGGGCACCACGTCGGCCGACGCGATCAGCGGCATCCCCGGCTCCCCCGGCGTCATCGAGGGGCCGGTGCGGGTGCTGCGTTCGGAGAAGGACCTCGCCGACCTGCAGCCCGGCGAGGTCCTCGTCTGCGCGATCACCGCGCCGTCCTGGGCGTCGGCCTTCTCGGTCGCCGCCGGGGTGGTCACCGACATCGGCGGGATGATGAGCCACGCCGCGATCGTGTGCCGGGAGTACGGCCTGCCCGCCGTGGTCGGCACCGGGTACGCGACGACGTCCCTGCAGACCGGTCAGCGCGTCCGGGTCGACGGCGACTCCGGCGTCGTGACCCTCCTCGGGACCGAGGTGGCCTGATGTACACGACCCTGTTCGACGAGCAGCTCTGCCAGGACGTCGGCGCGGTCGGCGGCAAGGCCCTCGGCCTCGCCGAGATGACCACCGCCGGGCTGCCGGTGGCCCCCGGCTTCGCGGTCTGCACGGCCGCCTACCGCACCTACCTCCAGGAGTCCGGGCTGCGGGCGGCGATCGAGACGGCGCTCGCCGGCGCCTCGTCCGGCTCCCCCGGGTCGGTGGCGGCCGCCGAGCGCACCATCGCCGAGGCCCTGACCTCGGCGCAGGTGCCCGCCGACGTCGCAGCCGAGGTGACCGGCGGGTACGAGGCGCTGTGCGCCCAGGTCGGCGTCCCCGACCTGAGCGTCGCGGTCCGGTCCAGCGCGACAGCGGAGGACTCCGCGGGGGCCAGCTTCGCCGGCGAGTTCGAGACCTACGTCGACGTCAGCGGCGCCGCCGAGGTGCTGGCGCACGTGCGCCGCTGCTGGGACAGCGTGTTCACCGGCCGGGCGTTGGCCTACGCCCTGGACAAGGGCATCTCGCCGCTGGACATCGAGATGGCCGTCGTGGTCCAGAAGACGGTCCGCGCCCGGGCGGCCGGGGTGATGTTCACCCTCAGCCCGGTGACCGGCGACCGGTCGCGGATCGTGCTGGAGGCCAGCTGGGGGCTGGGACTGTCCGTGGTCGGCGGCGAGGTGACCCCCGACCGCTACACCGTGGACAAGGTCCGCCTGACCGTGTGCGAGCGCGTGCCCGGCGACAAGCGGATCGAGTACCGCCGCGGCGACGCACCGGTCAGCGTCCCGGAGGACCGCTGGTCGCAGCTGTGCCTGTCCGACGAGCAGGTGCTGGCGCTGGCGCGGCTGGGCAAGTCGCTGGAGCGGCTGCAGCGGTGCCCCCAGGACATCGAGTTCGCCGTGGACGAGGACCTCCCCGCGGGCGCCGACGTCGTCCTGCTGCAGTGCCGCCCGGAGACCATCTGGTCGGCGAAGGCGCGGAAGCCCGCCTTCGACCCCTCCGCCGGCCTGCTGTCGATGGTGGCGGCCAGCGTCAGCGGCGCGGACACCCACCACACGGCTCCGACGAAGAGCGGGCACTCCCGTGGCTGACCAGTGCTTCGACCCCGAGATCGAGACCCGCCCCTGGCCCGAGCTGCTCACCTGGCAGCGGGACCGGTTGCCGGGCCAGCTGAGCCGGCTGGCGGAGACCGTGCCGTTGTTCCAGGAGCGGCTGGCCGGCCTCGACATCGGCCAGGCCGGCTCGCCCGGGGCCTGGTCCGCGGTGCCGTTCACCACCAAGGACGACCTGCGGGCCGCGCAGGCCGACGCCGGCCCGGAGCAGCCGCTGGGCGCGCTGCAGGCCGTCCCGATGGCCGACGTCGTCCAGGTGCTCGCGTCCTCCGGCACGACCGGGACGCCGGTGTTCTTCGGTCTCACCGAGCCCGACCGGCAGGCCTGGCTGCACAGCATCGCCACGATGTTCTTCACCGCCGGCGTCCGGCCCACCAGCCGGGTGGCGTTGACCACCGGCATGCCGCTGGTGGCGGGCGGGCTGCCCTACGCCGACGCGGTCCGGCACATCGGGGCCACCCTGGTGTGGGTGGGCGGCCAGACCCCGGCGCGGACGGCGACGATCCTCGACCGGCTCGGGGTGGACACGTTCATCGGTACCGCGTCCTACGCCACCTTCGCCGCCGCGCGGTTCGGCGAGGCGCTCGGCCGGCCCGCGGCGGGGACGGCGATGCGCACGATCATCGCCGGCGGCGAGCCGGGCCTCGGCGAGGCGACCATCCGCGACCAGCTGGCCCGGGAGTGGGGAGCCGCCCGGATCAGCGAGATCATGGGGCTCGGCGACGTCATGCCGGGGCTCTGGGCCGAGTGCCCCGAGGGCGGTGGCATGCACTTCACCGGCGGGCGGCACGTCTTCGTCGAGCTCATCGACCCGGCCGACGGCTCCAGCGTGCCGTGGGAGGACGACGCCCACGGCGAGGCGGTCTACACGCCCTTCACCCGGCAGGCCACGCCCGTCGTGCGGTTCCGGTCGCGGGACCACCTGCGCGTGCAGTCCAGGCGCTGCCCGTGCGGCCGCACCTCGCCGCGGATCCGCTGCGTGGGCCGCACCGACGACATGCTGATCTACAAGGCGATGAACGTGTTCCCCAGCGCGATCCGGGAGGTCGTGCTCGACGAGTACGCCGCCCACGTGGCCGGGCCGATGCGCATCCGCAAGCAGTCGGCCACCCAGGTCCGGTTCGACGACCCGCTGCCCCTCGAGGTAGAGCTGGCCCGGCCGCCGTCCGACGCGGGGGCACTGCGGCAGCGGATCGAGGAGTCGATCCGCGAGCGGCTGCGGGTCCGGGTCGCCGTCGAGCTGCTCGACCGCGGGTCCATCCCGGTCGGCGAGTACAAGAACGCGCTCACCTACGTCCGCGAGGAGACCGGTCGCCCATGACCGATGCGCCCGGGATCGACCTGACCTCGATCGCCGCCATCGACGTGCACGTGCACGTCGAGCAGGACCTGCACGGCCACCTGTCCATGGACGACGAGCTGCTCGTCGCCGCCGCGAAGTACTTCAAGGGCGAGCCGCACCACCCGACGGTGCCGGAGATCGCCGAGCACTACCGCGGGCTGGACATGGCCGCCGTCGTCTTCACCGTCGACACCGAGCTGGCCACCGGGCACCCGACGCTGTCCAACGAGGAGATCGCCGACGCCGCGGCGCGGCACCCGGACGTGCTGATCCCGTTCGCGTCGATCGACCCGGCCCGCGGGGCGGCCGGCATCCGGTCCGCCCGGCGGCTGGTCGAGTCGCACGGTGTGCGCGGGTTCAAGTTCCACCCGTCGCTGCAGGCGTTCGAGCCCAACGACCGGCGGCACTACCCGCTGTGGGCGGAGCTGGAGAGCCTCGGTGTGCCGGCGCTGTTCCACACCGGCCAGACCGGCATCGGCTCGGGGCTGCCGGGCGGCCGCGGGATCAAGCTGCGGTACTCCGACCCCATGCTGCTCGACGACGTCGCCGCCGACTTCCCGGGGCTGACGATCATCATGGCCCACCCCTCGGTGCCCTGGCAGGACGCCGCGATCGCCGTCGCCCAGCACAAGGCCAACGTGTACATCGACCTGTCCGGCTGGTCGCCGAAGTACTTCCCGCCGCAGCTCGTCCGCGCGGCCAACAGGCAGCTGCGGAGCCAGGTGCTGTTCGGCTCGGACTTCCCGCTGCTGTCGCCCGAGCGCTGGCTCGAGGACTTCGCCCAGCTGGACATCAGGGACGAGGTGCGACCGCTGATCATGAAGGACAACGCCGTGCGCGCCCTCGGGCTGGGCTGAGGAGGTCCTTCAGCAGGCGGCGGTGTCCTCGGCGATGGCGGCGGCGGCCGCGGTCAGCGCCGCGCCCCACCCCGGCAGGGCGTCGCGGGAGAACCGGACGCTCGGCATCGCGACCGAGAGGGCGGCCGGGGGCACGCCCGCGCCCGGGGGGACGGCGACGCCGACGGCGGTCAGGCCGGCCTCGGTGGCCTGGTCGTTCACCGCGAATCCCCGGCGGCGCACGGTGCGCAGCTCGCGCTGCAGGCGGGCGGCCTCCGCGTCGTCGACGGTGCCGACGGCGGCCGTCAGCTCGTCGGCGGGCAACGCGGCCAGCAGCGCCTTGCCGCCGGAGCTGAGCCGGGCCGGCAGCGTGCGCCCGGTGCGGTCGCCGACCCGCAGCACGTGCCCGCACTCGACGGTGGCGACGAACCGGACGTCGGTCCCGGCCAGCACCATGAGGTTCACCGTCTCCCCCAGCCGGTCGACCAGGCCGTGCAGGTGCGGGAGCGCGATCTCCCGCAGCCGGGCGACGGTCGCGCGGGGCACCCCGGGGCCCTGCATCAGCCTCCCCGGCCCGTACCGCCGGTCCGGCAGCTGCTCGGCGAAGTCCCGGTAGACCAGCATCCCCAGCAGGCGGTGCGCCGTGGACCCGGAGACGCCCAGCCGGTCGGCCGCGTCGGTGACCCGCAGCGGTCCCTCCTGCTGCAGCAGGGTGGCCAGCAGCAGGGCGGCATCGACCGAGGCGATCGCGTAGGGCGGCTTGTTCTTCACAGCAGAAAAGCCTATCCCGTCGAGCAGAAAGCAGTCACCGTCGAAGGTGCACGCTCGACGACGAGAGAGGCCTTCCCCGATGCAGTTCCACCTCGACGGCTACCAGACCGGTGACCCGACCATCGCGCCGGCGCACCCGTCGGTGGCGGACCGGCCGGCGGGCCTGCCCGAGGAGGTCGACGTCCTCATCGTGGGCTGCGGCCCGGCGGGGCTGCTGCTCGCCGCCCAGCTGGCCCAGTTCCCGGAGATCCGGACCGCGATCGTCGACCGCCGGGACGGCCCGCTGGAGATCGGCCAGGCCGACGGCGTCGCCTGCCGGACCGTGGAGGTGTTCGAGACCTTCGGGCTGGCCGACCAGCTGCTCGCCGAGGCGTACTGGGTCAACGAGGTCGCCTTCTGGCGCCCCGACCCGGCCGACCGCGGCAGGATCGTGCGGACCGGCCGGGTCGAGGACACCGAGGAGGGCCTGTCGGAGTTCCCGCACGTCATCGTCAACCAGGCGCGGATGCTCGCCTACCTCCGCGACTCGATGGAGCGGTCCCCCAGCCGGCTGCGACCGCACTACGGCCTGCACGTCACCGACGTCCGGGTGGACCCCAGCGGCGCGGCCGACCACCCGGTGACGGTCACCCTGGAGCACCTGGCCGGCTTCCAGCCCACCGGGGCCACGTCCACCGTCCGGGCGAGGTACGTCATCGGCTGCGACGGCTCCCGCAGCAGCACCCGCACCGCCATCGGGCGGGAGCTGACCGGGGACGCGATGAACCAGTCCTGGGGCGTGATGGACGTGCTGGCCACCACCGACTTCCCCGACATCCGGCTCAAGTGCGCGATCCACTCGGCGAACCAGGGCAACCTCCTCATCATCCCGCGCGAGGGCGGCCACCTGGTCCGGCTCTACATCGAGCTGGACGCGGTGAACGACAAGGACATGCTCGACAACCGGAGCGTCACCCCGGAGAAGTTGACCGCGGTCGCCAACCGGGTGCTGCACCCGTACTCGATCGACGTGAAGGACGTCGGCTGGTGGTCGGTCTACGAGATCGGCCAGCGGCTGACCGACAAGTTCGACGACGTCCCCGCCGAGGAGACCGGCACCCGCCACCCCCGCGTCTTCATCGCCGGCGACGCCTGCCACACGCACAGCGCCAAGGCCGGCCAGGGGATGAACGTGTCGATGGCCGACGCCTGGAACCTCGGCTGGAAGCTGGCCACGGTCCTGGGCGGGACGGCCCGGACGCAGCTGCTGGACACCTACTCCGCCGAGCGGCAGGTGGTCGCCCAGGAGCTGATCGACTTCGACCGCGAGTTCGCCCGGATGTTCAGCGCACCGCCCCGGGAATCGGACGACGACGACGCGCCCGGCGTCGACCCCGAGGAGTTCCAGCGCTACTTCATCCAGCAGGGTCGCTTCACCGCCGGCGTCGCGACCCGGTACACCCCGTCGATGATCACCGGCCCGGCGACGCACCAGCACCTCGCGGAGGGGTTCCCGGTCGGGATGCGCTTCCACTCGGCGCCGGTGATCCGGCTGGCCGACGCCAAGCCGATGCAGCTCGGCCACGTCGCCCGGGCCGACGGGGCGTGGCGGCTGTACGTCTTCGCCGACCGGGCCGACCCCGCCGGCCCGGACTCCCGGGCCCGGGAGCTGTGCGACTTCCTGGCCTGGGAGAAGTCCCCGCTGGCGCGGTCCACCCCCGCCGGCGCCGCGCCCGACGCGGTGATCGACGTCCGGGCGGTCTTCCAGCAGGAGCACCGTGAGCTGGCCGTCGACGCGCTGCCGTCGGTGCTGCTGCCCAGGAAGGGCCGGTTGGGCCTGGTGGACTTCGAGAAGGCGTTCTGCCCGGACCCGCGGTCGGGCGACCTCTTCGACCTGCGCGGCATCGACCGGGACCAGGGATGCCTGGTCGTCGTCCGCCCGGACCAGCACGTCGCGCACGTGCTGCCGCTCGACGCGCACGACGAGCTCGGCGAGTTCCTCTCCGGCGTCCTGCTGGACGCCCGGTAGCTCCGCGAGCTGCATCCTGCGGGGGTGATCGGAGAGCAGCAGCTCGCCGACCTCGCCCACCGGCTGACCGCCGTCGGCGGGGTGGTCGGCGTGGTCCTCGGCGGCAGCCGGGCCCGCGGCACCCACACGGCGACGTCCGACGTGGACCTGGGCCGCTACTACCGGCACCCGCTCGACGTCGCCGGCCCGGGTGCGTGGGGACCGTGGGTGGACGGCGGCGCCTGGCTGCACGTCGAGGGCACGGCGGTCGACTGGATGTACCGGGACGTCGACCGCGTGGGCAGCTGCTGGCGGGACGCCCAGGCGGGGCGCTTCGCATTCCACGCCCAGGTGGGACACCCGCTGGGCTGGCCGGACTTCGCCTACGCCGGCGAGATCGCGCGGGGCCGGGTGCTGGCCGACCCCTCCGGCGAGCTCGGCGAGCTGCACGAGGCCGCCGGCCGCTTCCCACCCGCGCTGCGGGAGACGGTGACGACCCGGACCCTCTGGGAGGCGTCGTTCACCGTCGACATCGCCCGCAAGGCGCTCCCCCGGCAGGACACCGCCTACGTCGCCGGCTGCCTGTTCCGGGCCATCGGACTGTGCTGCCACGCCCTGCACGCCCGGGCGGGACGGTGGCTGATCAACGAGAAGGGGGCCGTCGCGGCGGCCCTGCTCGACGGCGCGCCACCGGGCTTCGCCGACCGGGCCTCCGGCATCCTCGGCGACCTTGGCACGACGAGCGAGCGCCTGGCCAGGGCGCTGGACCTCGCCGTCGACCTCGTCGCCGAGACCGCGCGGAGCGGGTGAGCACCGGTCGGCGCCGGCCGGGCTCCCCGTCCCCGGTGCCGCAGGCCGCCGGCACCGTCCCCTCGACGGACGGAACCCGCGACGCACCTGGACCATGGCGGGGGGCCGTGCTCCTAGGCTGCGATGATCATCAGCGACGACCCTGCTCCCGAGATCCTCGGCGAGCCCTCCCCAGCCACCCGGACGTGGGTCGGCGTCGCAGGGCTCGCCGTCCTGCTGCTCGTCGCCGTCGTCTCGGTGCTGGCCCTCTTGCCCGCGGCCCCGCGCGAGGCCGGCGCGCCCCCCGGGGAGTTCAGCGCCGCCCGCGCCCTGGATCAGCTCGGGGAGGTGGCCACCGCGCCGCGACCGGTGGGGTCCGCCGAGCACGCCCGCGTGCGCGGGCACCTCCTCGCCGTCCTCGGCGATCTGGGCTGGCGCACCGAGGTGCACGAGGGCGTCGGTGTCACCGACTTCGGCGAGGCCGGGACGGTACCGGTGGCGGTCGTGCGGAACGTCGTGGCGACCCTGCCGGGCACGGACCACACCGGCACGGTGCTGCTCGCCGCCCACTACGACACCGTGGCCGGGTCACCGGGCGCCGGCGACGACGGCCTGGGGATGGGCGTCCTGCTGGAGGTGGCCCGGGCCCTGACCGCTGCTGACGCGCCGCGCAACGACGTCGTGCTGCTGTTCACCGACGCAGAGGAGGCCGGCCTGCTGGGGGCCGAGGCCTTCGCCCGGGACCGCTCCTCCGCCCTCGGGCCCACCGTGGTGCTCAACCACGAGGCCCGCGGAGCGCGCGGCGCTCCGATGACCTTCCGGACGACCTCCCCCAACGGTCCGCTGCTCGAGGCCCTGGCGCGGGCGCCCGGGGCGCAGGCGGAGTCCCTCTCCGAGGCGGTCTTCGAGGCGCTGCCCAACGGCTCGGACTTCACGCACTTCGCCGCGGCGGGGATGCACGTGCTGGACACCGCGATCGCCGCCGGAGGGGCGCACTACCACTCCCCCGTCGACGACCTCGAGCACCTGAGCGCGGCGTCGCTGCAGCAGATGGGCGAGGACAGCCTGGCGGTGACCGGCCAGTTCGCCGCCGCGGACCTGACCGCGGTCACCGACGGCGACGAGCAGATCGTGACCACCCTGCCGTGGGGGCTGCTCCGCTACCCCCAGGACCTCGAGGTGCCGCTCGCCCTCGCTCCCCTCGTCCTCGCCGCCGCGCTCGTCGCGCTGCGCCGCCGACGGCGGGCACTGCCCCTCCCGCGCACCGCCCTGGGTGGCGTGGTGGCCGTGCTGGCGCTCGCCGCGGCCGGCCTCGCCGGGTGGGGCGTGTGGCAGGCGGCGCTCGCGGTCGATCCCGGGCAGGCCTCGGCGGTGGTCGGGGAGCCCTACCACCCGGTGCCGTACCAGGTGGCGGTGCTGCTGGCCGCGGCCGGCGCGGTGCTGGCCGTCGTCGGGCTGGCGCGCCGGCGCCTGGGAGTCGACGCCCTGGCCGTCGGGGCCATCGCCGTCCTCGCGCTCGCCGGGACCGTCGTCGGCCTCACGCTCCCCGGCGTCTCCGGGGTGCTGGTGCTGCCGGTCCTCTGCGCCGTTGCCGGTGCCGTCACCGCCGACCTGCTGCCGCGGCGGTGGGCGGGCGCGCGCGTGGCGGTCGTGCTCTGCGCGTCAGCGGCCGTCACCCTGCTGCTGGGACCGGGCGCCTGGCTCGGCTTCGACATCGGCCTGTCGCTGGGCGGACCGTCCAGCGCGGTGCTCGTCGGGCTGCTCGTGCTGCTGGTGCTCCCCGTGGTCGATCTCGCCTGGCCGGCGCCGACCGCGACCGGGCGCCGGGGCGCCGGACGCGCGGCCGCGGTGCCGGTGGTCGCGCTCGCCCTCGCCGTGGTCCTCACCGGCGCGGGCCTGGTCACCAACCGCGAGGGCGCGACGCCCCCGCGGCAGGAGCAGGTCTCCTACAGCCTCGACGCCGACATCGGCCAGGCACTGTGGACCTCCTGGCGGCGCCCGCCCAGCGCGTGGAGCGCCTCGCTGCTCACGGAGCCCCCGGCGCCGGCCGACGACCTCCCCCACGCGGACAGCGAGGTCCTGGCGCGGGGGCCCGCGCCGGTGATCGACCTGCCCCCGCCGGAGGTCACCGTCATCTCCGACGGCCCGGGCCGGGATGGCCGGCGCGAGCTCGTGCTGCGGCTCTCCTCGCCCCGCGGCGCGCCTGCCGTGGGCCTGTGGGTGGACACCGGCACAGCCGCCGTGCACGAGGTCAGCGTCGCCGGGCAACGGCTGCCGACGAACGGACCGTGGGGACGCTGGGACTTCGGCTTCACCCTCGAGGGGACGCCTCCGGAGGGGACGGAGGTGCGCCTCCTCCTGGAGCAGCGCGCGGAGGCGGTCGCACTGCACGTCGGTGACCGCAGCGATTCCCTGTCCGTTCCGGGCGCCACCCCGCCGCGCGAGCGGCTGCTCGTGGTGCCGGAGCTGTGGGTCACCCGGGGGCTGACGCTCTGACGGGGCCCGGAGCGACGTCCTGTCCCCGCACCGGCACGTTCGGGCGAGGACTTCCGAGGAAGGCGCAGCAGGCTCATCTCGAGACGATGCCGTGACGGTCACGGTCAGCAGCGGGGATGGTCCTGGTTGCCGGCCGACCTCGCCTACTCGCCCTTCTTCTCGTCCGTGATGGTCCCGGTGCACAGCCACGGCGTGTGAGAGCCTGGTGCACCAGCCCGGCGGCAGCGCGGCGGAAGTCGCCCAGGTCCTGCCTGTAGCCCGGCCAGCGGCGACATGCGGAGGCGACGTGCCGCACTCGACCACCTCGCTGATGCGGGCGACCACGTGGGTCACGCTGGTGCTCGGGACGGTCTACGCGATCACCCTCGTGCCGGGGGTCCGTCCTACGCCGGGCTACCAGGCGGGCATCGACTGGTGGCTCAACATGACCGTCGACGGCCTGGTCGTCCTCGTGCTCGCGCTCCGCTGCGCGCTCGACCGCACGGACCGGCCGGCCTGGCTGTTCATGACCGCGGGGCTCGTCACGGCCTTCGGTGCGAGCACCGCGTACTTCGCGTACTACCGGCACCTCGACCCGATCCCGAGCCCCTCGTGGGCTGACGCGGGCTGGGTGCTGTTCTACGCACTGCTCGCGATCGGGCTGGTGCTCAGGTTGCGCGCCCGAGCGCACAGGATGCCGTCCAGCCTCTCGCTCGACGGGCTGATCGCGGGCCTGACCGCCGCGGCGCTGGCCGAGACCTACGTCGACGGAGCGCAGGTCCCGCTCGGCGACGACGGCGTCGCGACGCTGACCGCGGCCTACCCGATCGCCGACCTGCTGCTCCTGGCCCTGGCCGTCGCAGCGCTCGCGATGCTCGGTGTGGGCGCCGGCTGGTCCTGGTGGCTGCTGTGCGCGTCGTTCGTGACCTTCTTCGTGACCGATGCCGTCTACGCGGGCCTGGTGGCCGAGGACGCCTACGCCGGCGGCCAGCCTGTCGACCTCGGGTGGCTCATCGCGCGCCTGCTGCTGGCCGGCGCGGCGCTCGCCTCCCTGCGCCGGACGGAAGCGCGGCGCGTGGATCTCGAGGGGGCCAGCGTCCTGGCCCTGCCCGGCGTCTGCGGGCTGGGCGTCCTGGCGCTGTTGTTCCACGGGGCCAGGGCGGACATCAGCGCCCTCGCCGCGGTCATGGCGCTGAGTGCCGGGGTGCTCATGGTCGGCCGCACCGCCCTGACGTTCCAGGAGCTCTGCGTGCTCACCCAGGCCCGCGAGCGCGCACTGAGCGAACGCCTGGTCGAGATCCAGGACGACGAGCGCGCCCGTATCGCCGCCGACGTCCACGACGACTCGATCCAGGCGCTGGCGGCCGTGGACCTGCGCCTGGGCGCCCTCCGGAATCGGTTGCGCCGGCGTGCACCCGAGGAGGCCGCCGGGGTCGAGACCGTGATGGACACCGTCCACGGCGCGAGCGTCCGGCTCCGCTCCCTGCTCTTCGAGTTGGAGACGCCCGTCCTCGACGCCTCCCTGACCGACGGGCTGCGTGACGCGGCAGCCCAGGTCTTCGACGACAGCGACGTCGCATGGTCGGTCCAGGACCGTCGGCAGGCCCCTCTCCCCCAGCAGGTGCGGGTGTCCGCGTACCGGATCGCCCGCGAGGCCATGGTCAATGCCCGCAAGCACGCCGAGGCGCGCCGCGTGACCGTCACCGTCGACGCGACGGGGGGAGGCGTGGAGGTGCACGTCCTGGACGACGGCAGGGGGGTCGGCTCCACGGCATCCGCGCGTCCGGGGCGTCGCCACTCCGGGGTGGTCGCGATGCGCGACCGTGCACTGGCGTCGGGCGGCTGGTGGCGGTCCGAGCCCGGTCCGGACGGTGCCGGCACCGCCGTGTCCTTCTTCCTCCCCGTGTCCGGCGCGGGAGCCGCCGGCGTGCCGCGGACGGCCTTCCCGTCAGCAGGAGAGCAGACGGCGGACGAGGTCGGGCGCGCCGGGTACGCCTACGACGAGATGGCCCTGCAGGCACGAGCGCAGCAGCACGGGGAGGTCGCCGGCGACGGTCCCCTTGAGCAGGTAGGCAGATCCACCAGCAGCCAGCACGCCCGTCCACGTCGCGGGGTCCGCCTGCGCTGACACCCCGACGACGACCGGCCGATGCGGCAGCGCGACCAGTCGCCGGACCAGGCCCGGCCCGCCTCCCGGCATCCGCACGTCGGTCAGGACGAGTGCCGCCCGGAGCTCCCGAGCGGCCGCCACCGCGTCGTCGCCGTTGGCCGCCGTTCCGACGACACGGAAGTCCTGCTCCTGGTCCAGCAGCGCGGCCAGGGCGGTCCCGACGCGGTGGTCGTCATCCGCGATGACGACGGTGGTCTCACCGCGTACTGGGGACGCCACGACGACACGCTTGCCCACGGCAGCCGGAGTTGTCGTGATACACGCGCACCGAACGTCTAGTGCACGTGCACCAGACGCCGCCCGTGCGGTGCGTGTCAGACTCGGACCGTGATCGGGTCCTGCACACCGAGCGGGCCCGCAGCCGTCATGGTCCGGGTCCTGATCGTGGACGACCACCAGATGTTCGCGGCCAGCCTGGCGCAGGCCCTGCAGTCGGAGTCCGACCTGCTCGTCGTCGGGCAGGGAGCGTCGATCTCCGGGGCACGGGACCTCCTGGCGTCGACGGCTCCGGACGTCGTCCTCCTGGACCACCGCCTGCCCGACGGCGACGGGGTGGGCGCGATCGCGGACCTGCACCGCATCCGTCCCTCGGCGAAGATCGTGGTGCTCACCGCCACGACATCCGATCGACTCCTCGTCGCCGCCATGGAGTCCGGCGCGGCCGGGTTCATCGCCAAGACCCAGCGGCTGGACGACGTGATCGACGGCGTGCGGGCCGCCGCGCAGGGGGAATCCGTGGTCAGCGCCAAGCTGCTCACCCGGCTCCTGCCGCGTCTGCAGCGGCAGGGCGGCGGCGCGACCGAACTGACCGAGCGGGAGCGCGAGATCCTCGACCTGCTGGCGAAGGGGCTGTCCAACGCCGACATCGCCGGGCAGCTGACCATCAGCGTGCACACCGTCCGGAACCACGTGGCGAACATGTCGGCCAAGCTCGGTGCGCACTCCAAGCTCGAGGTCCTGTCGATCGCCGTCCGGGAGGGCCTCGTCGACGCCGTCTGACGCCGGCGACCTGGGGCCCAGCGCCTGGGCGGACGCGAGTCCCTAGTGCAAGCGCACCAGACGGTTGGCACGGGTGCATCTGGTCGGGACGCCGCCGCCTCGAACAGGCTGGTGGGCGGCCGGTGCGCAGCTGCGTACCGGGTCGCCGCAGTACAGGAGCAGCTACGTGGCCAGGGGTCAGTACGGAGCGGATGCGCCGGTTCCGATCGGCGACCTGCCCACCACTGCGGCGGCCCTCTTCTCGTGCTCGCTGTCCGGCACGGTGACGAGCGCCGGGGCAGCGATCGCCCGGCTCTCGGGCCGGCCCCTCCGCGAGGTGTCCGGCATCCCGGCGCACGAACTGCTGCACCCCTCCTCCCAGGACCGGCTGCAGCAGGTCCTGGGGGCGGCCCGGAACGGGGCCACCTCCGGAACGGTCCCCCTCCGGCTGCTGCGGCACGCCGACGGCTCCGACGTCGAGCTGCCCACGTCCTGGTCGGTGCTCGCCGGCCCGGGCGAGGACTCCACGCAGCTCGTGTTCCTCCGCGTCGACGGCCGGCTGGGCGAGGAGCGACCGCACCCGGACGTACCGGGGCAGCAACCGGACCGCAGGCAGCTCCTCGCCCGGCTGACGTGCGCCCTGGCCCGAGCCGAGCACCCGACCGCCCTCCTGGTGGTCGACCTGGACCACTTCCGGATGGTCAACGCCTCCCGCGGGCACGACGTCGGCGACCGGCTCCTGGCCGGGGTCGGCGCGCGACTCCGAGCGGCCGTGTCCCACCGCCAGACCGTCGCCCGGTGCGGGGACGACGAGTTCGCGGTGATCTGCGAGGACACCGACGAGCACCAGGCGCGCGCGCTGGCCCGCCACCTGCTGGACACGGTGTCCGAGCCCTTTCTCCTCGGCGACACCGCGGTGCAGGTGACGGCCTCCATCGGCGTCGCCGTCGCGCCCGCTGAGCCGGTGGTCCCCGCCTACGACCTGCTCCGTCGGGCTGACACCGCGGTGCACGCCGGCAAGAACGCCGGCCGCGGCCGGGTCCACCTCTTCGACCAGACGCTGGGCGAGGACGTGGCGCACCGGTATGCGCTGGCGATCGACCTCCGGGCAGCGCTGGCGGACGCGGCGCTCCGTCTCGAGTACCAGCCGATCGTTGACCTGCGGTCGGGGGCGGTCGTCGGCATGGAGGCCCTGGCCCGCTGGACCCACCCGGAACGCGGTCCGGTGCCGCCCAGCAACTTCGTCACCGTCGCGGAGTTCAGCGGGCTGGCTCCCGAGCTCGACCGGTGGGTCGTACAGCGAGCCGTCCAGGACATGGCCCGCCTGCGCCAGGCGGGCGTCGTGCCGGAGGACGCCTACGTCGCGGTGAACCTGTCGGCCGCCAGCTTGTCCGACGCCTCGGTGCTGGACCACCTGGTCAGCTGTACCGAGGACTTCGGCCTGCCGGCCACGCAACTGGTCGTCGAGATCACCGAGACGGCGATCATGCGGAACACCGATCTCGCCGTGGCGCTGCTCCGGCAGCTCCGCGAGCACGGTTTCCGGGTGGCGATGGACGACTTCGGCACGGGGTACAGCTCGTTGGCCTACCTCCGGGACCTCCCCATCTCCACCCTGAAGCTCGACCGCAGCTTCGTCGCCGACATCACCGAGCAGCAAGATGCCCTGGCCATCGTCGGGTGGGTTGTCGACCTCGCCCGGACCGTGGGGGTCGCCGTCATCGCCGAGGGTGTGGAGACCGAGGAGCACGTCGCGCTCCTCCAGCAGCTGGGCTGCGTCACCGCGCAGGGCTGGCTCTGGGGTCCGGCCCGACCCATGACGGCGCTGCTGAGCGGACGCGAGTGGAGCAGTCCGCTCGCCACTGGCGGCGGGAAGAAAGGCCCGCGGGCCGGGGCGACGGGGACCGTCGTCCGCGACGCCGGCATCGCGGACGGTCTGCAACGACTGCTCCAGCTGCACCGGAACGGAGCGGACATCGCCACGATCACGGCCGCCCTGAACGCCGAGGGCTTCCGCACTCCCACCGGACGGCGCTGGCGCCGATCCACCGTCGCACGCCTCATCTCGGAGCGGATTCGTCGCAGCGCCCGGATGCCGGACGACTGCCTGAACGCCCGGCGCGTCGCCTGGCGTGTCGACCCGGCAGCCGGTCCCGCCGCGCGGACCCCGTCGGTTCCCACCCCGGTCGACGTCCGGCCGTCGCCCGGGGCGGACGACGCCGGCCGGCCCCGACGGAGTTGAGGTGGCGGGACGTCCGATCCGGCTCCGGGCCGAGCCGGTCACGGAAGGAGCCTGCGCTCCCGACAGCGGTTCCCTGGCGCCGGGTCCATGACGTTCCGCGTCCACGAGCTCACCGGGCTCGATCCGGACTCCCCGCTCGACGACCTCGAGCCGCTGCGCGGGGTCATCGGCTCGGCGCGGGTGGTCGCCCTCGGCGAGAACGCGCACTTCATCAGCGAGTTCGCCCGGCTGCGCCACCGCATCCTGCGGTTCCTGGTGGAACGGTGCGGGTTCACCGTGCTGTCCTACGAGTCCGGGTTCAGCGAGGGGCACGCCCTGGACGAGTGGCTGCAGGGCGACCGTCCGGACGACGAGCTGCACCGGCTCGCCGAGGACTGCATCCCCTCGGGCCTGGCCCGGCCGGCCGAGGTGCGGGACATGTTCCGGTGGCTGCGCGCGCGCAACTCGGCGAGCACCCCGCCGGTCCGCTTCGCCGGCATCGACGTCCCCAGCGCGGCCGGCTCCCTGCTGCCCTCGCTGTCCCCGCTCGCCGGCTACCTGGACACGGTGGACCCCGCCGCCCGGCAGCTGCTGGACGCCGCCGTCGGCATCGCGACCGGCATCGCCGGTCCGACCCAGGCGCAGGCGGCACCCGGTTACCTGGCCCTGGACCCGCCCCGGGCCGACGCGCTGACCGCCTCCCTGAGCCGGCTGGCCGACCGCTTCGACGCCCTGGCACCCACCTACCTCGACGCCGCCGGCCAGGCGGCCTTCGACACCGCCCGGTGGCGGCTCGAGGGGGCTCGGGTCGCCGACCACCAGCTCCGCGCCATCGCTGCGGCGACCACCGGCACCGCCCTGCCCGCGGCCGCGACCTCGCGCGAGCGGTACATGGCCGCGACCGTCCGCTGGTGGCTCGACCGGCTCGACCCCGGCGCCCGCCTGGTCCTCCTGGCCCACAACGCCCACATCCAGCGCACGCCGGTCGTCTACGCCGGGGAGGTGCAGGTGCTGCCCATGGGGCTGCACCTGGACCGGGCGCTGGGCGCCGACTACGCCGCCGTCGCGCTGACCAGCGGCGGCGGCCGGACCGCGGCGCTGTACCCCGCCGCCGACGTGGGCCCGTACGGCTTCCGGGTCGAGGACGCGGCACTGGAGCCCCCGGAGCCGGGCAGCGTCGAGGCGGCCCTGGCCGGGGCCGGTCTCGTCCTCGCCGACCTGCGTCCCGCGCGCGGCGACGGCACCGGCCCGGACCGCATCCGCCTGGACACCGCCTACCTCCCCGCGCCGGTGGCCGACGCCTTCGACGCCGTCGTGCACGTCCCCGAGTCCCGGATCGCGGCCGGCCTGGGCCTCTGAGGTCGGCCGGCCGGCACCGACGACTCCGCGTTCCCGACGGAGTCATACCGGTGGGACGTCCCGACCGGCCCACCGGCGCAGGAGAGGAACGCGACCATGACCACCATCGACCGGATCACGCACCCCCGGGACACCGCGCTCGTCCGGACCGCCCGCGACGTGGTGCTGCTCGTCGCCCGGATCGGCCTCGGCGTGATCATGCTGGCGCACGCCAAGCTTGAGTACGACTTCGGTGGCAGCCTTCCCGGGGTCGGGCGGATGTTCGCGGAGTCGGGTGTCCCGCTGGGCACCATCGCCGGCCCGGCGAACGTCCTGTTCGAGGTCGTCGGCGGCCTCGCGGTGATCCTCGGCGCCGCGGTCCGGCTGGTCGGCGTCCTGATGGCGCTGAACATGGTCGGCGCCTGGATCTTCGTGCACACCAGCGGGCTGTTCGCCATGGACCACAACGGCCCCGAGCTGGTCATCGCGCTCGGCCTGCTCAGCCTGGTGCTGGCGGTGACCGGGTCGGGCCGTCTCGGCCTGGACCACCTGATCGCCCGCCGCCGGGCGGCGACCACGCCGCAGTGACCACGCTGCAGTGACCGGCCGCCGCGGCGGCGCTACCGGGCGGCCCCGGCGTCCACCGTGGACCCGGGGACCGGCTCGGCGGCGGGCCGGGCGTGCGTCGGCATCATCGGACCGTCGCCGGCCGGGTCCAGCACGTCCTGCTCGAACCACCGGTGGCGGCCGGCGAGCACCTGCTGCGCGACCGCGTACTGGCTCTCGTCGTCGTTGGCCCACAGCTCGGTGAACAGCCGGTCGGCGCGCCGGCGGGCCTGCCGGCAGAACAGGTCGGCCATTTCGAACGCCTCCTGCTGCCGGCCGGGCTGCTGGCGGGCGAGGGTGTCCGCGTAGACGCACGCGCACGCCATCGCGTAGAGCTCGGCGCCGATGTCGACGATCCGGCCGAGCAGCTGGCCCTTCCGCTCGAGGCGGGCCTGGTAGCGGCCCATCGCGTAGAAGGTCGAGCGCGCGAGCTTGCGCGCGGACCGCTCGACGTAGCGGAGGTGCCCGGCCAGGTCGCCGAACTCCCCGAAGGAGCTGGGACGCTGCCCGGCGCCGGTCGTGAGGGCGGGGAACCACCGGGCGTAGAACGCACCCGCTCGCGCGGCCGCCCTCGCCCGGTCGGCCAGGCCGAGGTCGTCGAGCAGCACGTCCCCCGCCACCTGCAGGTGCTGGTCGACGGCCTCACGGGCGATCAGCAGGTGCATGATCTCCGTCGAGCCCTCGAAGATGCGGTTGATGCGCATGTCGCGGAGCAGCTGCTCCGCCGGCACCGGCTTCTCCCCTCGCCGGGCGAGCGACTCGGCGGTCTCGAAGGCCCGGCCGCCGCGGATCTGGACCATGTCGTCGACGGCGGCCCAGCCGAGCTCCGACGCGTAGAGCTTCGCGAGTGCTGCCTCGATCCGGATGTCGTTGCGCTTGTCGTCGGCCAGCCGGCTCGAGACGTCCAGCATCGCCTCCAGACCGAAGGCCGTGCCCGCGAGCCGGGCGAGCTTCTGCGCGATCGGGTCGTGCTCGCCGATGGGCCGGCCCCACTGCGTGCGCTCGGCCGACCACTCGCGGGCGATCTTGAGCGAGTACTTGGCCGTCGCCAGGCAGATCGCCGGCAGCGACAGCCGGCCGGTGTTGAGCGTGGTGAGCGCGATCCGCAAGCCCTTGCCCTCGGCACCGATGACGTCGGCGGTGGGGACGAAGACGTCGTCGAAGCGTGTCACCGAGTTCTCGATGCCCCGCAGGCCCATGAAGGAGTTGCGGTGCAGCACCGTGACGCCCTCGCGGTCGGCGGGGCAGATGAAGGCGGTGATGCCGCCCGGGTGGCCCTCGGACCTGGGCACGACGGCCATGACCACGACCACCGCGGCGATCACGCCGTTGGTCGCCCACAGCTTCGTCCCGTTGATCCGGTAGCCGGTGCCGTCCGCTGTCGGCACCGCGGTCGTGCTCATGCGCGCCGGGTCGGAGCCGACGTCCGGCTCGGTGAGCAGGAACGCCGAGACGTGGTCCCGGGCGAGCTTGGGGAGCCACTCGCGCTTCTGCTCCTCCGAGCCGAAACCCCGCAGCGGCTCGGGCAGGCCGATCGACTGGTGGGCGGACAGCAGCACCGCGATCGACGAGTGCCACGTGCCGGCCGTGGCCAGCGCCTTGTTGTAGTAGACCTGGCTGAGCCCGAGCCCCCCGTACTCCTCGGGGATCTTCATGCCGAGGGCGCCGAGCTCCCCGAGGCCGGTGAGGACGTCGTCGGGGATCTTCGCCTCGCGCTCGATCTGCTGCGGGTCGACCCGCTCGGTGAGGAAGCCGCGCAGGCGCTCGAGGAACGCCTCGCCCTTGCGCACCGCGGCGGGGTCGGGCTCGGGCTGGGGGTGGATCAGGTCGAGACGGAAGTTGCCGAGGAACAGCTCCTTGCCGAACGACGGCCTGCTCCACTCGGTCTCGCGACTGCCCTCGGCGACCTGCTTCGACTGCTCGTACGACGGGTTCGACGCCATGCCCGAGGATCGGCCCTGGCTGCGCCGTCCCGCAACGGTCCTCGGCGCCGACCCGCCCGGGCGGCCGGCGCGTCGACGGCACTCAGGGCTCTGGTCGGGTCCCCCGCTTCCGAGGACCCTGCTGTCTGCCGGAGTTCCCGGTGTGCATCAGCAAGGAGGGGTCGTCATGTACGTGGGTGTCATCCACACGATCAGGGACGCCGACGCCTGGGCAGGGATGATGCGCAGCGTTGCGCCGGACAGTTTCCCGGCGGGCCTCGAGCTGCTCGCGACCGCGACGTCCGCGGACGTCGACCGGGCGATCTGCCTGTGGCGCGCTCCGGGTGTCGAGCAGCTCCAGTCCACCCTCGACCAACTGGCGGGGCAGTTCGCCGTCAACGACTGCTTCGCCGTGTCCGACGAGTTCACCCAGATCGCCGGGCAGGCCTCCCAGGCCGCCAGCGTGTGAGCGGACCGCCGTCACCGGGCCCTACGCCATTCGTCGACCGGTGACGGCAGGCAGACCTGGGGCGGACGGCGACGCGCCGTCCGCCCCTTGTCCGGCGGTCGGCGCGGGGGTCACAGTGGGACGTCGGCCCTGCTGTTGGCGCGGGCCCGGCCCGGGACGCGCTGCTCACGGCGGGGTGCCCGGTTGCCCGGAACGACGCGGAGGCGTGCTCGAGTCCGGCGCAGGCGGCGAGCCGACGGACGACTGAGGAGGTCGTCATGGGCCAGGCCCGCGAGATCATGGACCGCATCACCGCTGCCGTCATGGCAGGCGACCGGGAAGCGCTGCGGCAGTCGTACGCGCCGGACGCGGAGGGTGAGACGCCCGATGCGCCTCGGCTCTCGGGCGCCGAGGCGATGGCCGACTACCTGCTGGGGTTCACCCGCGCGTTCCCCGACGCGTCCTTCGAGTCCACGGCGAAACACGAGGCCGGGAACACCGCGATCGACGAGGGCTACTTCGTCGGCACCCACACCGGGGTGCTGAGCGCCCCCGAAGGGGACATCGAGCCCACCGGCAGGACCCTCCGGCTCCGGGAGTGCGACGTCCTCACCGTGGCGAACGGCTTGGCAGTGGCGCACCGCTTCTACTACGACCAGCTCGACCTCCTGACCCAACTGGGACTGACCTCGTCCGACACCGGAGCCGGCACGGTGCCTCAGCCGAGGGCCGGGGCGGACCGACCGTCGCAGGTCGGCACTGCGGAGCCACCGCGGTGAACCCGACGAACGCTCCGCGCTGAGGGCTCGACCGTCGGCTGACCTGCGGGGGTGGCGGCGCCGTCGACGGTCCGTCTGCGGACGCCCGATGGGGCGGTGGGAGACTGCAGGTCCGGTGCTCGCCGGTCCGCCGCCCCGCGGGGGCGGAACGGCACCGCGACGGCACCGACCACCCAGGAGGAACCCGCACGATGGCACAGCACGAGGACATCCCGGCCGACCGCGTGCTGGAGGTCGCCGCAGGCATCGCCGACCACCTGCTGGACGTGCAGCGTCAGGTGAACCGGCAGATCGACGCCACGCAGGCCGACCTGCTGCCCGGCGTCCAGCAACGGCTCGGTCTCCACGATGCGGCCGGCGCCGACCTGTCCGACCTGGTCAACGCCAGGATCGCCGCCCTGACGATCGTGGTCACCCCGGAGGCGGTGGCGAGCGTGCTGCCGCTGTCGGCGGCCTCCGTCGCCACCACCCGGGCCGGCCGCCGAGCGGTCACCGACATCGTCCGCGGTGACGACGGCCGGCTGACCGTCATCGCCGGCCCGTGCTCGATCCACGATCCCGCCGCCACCGTCGAGTACGCCGACTTCCTCCGCCGGATGCGCGCCAGGCACGGCGCCGACCTGGAGATCGTGATGCGCACGTACACGGAGAAGCCCCGGACGGAGGTCGACTGGAAGGGCTTCGCCTACGACCCGTACCTCGACGGCTCCAACCGCATCAGCGTCGGCCTGATCGCCACCCGGATGCTCATGTGCCGCATCACGGCGATGGGCGTGCCGGTGGCCGCCGAACCGCTCAACGCCCTGACGCCGCAGTACGTGAACGGCCTGGTGACCTACAACGGCGTCGGCGCGCGCAACGTCACCGACCAGACCGCCCGCGAGCGGGTGTCCGGGTTCTCCTCGGTGGTCGGCTTCAAGAACTCGCCGGAGGGGAGCATCGACGCCGCCGTCCAGGCCGTCATCGCGGCCCGGGCGCCGCACGAGTTCCTGGGCGTCGACAGCCACGGGATGACCGCCCAGCTGTCCACGACCGGCAACGAGACGGGCCACGTCATCCTGCGCGGTGACAAGCACGGCCCGAACTACTCCGCCGACCACATCGCCCGGACGACCGCCAAGCTGCGTGAGCGCGGGCTGCCGGAGGTGGTCGTGGTCGACGCCTCCCACGGCAACAGCCAGAAGGACCACCTGCGCCAGATCGACGTCGTGCGGGACCTGGCGGGCCAGATCGCCTCCGGCGAGCGCGCGATCCGCGGCGTGATGGTGGAGAGCAACCTCGTCGCCGGTCGGCAGGACCTCGACCAGCAGCACCCCGACGCCCTGGCGTACGGGCTCAGCGTCACCGACGCCTGCGTCGACCCGGACACCACCGCGGCTCTGCTGGACGAGCTGGCGGACGCGGTCCGGGCACGGCGCGGCCGCCGTTCCGCGGACGGGGCCGCGGTCCTGCAGGCAGGCTGACGTCGCCGCGCGGCAGCCCGGGCCGGCTGCGCGGACGTAGGGTCGCCCGTGGACTTCGCCGATCTGAGCCGGCCGTTCGTCATCGCCCACCGCGGCGGGATCCTGCAGGTCCCCGAGCACACGATGGAGGGCTACCGGGTCGCGGTGGGCCAGGGCCTGCCGGTCATCGAGCAGGACGTGTCCACGCTCGCCGACGGCGGCCTCGGCGTCATGCACGACGGCACCGTCGACCGCATGACCACCTCCAGCGGCAACGTCGCCGACCACACGTCGGTGTCCTGGAAGCAGTTGGACATCGACGCCTCCGCCACCCTCGGCGGCGGGTGGCCCGACGGGCTCCGCCCCCCGCTGTTCGACGAGGTGCTCACCGAGTTCGGCAACCGCGTCCTCCTGTGCGCCGAGGCCAAGAGCAGCGACGCGATGGGTCCGATGATCGACGCGCTGGACCGTCGCGGCGTCAGCCCGGCATCGGTCCTCCTCCAGTCCTACGCGCTCGCCGACTGCCGACTGGCACGCGCACGGGGATGGGAGGTCATCTGGCTCGGGAGCACCGACGTCGACCGGGCCACCGCCGAGGGCATCCGGTGGATCGGCCCGACGGCGGACCGCGTGACCGCGACGGTGTGCGCACGGGCGCACGCGGTGGGGATCGAGGTGGCGTGTCACACGGTCAACCGACGGCACCAGCGCGATGCGCTGTTCGCCGACGGCGTGGACGCGCTCTTCTCCGACGACCCGGTGTACATCGCCGGGGACGCGGGGCTCCTCACCTCGGACCTGTTCGCCCGTCAGGTGTGGCTGCCCGGGATGCTGCCGGACAACGGCCGCGGCCGGTTCCACCCGGACGACTCCTCGTGGGGCTGCGACGCCTCCGACGCGATCAGCTCCACCCTCATGGGCTTCCTGGCCCCGCCGGACCCGGCCGCCTTCACGCTGGACCTCGAGCTGCGCATGGACGAGATCGGTGCGGAACCCGCCGGGTGCGGCGGGTGGGTGCTGCTGAGCACCGACGACCACCCGTACCGACCGCCCGGCACCTCACCCGGCGCTCACGGCTGCCTCGTCCTCCTCCGGGGAGACGGCAACCTGGAGGTCCACCGGGTGACCGACGGTGTGGGCACCGTGCTGGCGTCCTCGACGGGGGGAACGCCGCCGCGGGAGGGCACCTACGTGCCGCTCCGGATCACCGTGACCGGCTCGGGCCTCGCCGTCCGCGCCGGCACCGTCGGCGGGACCGTGACCGTGGCGGGCGTCAGTTCCCGGCCCGTGCCGGTCGTCCACCTCGGCAGCGTCCGCGCCGGGGTCCGCTTCAGGAACGTGGAGGTCGCATGACCGACCCGTACGAGTGCCCGGGACACGGTCCGGCCGACCCGGAGGGCTATCTCATCGAGCGGACCCCCGGCGGCTACCGGTGGACGCGCCGCGCCGACAGCCGCACCGCCGGCCCGTTCGAGTCCCGCGAGGAGGCCGTCGTCTCCGCCGAGGCGGACCGCACCGCCTGATCCACCGCGACGTCGGAGACCGTGGCCGATGGCTGCCCGCACGGACGCGCTCAGCTCGGCGGGGCGTCCCGCGTCGCGGCCGCCTCGAAGTCGGCGGCCGCGGCGTCGGTGAGCTCGTCGGCGAGGAGCGCCGCCGCGAGGTCCGGGTTGAGCGCGAAGTCGGACACCCCGCCGGCGGCCAGGGCGGCGACGTCGTCCAGGCTGCGGAGGCTGGCGACCAGGACCCGGGTCCCCGTGCCGTCCACCACCTGCTGGATGGTGAGCGCCGACCGCACGCCGTCCCTGCCGTGGTCGTCCATCCGTCCGACGTAGGGGGCGATGAACGCCGCCCCGACCGCGAGGGCGACGAGCGCCTGCGCCGGGTGGTAGACGGCGGTGACGAGGACGGGGACCCCGTCGTCGGCGAGCGTCCGCGCCGCCGTCAGCCCCGCTCGGGTCGCCGGGACCTTCACCACCACGCCCTCGCCGAGGTCCCTCAGGGCGCGCCCGCTGCCCACGATGGTCTCCGGCGTCGTGCCCAGGGTCTGCAGGAAGACGGTCTCCGCGCCCCGGTCGACGGCCCAGCGGTGGAGGTCGGGCAGGTCGTCCTGGCGCAGGCCGGCCCGGGACAGCAGCGTCGGGTTGGTCGCGATGCCACGGAACAGCCCGGTGGACAGCAACGGCTCCACGACGCTGCGGTCGGCGGAGTCGATGTACAGGGCCACGGTGGAGCCTCTCGGTGAAGGGGGACGGGTGCCGGGCCGGCTCAGCCGACCTGCCACCGCGCGAGATCGGTGTAGTCGTCGCGCACGCTCCGGACGGGTGTCCGGCTCGGCTCGGTCGCCGAGGTCACCGGCGGTCGCCAGTCGTCCCGGACGTCCCGGACGTCGGCCCCGGAGAGGACGGCGGCGGCCTGCACGCAGGCACCCCGGGCGGTGGCCTCCGGCGCGTCGACGGTGTGCACCGGTCGCCCGGTGAGGTCGGCGAGGACCTGGCGGTAGGCCGGCGAGCGGCCTCCGCCGCCGGCCACGACGACGGTCCCGTCCACCGGGACACCGCAGGCCCGGAGCGCCTCCTCTCCGCGCACCAGCCCGAGCAGGACCCCCTCGAAGGCGCTGAGCGCGATCTGCTCACGGGTCGTCGACGTGGTGAGCCCGCCCAGCAGCCCCCGGGCACCGGGCAGGCTGGGGCTGCGCTCGCCGTCGAGGTAGGCCACGAGGACCGGCCGCGGACCGGACCGGTCGGCCTGCAGGGCCAGCTCCGACAGCTCGGTCACCGGGACCCCGAGCCAGCGGGCGACGGTGTCGGTGACCTTGGTGGCGTTCAGGGTGCACACGAGGGGCAGGTAGGCGCCGGTCGCGTCGGCCACGCCGTCCACCCAGCCCCGCTCGTCGAGGACGGGGGCCTCCGACAGCGCCAGCACGACCCCGGAGGTGCCGAGGCTGTAGGTGACATCACCGGTCCGCAGTCCCAGGCCGACGGCGCCCAGGTGCTGGTCCCCGCCTCCGGGGCCGACGACCACGTCCGGACGCAGGCCCAGCTCGGCCGCAGCGGCCGACGTGACCGTGCCGGACGGTTCGCTGGGGCCGAGCACGTCCGGGAGGGCGGCGGCCCAGTCCACCTCGTCGCTGACGAACTCCTCGAGCAGGTCGGTACGCCACCGCGACTCGGCGGCCGAGTAGTAGCCGGTCCCCGACGCGTCGGACCGGTCGGTGGTCCGGCGGCCGGTGAGCCGGGAGGTCAGCCAGTCGTGCGGGACCATCACCGAGCGCAGCCGTCGCAGGTTCTCCGGCTCGTGCCGCGCCAGCCACCTGAGCTTGCTGATGGTGAGCGCGGCCGTCGGCGTGAGGCCGATGCTCCGGACCCAGGCGGGAGCTCCCAGCCGTGCGACGAGCTCGCGGGCCTCGTCGGCGGACGTGGTGTCGTTCCACAGCTTCGCCGGCCGGATCACCTCGTCGGCGGCGTCCAGCGCCACGAGACCATGGCACTGCGCTGCCACGCTCATCGCGTCGATGTCGGTGACCGGGACCCGCGCCTGGTCCGTCGCGGCGGCGAGGGCCAGCCGCAAGGCCTCCCACCAGGCCGACGGGTGCTGCTCGCTCCGCGGCGGGTAGGTGACCGGGTGCGGTGCCCGGCCGGTCCCCAGCAGGCGACCGTCGTCGGCGTCCCGGAGCTCGACGGTGCAGGACTGCGTGCTGCTGTCCACCCCCGCCACCACGCCCATGGTCAGTCGTTCCCCGGCTCGGTGGTCGCGTCGTCCAGCGACAGGGCGGGCAGCGCCTCCGGTGTCCGAGCGGCCTGACCGACCGCACCGGCGGGGTGCGTGTCCAAGAACTCGTCCCAGCCGTACCGGCGCAGTCGCATGAGGACGTAGGCGAGCGCGTCACCCCAGACGCCCACGACGAGGGTGCTCCCCATGGCGATGACCTCGCCCGGGTCGGCCCCGGGCGGGGTCGTGAGGGTGACCACCTGGTCCGCCAGGGCGCCCAGGTCCGACTCGGGGGCGGCGGTGACCGCGATGACCGCCGCACCCCGGGCCTGCACCCGGCGGGCGAGGTCGTTGATCTCGGCGGAGCCGCCGCCGCGGGAGATGGCGATGAGGACGTCGCCTGCCGTCACCGCTCCCATCGTCCCGTGCAGCGCGTCCATGGCCGGGATGAAGACGGCCGGCGTGCCGCAGACCGCGAGGAGGTGCGCCATGCGGCGGGCCATCGCTGCCGACGTCCCGGACCCGGTGACGAAGACCTTGCCCCGGCACTCGAGGAGCATCCGGACGACCGCGGTGAAGCTGTCGTCCAGCTGGTCGGCGACGGCCAGGACCCCGCTCGCCTCACGGCGCACCGCGTCCCGGGCCTCCTCGAGCAGCTGCGCGTTGCCACGGTCGGTCATGCGGTCCCCTCCTGGGTCTGGATGGTGGCGTCGCGGGGCATCAGGCCGCGGACCAGGCGGCGTGGCGCAGCCCGGCGAGGCTCAGGCCGGCGGCCGGCTGCGTCGCGCCGTCGCACGTCCCGGCCTTGAAGACGGCCACGTCGTCTGCCACCTCGAGGATCTCGTCCTCCTCGCTGGACACGACGATCAACGCCATCCCCTCCCGCTCGGCGAGGGACCGCATGATCCGGTGGATCTCGCTCTTCACGCCGATGTCGACGCCCTTCGTCGGCTCGTCGAGGAGCAGGACCCGGGGCCGCTGCGCGAGCGCCCGGGCCAGGAGCACCTTCTGCTGGTTGCCCCCGGACAGCCCGACGACGGGGGCGTGCCGATCACCGCGCAGCTTGAGTTGCTCGAGCAGCGCCGAGGACTCCTTGGCCATCGCCCGGCGGTCCAGCACGCCCAGCCGGGTGTAGCGCCGGAGCACGGGCAGGGCCACGTTCGACAGCGAGTCCAGCTGCGGCACGATGCCGTCGATCTTGCGTTCCTCGGTGAGGTACACCAGCCCCGCACGCTCGGCCGAGCGGGGGTTGCGGGGCCGGTAGGGCCGCCCGTCGAGCACCACCACCCCGCCGTGCACCGGCTCCAGTCCCACGAGCGCACGGAGGAACTCCGTCCGGCCGGAGCCGACGAGGCCGTAGATCCCCAGGACCCGGCCGGCGTGGGCCTGCAGGTCGACGCCGTGGAGGACCGGCGTCCGCAGGCCGGTGACCTGGAGGACCGGGCGTGCGTCCGCGGGGACCGCCGAGGAGGTCACCGGCCGGGCACGGTCGGGTCGACGCCCGTGGTGACCGGTCACGTCGGCGTCGTCCTTGAGGTGCTCCACGGCCTCGTCGCCGGCGATGGCACGCACGACCTCGGCCCGGCTGACGGTGTCGGCCGCCGCGTCGATGCGGACCCGGCCGTCGACGAGCGCGACGACGCGGTCGGCGACGGCGTACAGCTCGTCCAGCTTGTGGTCGACCAGCAGCACGCCCAGGCCGTTGGTGCCGGCCAGCGAGCGCACCTGCTCGAGCAGTCGCTCGATCTGCTCACCCTCCAGGCTCGTGGTGGGCTCGTCGAGCAGCAGGAACCGCGCGTCGCGGTGCGTGGCGACGGCGATCTCCAGGAGCTGCCGGGTGGCCACCGGGTAGTCCCCCAGCGGCCGGTCCACGTCGACGGGCAGGTCGAAGCGCTCGACGAGCTCCCGGGCCGCCACCCGCATCCGCTCGAGGGCCAGGCCGGTGCGCCCGCGCAGCTCCTTGCCGAGGAACACGTTCTGGGTGACCGTGAGGTTGGGCAGCAGCGACAGCTCCTGGTAGACGGTCGAGATGCCCGACCGCAGGGCGTCGGCCGGCGACCCGAGGGCGACCGGCTGCCCGTCGATGAGCAGCTGGCCCTCGTCCGGCCGGATGGCGCCGGCCAGGGTCTTCAGCAGGGTGGACTTGCCCGCCCCGTTGTGCCCGACGAGGCCGACGACCTCGCCGGGTCGGAGGGCGACGGACACGCCCGCGAGCGCGGGGACACCGGCGTACCGCTTGACGATGTCGACGGCCTCCAGCCCTCCCGCTCCGCGGGGCGTGGCCGCCGCCTCCGGCCCGGTCATGGTCAGCCGACCTCGCCCTCACCAGGCGTCTGGCCGACGGTGAACATCTTCAGCGGGCGGAGGATCTCCTCCTCGACCGTCCCACCGTCGACCCAGGTGCGCACCTGCTCCACCACGCGCCGGCCGTAGTCCTCCGGCTCCTGGGCGACGCACGCGGGGTACTGCTCGGTCAAGGGCTCCTCGGAGGCGCAGAAGCCGTACACCTTGACGTCCCGGCCGCTGCCCTGGACGGCCTGCAGGGCGCCGAAGGCGGCCGGGCCCGTGCTGGCGAACAGCACGTTGACATCCGGGTTGCCCTGCAGCAGCTCGCCGGTGGCGGCCAGGCTGTCGTCGGGCTGGACGTTGCCGTCGACCTCGGCGACCACCTGGGCGTTCGGGTTGGCGCTCAGCGCGTCCTGGAAGCCGGCGTCGCGCTGGACCACCGGGACCTCGTCCGGCTCGGTGATCAGCCCCACCTGCAGCGCCGCGTCAGCGCCCATGTCGGTCAGCACCTGCTCGCCGATCTGCGCACCGCCGGCCTCGTTGTCCGCGCCGAGGTACTGCACGATCGTGGCGCCCTGGCTCTCCAGCGCAGCCGGGTCGACGATGACGTTGACGGTGAAGACCGGGACGCCGGCGTCGTTCGCCGCCCGCACGATCGCTGCCGCGGGCTCGGACTTCACGGCGTTGAGGGCGAGTGCGCAGGGGCTCTTCTGGAGCATCGCCTGCACCTGCGCGAGCTGGGCCGCGTCGTCGTCGTTGGCGATCTGCACCTCCACCTCGAAGCCGGCTTCCGCTCCCGCCTCCTGGAAGCCCCGCTGCATCGCCACGTAGTAGGGATTGGTCAGGTTGGGCAGCGCGACGGCGAGGTAGGGGTTCTCCTCGTCGCACGCGGCCGGGCGGCTGACCTCGCCGGCGCCTGCGGCGTCCTCGTTCGACCCGCCGCTGCCGGTGCCGGTGTCGATGGCGTCGCCGCAGCCGGTGAGGGCCACGGCCATGACGGCCATGCCGACGGTCAGGACCTTGCGTCGTTGCATGGGACTACCTCCGGGTGGTGGACGTGCTGGGGGTCTGGCCGGACGGCGCCGCACCGGCTGGCACGCCAGGGGCGGGTGGACCGTCCGGGGGGCCGCTCGCAGGACCGGACCGGGAGAAGAGCCGGCCGATGTCCGTGAGGGAGAGCTGTCGGCGGTAGGTGTCGAGGATGACGCCGAGCAGGATGATCACGCCGATGACCAGGGGCTGCCAGAAGCTCTCGACGCCGATGACGTTCATGCCGTTGGACACCGTGCCGATCAGCAGTGCCCCCAGGAAGGCGCCGGGGATGCTGCCGATCCCCCCGAAGAGGCTCACCCCGCCGACCACGGCGGCGGCGATGGAGAAGAAGAGCTCGTTGCCGGCGCCCGCGGTCGGGTAGCCGACCATGAGCCGGCTGGTGACGATCAGCCCGCCGAAGGCGGCGCACAGACCGCTGATGGCATAGACCAGCATGGTCGTGCGGCCGATCCGGATGCCGGCGAGCCGGCTGGTCTCGGCGTTGCCGCCGACGGCGTAGATGTGCACACCCACGGCGGTGCGGCGGAGCACGAACGTCAGCACCAGGGCCGCCACCACGACCAGGACGACGGGCATCGGCACGCCGAAGATCGACCCCCGGCCGATGACCGCGAACATCCGGTCGGCCACGGACACGGAGCTCGCGCCGGTGAGGATCTGCGGCACGCTGGCCGCGATGCCGAACGTCGAGAAGGTGACGATGAACGGCGGCAGCTTCGCGTAGTGGATCACCGCGCCGTTGAAGAGCCCGACGAGGATCCCCGCGGCGATGGCGATGAGCGACGCCACCAGCCAGGACATCCCCTCGCGCATGGCGATGGCGGCCAGCATCCCCGTCAGGGCGACGTTGGAACCGGTGGAGAGGTCGATGCCGCCGGTCAGCAGGACGAAGGTCTGCCCCAGCGCCAGGAACGCGATCACTGCTCCGTTGAGCAGCAGGATCTGCAGGTTGCTGAACGTCCGGAAGTTCTCGGACAGCGCACTCATGACGAGGGCCACCAGGACCAGGATCCCCAGGATCCCGACCTCCTCCGGGAGCCGACGGCGTCGTCCGGCCATGGAACCTCCCCCATGTGGGTGCTCATATGAGCAACGCTGCTGCTCAGCGGTGTACGTTAAGTTGCCGGAAGAGGTCTCGGCAAGTGACTCGGGTCACAGAAGGGACACGATGATCGAGCAGAGCGCTCGCCTGAGCGGGACCGGGCTGTCGCGGTCCGAGCGTGCACAGCTGGTGACGGTGGCGCGCCGCTTCTACCTGGACGACGTCAGCAAGGTCGACCTGGCCAAGGAGCTGGGCCTCTCGCGGTTCAAGGTGGCCCGACTCCTGGAGCGCGCACGGGAGACCGGCATCGTGACCATCACCATCCACGACGAGGGCACCGTCGACCAGCAGCTCTCCGCCGAGCTCGCCGCCCACCTCGGCCTCGACGAGGTCCTGGTCGTCGAGGCGACCGGCGACGGTCCGGCCGTCCGTCGCTCCGTGGGCAGCGCAGCGGCCGATCTGCTCAGTGACACGCTCCACGCCGGCGACGTGCTGGGCCTCGCCTGGGGGCGGACCCTCACGGCGATGACGGAGTCGCTGGCGAGCCTCCCACCGGTGATCGTCGTCCAGCTGACCGGCGCGGTCGGGTCCGACCTGACCGAGTCGCCGGTCGAGGTCGTCCGCAGGGCGTCGCAGCGGGCCGGCGGGTCGGCACGGGCGATCTTCGCGCCGCTGCTCGTGGAGAACGCGGAGACCGCCGCGGCGCTGCGTCGCCAACCCGACGTCGCCCAGGCGCTGCAGCTCCTCGACGAGGTCACCGTCGCCGTCGTCGCGGTCGGCTCGTGGGACCCCCCGATATCGCAGCTGCGGGAGGTGATGCGCCCGGACGACCGGGCCGTGCTGGCCGAGCGCGGCGTGCAGGCCGAGGTCGCCGGCATACTCCTGGACGCGGACGGCCAGTTGGTGGGGCAGGACTTCGCCGAGCGCTGCCTGTCCATCTCCGCCGATCAGCTGCGCATGGTGCCCCGGGTCGTCGCTGTCGCCGGCGGGGCCGCCAAGACGGCCGCGGTCCTCGCGGTGGCCCGGTCCGGGCTGGTCACGTCCCTGGTCACCGACCGTGCGCTGGCCGAGGCGGCCCTCGCCGAGCCCCCCGTGGACCCGCACCCGCACACGCGGAGGTCGTCGTGACGCTGCGCACGGCCGCGTCCCTCTGGTCGGTGCCGCCGCCGGAACAGCCGGCCGAGGCCCAGCGCCTCGCGGCGGCCGGGGTCGAGCACCTGCACTGGGACGTCACGGACGGCGAGTTCGCCCGGACCGGCGGCTTCGACCCGGACACGGCGTCGCGGCTGACGGCGGCGGCCGGGGTCGACGCGGAGGTGCACCTCATGGTCACCGACCCGCTCGCCCACGTCGACGCCTGGACCGACCTCTGCGACCTCGTGGTGGTCCACGTCGAGGCGCGGGGCTGGTCGGAGGCGCTGCGCCGCATCGAGCGCCGTGGCGCCAGGCCGGCGGTCGCCCTCTCCCCTGGCACACCGACCGACACGGTCCCCTCCGGCGAGCTCGCCACGCTGGTGATGTCGGTCGCGCCCGGCCACGGCGGCTCGGGCTTCCGGCCCGCGACGTACGACCGGTTGCGGGCCCTGGCCGGCCGCCGCCTGCTCGGCGTCGACGGTGGGGTGGACCACGAGTCTGGCCGGCTCAGCCGGGCGGCCGGGGCCACCTGGCTGGTGAGCGGGACGGCCCTCCTGAGCAGCCCCGAGCCGGCGGAGTGGCTCGCCGGACTCGCCGCCCCCCTCGGTTGACGGCTGACCCCACCGGCAGACCGCTCCCCCGCCCCGGCTACAGCAGGGCCTCCACCAGTTCCGCCGTCTGCTCGTTGGTGGTGTGGCTCTGGTGCACCTCGTAGGCGGGCGCCCCGGGCAGGTGCTCGTCGAGCAGCGCAGCCAGCCGCTCCTCGAGGAGGGTGTCCTGGAGGTCGAAGAAGGTCAGCAGGAAGCCCTCGGCCTTGCTCAGCAGGCTGACATAGCTCTTGCTGAGCACGGCGATCGCCTGGTCCGGGTCGACGCGGACGAGCCGTGACTCGTCGAGGCTCGGGTCGAAGACCGGGAGGAGGAGCAGTCCGAGCGGGGCGGTGGGCACGATCGACCCGCCGAACAGCCCGGCCAGCTCGGTCGGCAGCAGCGGGACCTTCTCCTTGCGGTCCCGCAGCTGCTCCGGGGTGTTGGTCTCGGCGATGCGCTGCACTTCCTGCGGGCTGAGGTGCGGGAAGAACGGCGCCTCCTCCCGGGCCAGCCAGTCCAGCAGCCGGGGCTGCACGACGACTGAGCCGACGCGGACGCCGATCTTGCCCGGCACGCCGCAGACCTCGAGGCGGCGCTGGGCGTCCTCGCGCAGCAGGAACTTGTCGGGCGCGACCAGGTCGCAGCCGTTCCGCGCCAGCAGGTTGAGCAGCGTGCTGGTCTTGCCCGATGCCTTCTCCCCGGCGACGCAGACGGCTCGGCCGTTCTTCGCCGCGCACGCGGAGTGCATGGGGATCCAGCCGCGCTCGATCAGCAGCCACTTGCCGGCTGCGCGGAGGACCTGCATGACCTCCTCGCGCTGCACCTCGACGTCGTCGGGCGCGATGAGCAGGATCTGGCGCCGTTCCCGGAACAGCAGGAGGTACACGTCGTCGTCCTCGGACTTCCCGGCGCTCTTGCGCACCAGGGTGACCGAGTCCGTCAGCGGGGTCTCCACGTACCCGTACTTCCCCCCTGCGGGCCGGTGCGACGTCGAGCACCGCAGGACGGCGAGCAGCGCGGGATCCGCCGTGGCGTAGATCCCGACGTCCTCCACCCTCCCGGCGGACGGCGTGAAGTAGCCCTCGCAGAACCGCTCGACCCACTCCGTCACCGCCGCGTCCTGGCAACACAAGGCGAGGACCACGTCGGCGTACGCGAGGCACAGGAAGTGCCCGCGGGCCCGGAGATCCGTGACGACCCGCTCGGCTCCAGACACGACGTTCCCCGACTCCATCGCCAGCCTCCTCATGACCGCGTCCGGGCCAGGACCGGTCGTTCCGTCGCCACCGTTCGGACGGCGGAGGCGGCCTGCGAGTCAGGGGCGCGCCTGCAGTGTGGCAGGACGCAACGAATCACAAGCCACGTTGCCGAGCACGCTGCGTCAGGACACGCCGCCTGTGATGTTGCCCCTGTCGTGTCGAGTGACGGGTGTCCCACAGCGGGGCGCGCAGGTCCGGTCGGCCGTATGGGGAGGTCACCGGCGGCGAGTCGGATCCGGCTCGGCTGTCAAGCCCCTGTTCTCGGTGCCGCTGTGGAACGGATTCCGTCGTTTGCAGCGCTTCAGGCCCGTACCTAGCGTCGTCCCGGTCCGAGTGAGGCCCCACGTCGCCTACCCCTGGTGACACCTCCCCCGGACGCCGCCGAACCGGGTGCCGTCGCACGACGCGACCACCTGGACCGGGGACCCACCGCAGTACTGGGGTGAAGCGCGCCCTCGTCCGCACGACGACGAGGGCGGCCGGGCGAGTTCCCCGCCCGAACCCGTCAGCTAACTCGGTAGGCGGCTGTGGAGAACAGGAGAACCCGCCGCCCATGGCGCGCATTCGCACGTCCACGTCCGCTCGTCCTGCCCGCCGACTGCAGCGCGGCGCGTTCGCCGCCCTGGCCGGCGCCGGCATCGTCCTGGCCCCCGCCGTGGCCGAGGCCAGCAACGCGCAGGCCGCCACCACGACCGCCGCGGCGGCGTCCTCGGCGACCGCCCAGAACGCCGTCAACGTCGCCCTCGCCCAGGTCGGCAAGCCCTACCGGTACGGTGCCGCCGGCCCGGACGCGTTCGACTGCTCGGGGCTGACCTCCTTCGCCTACAAGGCGGCCGGGATCAACCTGCCGCGCACGACGAGCGGCCAGCGGAGCGCCGGCACCCCGGTTTCCCGCGGTGCCCTGCAGCCCGGTGACCTGGTCTTCTTCTACGGGGGCGGGCACGCCTCCATCTACGTCGGCAACAACCAGGTGGTCCACGCGGCGACCGCCGGCAAGCCGGTCAACGTGATCAACATGGACTACATGCCCTACTCCTCGGCCCGCCGCGTCGCCTGACGCTCCTCGCCGGTGCCCCGGCCGCCGCCGCGGCCGGGGCACCGGCGGGTGGCCGGATCGGCGTGGGAGCTGCGAAGCTCCGGCAGGTGACCGGACAGCAGCGGGACCGGCGATCGCACACGGTGGTGGCCTCCGCCGACGACGACCAGGCGTACTCGTCCCTGCGGCGCAGCGCGCCGACGCGCGCGGAGCGGTACGCGCTCGGCCGCCGGTTGCGCGAGCGGGTGCCGCGCACGGCACTCGGCGACTGGACCCCTCCCCCGGGCCGCGCCGACGCGGTCGCCACGGTGGTCCAGTCGCACGACGGGCGACTGGACTGGCTTGTCCCGGTGCGGATCGGGCGGATGATCGCCTCCCCGTACGCCTTCCTCCGCGGCGCGGCCAACGTGCACGCCGCGGACTTCGCCGACCTGCCGGCCACCGGGATCACCCCGGTCGTCTGCGGCGACGCCCACCTGGGCAACTTCGGGTTCTACGCCTCCCCGGAGCGCGAGCTGGTGTTCGACCTGAACGACTTCGACGAGGCCCACCCGGGGGCGTGGGAGTGGGACCTGCGGCGGCTCACCACGAGCGTCTGGGTGGCCGGACGGCAGAACGGGTCCCCGGAGTCCGCGTGCGGCGAGGCGGTGGAACGCTGCGTCGAGGAGTACCAGCTGCAGATCGCGGCGCTGGCCGAGCAGCCGCTGCTCGCCCGCTCCTACGACCGGCTGGACGTCGACCGGATGCTGAGCACCGGCCCCCGCACCGCGCTGCGGGCCGAGATCGAGGCGTCGTCCCGGCGGGCCCGCAAGCGCACCGGCGACCGGGCGCTCCCCCGGATCACCGAGCAGCAGGCCGACGGGCTGCGCCGCATCGTGAACGAGCCGCCGCTGATCACCCGGCCGGAGCCGGCCGAGGCCGACCGGCTGGCCGCGGCGCTGGACGGCTACCTGACCACGCTGCCCCCGCACTGGGCGCGGCTGGTGGGTGGCTACCGCCTCGTCGACATCGCGCACAAGGTGGTCGGCGTCGGCTCCGTGGGGCTGCGCGCGTGGGTCGCGCTGTGCGAGGGCAGCAGCCCCGACGACGTGCTGTTCCTCCAGCTCAAGCAGGCCCGGCGGTCGGTGATCGCACCGTTCGTGCACGGCGACCGGGCCTGGCACGCCCACCAGGGGCAGCGGGTCGTGGAGTACCAGCAGGCGGTGCAGACGGTGAGCGATCCGCTGCTCGGCTGGACGAGCGTGGGCGACGTCCAGTACTACGTCCGCCAGTTCCGCGACATGAAGGGCGCGATCACCGTCGACGGGATCGACTCCTCCGCGCTGACCGACTACGCGGGGATCTGCGGCTACCTGCTCGCCAAGGGGCACGCCCGGACCAGCGGCGCGTCGATGATCGCCGGCTACCTGGGCGACGGCCCCAAGGTGCGGCAGGCGTTCTGCCGCTTCGCCCGGGCCTACGCCGACCAGACCGAGCAGGACCACGCCGCGCTGGTCCGCGCCGTCCGGCACGGCGACCTGCCGGCCGAGACCGGCATCTGAGCGCCCGCACGGGTCACCCCGGCCGGACGGGCGGAACGGGTCCCCGGGCAGGAGCGGGGCGCAAACACCTAGGCGACCGGCCGGGCACCGTGTGCGATGACCCCATGGCTCCGGACCAGGTGGTCGTCGGGATCGGCCCGGTGGGGGCCGGGGACGTCGTGCGCGTCGCCCGCGAGGACGCCGGTGTGCGGCTGGCGGACGAGGCGCTGGCCGAGATCGCGCGCGCCCGGGAGGTGGTCGACCGGCTGGCCGGGGACGACCGGCCGCACTACGGCGTCTCGACGGGCTTCGGCGCCCTGGCCACCCGGCACATCCCGGTCCAGCGGCGGGCGCAGCTGCAGCGCAGCCTGATCCGGTCCCATGCCGCCGGGTCCGGGCCCGAGGTCGAGCGCGAGGTCGTGCGTGCGCTGATGCTGCTGCGGTTGTCCACGCTGGCCACCGGCCGCACCGGGGTCCGGGTGGAGACCGCACGGACCTACGCCGGGCTGCTCGACGCCGGGCTGACGCCGGTCGTCCACGAGCACGGGTCGCTGGGCTGCTCGGGCGACCTCGCCCCGCTGTCCGCGGTGGCCCTGGCGCTCATGGGCGAGGGGCAGGTCCGCGACGCCACCGGCGCGCTCCGCCCGGCCGTGGACGCGCTGGCCGGCTCCGGCATCCGGCCGGTCGTGCTGACCGAGAAGGAGGGCCTCGCGCTGGTCAACGGCACCGACGGCATGCTCGGCATGCTGGTGCTGGCGCTCGCCGACCTGCGCCGGCTGCTGACCACGGCGGACGTCGCCGCGGCGATGAGCGTCGAGGCCCTGCTCGGCACCGACGCCGTGTTCGCCGCGGACCTCGCCGCGCTGCGCCCGCACCCGGGGCAGGCCGCGTCGGCCGCCAACCTGCGGAACCTGCTGAGCGGCAGCGGGATCATGGCCAGCCACCGGGGCCCGGCGTGCACCCGGGTGCAGGACGCCTACTCGCTGCGCTGCGCGCCGCAGGTGCACGGCGCGGCCCGGGACACCCTGGCGCACGCCGCGGCGGTCGCCGACCGGGAGCTCGCCGCGGCCATCGACAACCCGGTGATCACCCTCGACGGGCGGGTGGAGTCCAACGGCAACTTCCACGGCGCCCCGGTCGGCTACGTGCTGGACTTCCTGGCGGTCGCGGTGGCCGACGTGGCGAGCATGAGCGAGCGGCGCACCGACCGGTTCCTCGACCCCGCCCGCAGCAACGGGCTGCCGCCGTTCCTGGCCGCCGACCCCGGCGTCGACTCCGGCCTGATGATCGCGCAGTACACCGCGGCCGGGATCGTCGCCGAGCTCAAGCGCCTGGCCGTGCCGGCGAGCGCCGACTCGATCCCCTCCTCGGCGATGCAGGAGGACCACGTGTCCATGGGGTGGGCGGCGGCCCGCAAGCTGCGCCGGGCCCTGGACGGCCTGACCCGCGTGCTCGCCGTCGAGGTCCTCACCGCCGCGCGCGCCCTGGACCTCCGCGCACCGCTGACGCCCGCCGTCCCCACCGCGGCCGTGCGCGACGCCGTCCGCGCGGCCGGGGTCGCCGGCCCCGGACCGGACCGCCACCTGGCCCCGGAGATCGAGACCGTCGTCGGGCTGGTCACCGCCGGCAGCCTGCTCACCGCGACCGGGATCGACCTGAGCTGACCCACCACCGCGAGAGGAGCGCCCCGTGGACGGAGCACGACCGGTCAGGTCCCCGCGCGGCACGACGCTGACCGCCCGGAGCTGGCAGACCGAGGCGCCGCTGCGCATGCTGCAGAACAACCTCGACCCCGAGGTCGCCGAGCGTCCCGACGACCTGGTCGTCTACGGCGGCACCGGCCGCGCGGCCCGGGACTGGCGCAGCTTCGACGCGATGGTCCGCACCCTGACCACGCTGGCCGACGACGAGACCATGCTCGTGCAGTCCGGCCGGCCGGTCGGCGTGCTGCGCACCTCCGAGTGGGCTCCCCGGGTGCTGATCGCCAACTCCAACCTGGTCGGCGACTGGGCCACCTGGCCGGAGTTCCGCCGCCTGGAGCACCTGGGCCTGACCATGTACGGCCAGATGACCGCGGGGTCGTGGATCTACATCGGCACCCAGGGGATCCTGCAGGGCACTTACGAGACGTTCGCCGCGGTGGCGGCCAAGCGGTTCGGCGGGACCCTCGCCGGCACCCTGACGCTGACCGGCGGCTGCGGCGGCATGGGCGGGGCGCAGCCGCTGGCGGTGACGCTCAACGGCGGCGTCTGCCTGGTGGTCGACGTCGACGAGGCCCGGCTGCGCCGGCGTGTGGAGCACCGGTACCTCGACGAGGTGGCCGACGACCTGGACGAGGCGGTGGAGCGGTGCAGCGTCGCGCGGCGCGACCGCCGGCCGCTGAGCGTCGGGCTCGTCGGCAACGCCGCCACGGTGTTCCCCGAGGTGCTGCGCCGGGGCGTGGAGGTCGACGTCGTCACCGACCAGACCTCGGCGCACGACCCGCTGAGCTACCTGCCCGAGGGCGTGGACGTCGGCGACTGGCACGACTACGCGGAGGCGAAGCCCGAGGAGTTCACCGAGCGGGCCCGCGCCTCGATGGCCCGGCACGTCGAGGCCATGGTCGGCTTCCTCGACGCCGGCGCGGAGGTGTTCGACTACGGCAACTCCATCCGCGACGAGGCGCGGCAGGGCGGCTTCGACCGGGCCTTCGCGTTCCCCGGCTTCGTGCCCGCCTACATCCGCCCGCTGTTCTGCGCGGGCAAGGGACCTTTCCGCTGGGTCGCGCTCTCCGGCGACCCCGCCGACATCGCCGCCACCGACCGCGCCGTGCTCGACCTGTTCCCGGACGACGACCACCTGCAGCGCTGGATCCGCGCGGCGCAGGAGAAGGTCGCGTTCCAGGGGCTGCCGGCCCGCATCTGCTGGTTGGGCCACGGCGAGCGCGACGTCGCGGGCCTTCGCTTCAACGAGATGGTCGCCGCCGGGGAGCTCGGCGCACCCGTCGTCATCGGCCGCGACCACCTCGACTCCGGATCGGTGGCCTCGCCGTACCGGGAGACCGAGGGGATGGCCGACGGTTCCGACGCGATCGCCGACTGGCCGCTGCTCAACGCGCTGGTCGCCACCGCCTCCGGGGCCAGCTGGGTGTCGATCCACCACGGCGGCGGCGTGGGCATCGGCCGCTCGCTGCACGCGGGCCAGGTGTGCGTCGCCGACGGCACGCCGCTGGCCGCGCAGAAGCTCGAACGGGTGCTGCGCAACGACCCCGCGACCGGCGTGATCCGTCACGTGGACGCCGGCTACGACCTAGCCGCGCAGGTCGCCGAGCAGCACGGGGTGCGCATCCCGATGTCCGAGCTCCCATGAGCGGCCGAAGTCGCGACTCCGGCCGGTCACGGGGGCCGGCGTGACCGGCTGGTGGTGCGAGACCGCGGTGCTCCCGGAGGGCCCGGTGGCCGGCGTCCGGATCAGCGTGGACGGCGGCCGGATCACCGCCGTCGACCGCGACCCCTGCCCCGCGGCGGGCAAGCCCCGGCTGGACGGCGTGGTCCTGCCGGGGTTCGCGAACGCCCACTCGCACGCGTTCCACCGGGCCCTGCGCGGTCGCTCCGCCGACGACGGCGGCACCTTCTGGACGTGGCGGCAGCGGATGTACGAGCTGGCCGGGCGGCTCGACCCCGACACGTTCCTCGCGCTGGCCCGGGCCGTGTACGCGGAGATGGCGCTGGCCGGCACCACCTGCGTCGGCGAGTTCCACTACCTGCACCACCCGCCCGGCGGTGGCCGGTACGCGGACCCGAACGCCATGTCCGTGGCCCTGGTGTCCGCGGCGGCCGACGCCGGCGTGCGGCTGACGCTGCTGGACGCCTGCTACCTCGCCGGCGGCCTCGAGCCCACCGGGCACCTGCCGCTGGACCCCGTGCAGGTCCGCTTCTCCGACGGCGACGCCGACGCGTGGGCCGCCCGGGTCGCCGCGTTGCCCGAGCGGCCCGGCCTGCGGGTGGGGGCCGCGGTGCACTCGGTCCGGGCCGTGCCCGCCGACCAGCTCCCCGTGGTGGTGGCCGCGGCGGCGGGCCGGCCGCTGCACGTGCACGTGTCCGAGCAGCCGGCCGAGAACGAGGCCTGCCGAGCGCACTCCGGCACCACCCCGACCCTGCTGCTGCGGGAGCACGGCGTCCTGGGACCGGCCACCACCGCCGTCCACGCCACCCACCTCACCGACGACGACGTGACCGCGCTGGGCGCGACCGGCACCACCGTCTGCGCGTGCCCGAGCACCGAGGCGGACCTGGCCGACGGGATCGGCCCGTTCCGCCGGCTCCGCGACGCCGGCTCACCGCTCTGCCTGGGCACCGACCAGCACGTCACCACCGACCTGCTCAGCGAGGCCCGGCTGCTCGAGGCGCACCAGCGCCTGGCCACCGGCCGACGCGGGCGGTTCCGGCCGGCCCAGCTGCTCGACGCGCTCACCGTCGGCGGGCACCGGGCGCTGGGCTGGCCGGACGCGGGCCGGATCGCCCCGGGGATGCGCGCGGACCTGGTCGCCGTCCGGCCGGCCACCCCGGCCACCGCCGGCGCGACGCCGGGCTCGGTGGTGCTGGTCGCGGGAGCGGCGGACGTGTCGACGGTGATCGTGGACGGCCGGGTGGTGGTGGACGACGGGCGGCACGTGCTCGGCGACGTCGGCCGGCTGCTCACCGCGGCGATCGAGCCCCTCTGGGCCGACGCATGAGCACCCTGGTCACCGGCATCGCCGAGCTGGTCACCAACGACCCCGACCGCGGCGCCGGGCCGCTGCGCACCATCGCCGACGCCGCCCTGGTGGTGGACGACGGCGTGGTCGCCTGGACCGGGTCGCGCGGCGCGGCCCCGGACGCCGACGCCCGGATCGACGTCGGCGGACGCGCCGTCGTCCCCGGCTTCGTGGACAGCCACGCGCACCTCGTGTTCGCCGGTGACCGGGCGGCGGAGTTCGAGGCCCGCATGACCGGAGCGGCCTACGACGGCGGCGGCATCGCCGCGACCGTCGCGGCCACCCGGGCGGCGTCCGACGAGCAGCTCAGAGCCGCGCTCGCCGCGCTGGTGGCCGAGATGAGGGCCCAGGGCACCACCACGGTCGAGGTCAAGAGCGGCTACGGGCTCACCGTCGCCGACGAGGTCCGCTGCCTGCGCCTGGCCGGTGAGGTCACGCCGGAGACGACGTTCCTCGGCGCGCACGTCGTCCCACCCGGCGCCGACCGGGCGGACTACCTCGCCCTGGTGACCGGCCCCATGCTGGCGGCCTGCGCCCCGTACGCCCGGTGGATCGACGTGTTCTGCGAGCCCGGCTCCCCGCACGCCTTCGACGGCGACGAGGCACGGGCCGTGCTGGAGGCGGGCCGGGCCGCGGGGCTGGGCCTGCGCGTGCACGCCAACCAGCTCACCGCGGGCCCGGGCGTGCGGCTGGCGGTGGAGCTCGGTGCCGCCAGCGCGGACCACTGCACGCACCTCACCGGGGCGGACGTCGACGCGCTCGCCGGCGGGAGCACGGTCGCGACGCTGCTGCCCGGGGTGGAGTTCTCGACCCGGTCCCCCTATCCGGACGCCCGCCGGCTGCTCGCGGCCGGGGTCCCGGTCGCACTGGCCACGGACTGCAACCCCGGCTCGTGCTTCACCTCGTCCATGGCGTTCTGCGTGGCCCTCGCCGTCCGGGAGATGCACATGACGCCGGCCGAGGCGGTGGAGGCGGCGACTGCCGGCGGCGCCGCGGCGCTGCGCCGCACCGACGTCGGCCACCTGCGGCCGGGGGCGCGGGCGGACCTCGCCGTGATCGACGCGCCGTCGTACCGGCACCTCGCCTACCGCCCCGGGGTGCCGCTCGTGCGGACGCTGGACCTCGACCCGGTGGTGATCTCGAAGCGCAACTAACCTCGGGGCGGTGAGCGGGGAGCGGGTCGCGGCGTCGTCGGGTGTGGGGTTCCGGTCCGAGCGTGGACCGGTCCTCATCGGGGTGATGCTGTCCACGGCCCTGGTGGCCATCGACGCGACCGTCATCGCCACCGCCGTCCCGTCCATCGTGGCCAGCATCGGTGGCTTCGCCGAGTTCCCGTGGCTGTTCTCGGTCTACCTGCTGGCGCAGGCGGTGACCGTGCCCGTCTACGGCAAGCTCGCCGACGTCTTCGGCCGCAAGCCGGTGATGCTCTTCGGCATCGGGCTGTTCCTCGTCGGCTCCATCCTCTGCGGCCTCGCCTGGGACATGGGCGCGCTCATCGCCTTCCGTGCGGTGCAGGGCCTCGGCGCCGGCGCGGTGCAGCCGATGTCGATGACGATCGTCGGCGACCTGTACTCGCTGCAGGAGCGGGCGAAGGTGCAGGGCTACATCGCCAGCGTCTGGGGGATCTCCTCGGTCGTGGGGCCGACGCTGGGCGGGGTCCTCGCCGAGTACGTCAGCTGGCGGTGGATCTTCCTGGTCAACATCCCGCTCTGCCTGATCGCCGCCGCCATGATCGGTCTGCGGTTCGCCGAGGACGTCGACCGGCGCCGGCCGCGGATCGACTACGCCGGGGCCGGGGTGCTCACCGTCGCGCTGACGTTGCTCGTCCTCGGCCTGCTGGAGGGTGGCCAGGCCTGGGCCTGGGGGTCGCCGCAGGGCACCGGCATCCTCGCCGCGGGGGCGGTCCTGCTCGGGGTGTTCGTCGCGATCGAGCGCCGGGCGGCCGATCCCGTCGTCCCGCTGCGGCTGCTCCGGCGGCGGCTGCTCGTGGCGACCAACCTGGTCTCCGCCTGCGTGGGCGCCGCCCTGCTGGGCCTCACCTCCTACGTGCCCACCTACGTGCAGGAGGTGCTGGGCACCGGCCCCCTGGTCGCCGGGTTCGCGCTGGCCGCCCTCACGCTGGGCTGGCCGATCTCGGCGTCCCAGGCCGGCCGGGTGTACCTGCGGATCGGCATCCGGTCCACCGCGCTGATCGGCGCCACCGTCGTCGTCCTCGGCGCGGCCCTGCTGCTCCTGCTCGACGAGTCCTCGAGCGTGTACCTGGTCGGCGGGACGTCGTTCGTGATCGGCCTGGGCATGGGCTTCACCGCCGCGCCGACCCTGATCGCCGCGCAGTCGGCGGTCCGGTGGCAGGAGCGGGGGGTGGTCACCGGCCTCAACATGTTCTCCCGCTCGACCGGCAGCGCCGTGGGGATCGCCGTGTTCGGCGCGATCGTCAACGCGAGCCTCGGCACGGCCGGGGCGGAGAGCGACCGGGTGACGCCGGAGGCGCTCACCGCCGCGGTGCACCAGGTGTTCGTGGGGACCGTGGTCCTCGCCGCCGCGATGCTGGCCGCGGTGTTCCTCATGCCTCGCGACCGCAGCCGGGCCGGGACGCCGGCACCGGCGTCCGCCGACGAGGTGGCCACCGGCTGACCGGCGGACCGCGCGGACGGATCTGGACCGGAGCTGGGCCCGGCCCCAGACTGGTCCGGCCGCCGCCGGTCAGGAGGCCCACGGGTGGAACTCGGCATCGATCTGGGCACCGCCAACACCGTCGTCAGCGACGTCCGCCGCGGCATCGTGTTCGACGAACCGACCGTCATGCTGCTGCGCCGCGGCGGCTCCCGCCGGGATCGGGTCCTCGCCGTCGGGCAGGAGGCCGCCGACCTGCTCGGGCGCACCCCGTCCAGGTTCGTCGCGGTCCGGCCGCTGCAGGACGGCGTGGTCACCGATCTGGAGACCGCCCGGGTGTACCTCCGCTCGGTCCTGCGCAAGGCCGGACGCCGGGTGTGGGCCCCCGTCCGCGCCGTGATCGGGGTCCCGGTCGGCTCGACCGCGCTGGAGCACCGCGCGCTGCTCGAGGCCGCGGACGAGGCGGGCCTCCGCCCGGTGACGACGCTGGACGAGGCGGTCGCGGGCGCGGTCGGCTGCGGCCTCGACCCGCTGGAGCGCCGCGTGCACATGGTGGTCGACGTCGGAGGTGGCACGGCGGAGGCGGTGGCGTTCTGCTACGGCGGGGTCCTCGCCTCCCGGACCAGCAAGCTGGGCGGGGACGAGATGACCGTGGCCGTCGCGAGGTACCTCCGCGAGCAGCACCAGCTGTTCGTCGGCGAGCACGAGGCGGAGAGCCTCAAGATCCGCTCCGGTTCGGACGGCAGCGGCCCGCTGGTCCTGCAGGGCCGTGACGCCGCCACCGGCCGGCCACGGCTGGCGACGGTGCAGGCCGCCGAGGTGGCCGACGCCGTGCGGCCGATCGTCGACGAGATCGTCCGGACGCTCTCCGCGTCCCTGGACGACCTCCCTCCGCAGGCCATCGCCGACGTCATGGCGGAGGGCGTGCTGGTGTTCGGCGGGTCCTCGCTGGTCAGCGGCTTCCCGCAGGAGCTGGAACGGACCCTCGGCCTGCCGGTCAAGCTCGCCGAGCAGCCCCTGACGTGCGTGGCCGAGGGGGCCGCCCGGGCGCTGCGCAACCGCCCGCTGCTCGCCGCCTACGGCCGCGGCTGACCCTCAGGGCGTCTGCAGCGGGCCGGTGCCGACGACGTCCGGCTGGTGCTCCAGGTAGTGCCGCAGGCCGTCGGCCACCACGTTCCGCGCGTTGTTCCCGCCGGTCCCCGGCCCCTGCACCATCGCGGTCATCACGATCTCGGGGGCGTCCACCGGGGCCACGGCCGACATCCAGTTGTCGTACTGCCCCTCGGGGAGGCCGCCGTCCTGCGCCGTACCCGTCTTGCCGCCGACCGGCACGGGCAGGTCGGCGAGCCGGACCGCGGTGCCGGCCGTCACGGCCGCGCGCATCCCCTCGCGGACCGGCCCCAGCTCGGCGGCGAACGGCAGCGGCGTCGCGGCCGGCGCGGGGAGCGCGGTGTACGCGTCCGGGCCGGTCCCGATCGCCAGGCCGAGCCGCGGGGTGACCAGCTCCCCGGTGGCGACGGCGGCCGTCCACCGGGCGTTCTGCAGCGGGGTGACCTGCAGGTCGCCCTGGCCGATGCCGAGGATGACGGTGGACCCGCCGTACCAGGCGCCACCCTCGGCCCGGGCGGAGTCCGGTGTGCCCAGGTGGCCGGCGGACTCGGCGGGCAGGTCGATGCCGGTGGGCTGACCCACGCCGAGCGCCCGCGCGGTGTCGATCATCGCGTCGGCCCCCAGGGCGACGGCGAGCTTGTAGAAGTAGACGTCGTTGGAGATCGCGATCGACTCCACCATGTCCATCGGCCCCATCGGCTTCCAGTTGCCGAACGTGTGGCCGCCGTAGGTGAAGTCCGCCCCGGTGGGGATGGCCCGGTGGGGCGCGAAGACCCGGTGGGCCTGGTTGGCCGCGGCCACGACGAGCTTGAACGTCGACCCGGGGGGCGCGACCGCCTGGGTCACGTGCTCGAGCATCGGCGACCCCGGCGCCTCGGCCACGGCCTGCAGCGCTCCGGCGTCGACCGGCGGTCCGTAGAGGTTGTTGTCGAACGAGGGGTGGCTCGCGATGGCGAGGACCTGCCCCGATCTCGGGTCCATGGCGACGGCGGCGCCGATCCGGCCGGCCGGCCGGGGCTGCGCGCGCACGGCCGCGGCGAGGCTGGCGTCCAGCCGCTGCTGCAGCCCCAGGTCGAGCGTGAGCCGCAGGTCGGCGCCGCGCACGGGGTCCACCCGCTCGCCGAGGGCGACCGGCACGCCGCGCGGGTCGACGTACAGGCACTGCCGCCCGTTGATCCCCCGCAGCGCCGCGTCGTACTGCCGTTCGAGGCCGGCGCGGCCGACGACCTCGCCGGAGGGCAGGTCGGGCCAGCGTTCCTCGTCCTCGGGCGTGGCGATCCCCACGAACCCGAGCACCGGCCCGAGCAGCGCCCCCTGCGGATAGGCACGACGCGGCTCCGGCACCACGAACACCCCGGTGATCCCGGCCGCGACGACCGCGTCGCTGATGACGCGGGGCACCTCGGCCACCGGCAGCGACAGCACCGGGCCCTCCGCCGCGGCGATCGCGGCGTGCAGCTCCTCGCGCGGCCGACCGGTCAGATCGGCGAGCCGGTCGATGCCGGCGGGCCGGGCGCGCAGCAGCGCGGGCACCACGAGCACCCGGTCCACGCCGGTGCCGACGTCCGCGGCGTTCACGGCGAGGGGCGCGTCGTGCCGGTCGGTGATCGCGCCGCGGGGTGCGGGCAGCCGGAAGCAGCGGGTCATCTGCTCCTGCCCCACGACCTGCAGGGCCTCCCCCTGGGTGGTCTGCAGCCGCCATCCGTAGACCCCGAACGAGATCAGCAGCACCGAGATCGCGAGCGCGGCCGACCGGACCAGCCGCGGCCGCGGGTTGCGCCGACCCGGCGACGCCCACAACCGCCGCTTGGCGCCGTCCCGGCGGACGGCCAGCACGACCCCGATCGCGGCCAGGTGCACGACCAGTGCCGTGCCGCCGTAGCTGAGCAGGGGGAACGGGACGCCGGCCAGGGGGAGCAGCCCGAGGTTGGCCCCCACCGACACCACGGTCTCGGTCCCCAGGAGGACCGCCAGCCCCCCGCCGACGAGGGCGCCGTGCGGCGTGCGCGACGCCCGGCCGGCGAGCGCGAGCCGCCACACGAGGACGATCGCGGCGAGCACCACCCCGGCGCCGGCGACCAGGCCCCACTGCCCGACCAGGCTGGCCAGGGCCAGGTCCGTCTCCCGCTCGGGCAGGTACTGCGCGCGCAGGACCCGGAGCGGGTCGTCGGTCCGCCCGAACAGCCCACCGGAGCCCACCGCGATGTGCGCCTGCCGCACGGCCCAGCCCGAGCCGGTCGGGGACTCGGAGGCACCCACCAGGAAGCTGCCCAGGCGGGTGAGCTGGTAGGGGCGCAGGAGGCCGATCAGCAGCGGCGCGGTGACCGCCGCGGCGGCGGCCAGGGGCAGCAGGAACCGCGCGGGCACCCGGCCGAGGACCAGCATGGTCCCGGCCAGGACGACGAGCAGCATCGTGGTGCTGAGGTCCGGCTGGAGCAGGGTGAGGCCGATCGGCACGACCGCGAGCAGCACGGCCGCGGTGAAGCGCTGCCACGCCGGCCGGGCCGAGCCGAGGACGGCGGCGAGGGCCAGCAGCAGCCCCAGCTTGGCGAGCTCGGAGGGCTGGAAGGTCAGGGAGCCGATCGCGATCCACCGGGTGGCGCCGTTCGCGGACAGGCCGACGGTGAGGACGCCGACGAGCAGCACGACGGCCGCTCCGTAGGCGCCCCAGCCGAGGGCGCCGAGATACCGGACCCGGACCCGCCAGAAGACCGCGAGGCCGAGCAGCCCGCCGGCGGCGATCGCGCCCTGCCGCGTGGCGAGCTCGACGGCGCCGACCAGGTACAGGTTCGCCAGTCCCAGCGCGACCAGCGCCAGCGCGGCGACGACGGCGAGCAGGTCGAACGCGGCGCTGCGCCGGTTCCTGCGCTGTTGCCGGGTCCGTCGGGAGCTCCTGCGCGCATCCGTCGGCGACGCGGCCGGTCCGGCGATCGGCATGTCCTCCTCCGCCTCGGTCCGGTTCACCCCGCCTGTCGGTCGGACAGGCACGAGCCGATGAGCACCGGGGCGGACGCCGCGGCCGCCGGGAGGTCGGTGACCGCGAGCACCGCCAGGCCCGGCGCCGCCGGGAGCGGCACGCTGCCGACGGCCACGGCCCGCTCGCCCTGGGGCGGCACGGTGACCGTGCCGCCCGGCGCGGTCTCCGCGGCGCCCGTGCAGCGGTCCACGACCCGGTAGGACCAGGTCACCACCTGCGGCTCGGCTGCCGGGACGAGCCGCACCAGGAGGCGCACGGTGCACGGCGCGCCCGGCGCGCACGCCGCCAGCGGACGCAGGTCGACCGCGGCCACGTTCCCGGCCGCCGCGGGCGCGGGGGCCGGGACGGGCAGGCCGTCGGGCTCCGGCGCCGCGGACGGCGTCGTCCCCCCGCGCCCGGCGTCCAGGAGCAGGTCGATGTCGGTGCTGATGTCGTCCCGCAGCAGGGCCACCTCGAGCGCGACGACCGCGGCGAGGGCCAGGACCGACAGCAGCCAGGCGCCGGCCCGCCGCCCCGCGCTCTTCGCCCCGCCGGCGGGGGACCCCGCCCCGGCGCCACGGGCCGCAGCCCCGGCGGCCCGGGCCGCGGGGCGCGGGCTCCCGGCCGGTGCGCTGCCGGCCACCCGGGCCGCGCCCTCACCGACCGCCCGCACCAGCGCGGCGAGCTCGGCGCGGACGGCCCCGCGGTCGATGCCCGCGGCCGCTGCGCGCAGCGTCCGCGCGACTGCCGGGACGCCGGCGACCGGCAGCGCCGTCCTCGCCCGGTCCAGCTCGTCGAGCAGCTGTTCGGCCCGGAGGTCCGGGCGGCGACCGCGGAGCCGGGCGGCACCGGCGATGTCGGCGAGGAGCGGAGCCAGCGCCAGTGGTCTGCCTGCGGGGCTGCCTCCCGCTGCGGGGACGAGCCGCACCCGCCCGTCGGCGCCGACGACGACCCGGCCGCTCGCCACCGGATCGCTGCCGGGGGCCGCGGTGTCCGGCTCCGGTCGGCCCGCCAGGTCCGCCAGGTCCGCCAGCAGGCTCGCGGTGAGCTCGAGGGCCTGCTGGGGAGTGAGCCGGGCCAGGCCGACCAGCCGGGTCAGCTCCACGCCGCCCGCGGCGACCGACGGCGGTCCGGCGGACGGCCGCTCGGCCCGGTCGGGAGGTCCGGGGAGGTCGGGTGCGGGACCGTGCTCGTCGCGGTCGGTCGCCCGTTCGGTCGTCAGGTCCGTCACCGGCCGCCACCCCCGCCCAACCGCCTCTGACTGGGCCGTGCCCCGCACGAAGCTGGACCCGATGCTGTACCGAGCCGATCCGGATGTCACCAGGTTCACGCGCGGCCGCACCGGACGACGGCGAGTCCACCGGCTCGGCGTCGCGGGATAGCGTGCGCGGGGAACGGGAGGAGCCGCGGCATGGCGATCGAGGACGGCGTCCGTCCCCTCGAGGACGGGGTGACCACGGACTTCAGCGCGAGGATGGACTACGCGGGCTACCTCGCGCTCGACACGCTGCTGTCGGCGCAACGCCCGATCAGCGACCACCACGACGAGCCGCTGTTCATCATCCAGCACCAGACCACCGAGCTGTGGCTGAAGCTCGCCCTGCACGAGTTGCGCGCCGTCCGCGCCTGCCTGGACGCCGACGACGTCGCCCGGGCGCGCAAGGGGCTGGCCCGGGTCAAGCACGTGTTCCGCACCATCACCGACCAGTGGTCGGTGATGGCCACCCTCACGCCGAGCGAGTACGCCGAGTTCCGCGGCGTCCTGGGCACCTCGTCGGGGTTCCAGTCCCACCAGTACCGCGCCGTCGAGTTCATCCTCGGCAACAAAAACGAGCGCATGCTCCCGGTCTTCGCGTCCCGGCCGGAGGCCCACCACGTGCTGGCCGGGATGCTGGACTCGCCGACGGTCTACGACGCGTTCCTGCACTTCCTGGCCCGCCGGGGGCACCCGGTCCCGCGGCACGTCCTGGACCGCGACGTGCGGAGGGCCTGGACGGAGGACGCGTCCTTGCTCCCGGTGTACAAGGCGATCTACGAGGACACCGCGGGCAACTGGGCCGAGTACGCCACCTGCGAGGACCTCGTCGACCTCGAGGACGCGGTCCAGCTCTGGCGGTTCCGGCACCTGCGCACGGTGCAGCGGACCATCGGCTTCAAGACCGGCACCGGCGGCAGCTCGGGGGTGGACTTCCTCAAGCGGGCGCTGGACCTGACCTTCTTCCCGGAGCTCTACTCGGTCCGCACGCTGGTCGGGGCCTGACCCCGGGCACCCGGCCGCTCAGCCCTTCTCCGCCCCGGCGGTCAGGCCACCGGTGAGCAGGCGCTCGCTGGCGAAGAACAGCACGACGATCGGCAGGGTCAGCACGACCGATCCCGCCATCAGCACGGTGGTGGGGATCTCGATGCTGCCCGCGAGCTGGGACAGGCCCAGCGAGACCGTCCAGCGGGGCCGGTTCTCCACGAGGAACAGCAGGGCGAACAGGAACTCGTTCCAGGCGATCATGAGCACGAACAGGGCGTTGGCCAGGATCGAGGGCATCGCCAGCGGCAGGGTGATCCGGAGCATGACCGTCGCGCGGCCGGCGCCGTCGACCGCCGCGGCCTCCTCGATGCTGGCCGGCACCGTCTGGAAGTAGTTGCGGAGCATGTAGATGGAGACCGCCACCGTCTGGGACACGTAGACCAGGACCAGCGCGGCCAGCGAGCCGCGCAGCCCGATCCGCGTGAAGAACACGAACAGCGGAACGGCGAGCAGGATGCTCGGGAACAGGTAGACCGACAGGAACAGCACGCTGACCTGGCGCCGTCCCGGGAACTGCAGCCGGGCGACGGCGTACGCGCCGGGGATCGCGAAGGCCAGCGTGACGGCGACGGTGCCCAGCGCGATCAGACCGCTGTTGCCCATGAAGCGCAGGAAACCCTGCCCGCCGGAACCGGTGGAGGCGAGCACGTTGCGGTACGTGCTGGTCGTGAGCTCCGAGACGGCCGGCCACACCCGCTCCGGTTCCTGCAGCAGCGAGCCGAGGTCACGGAAGGACAGCAGGACCATGTAGTAGAAGGGGAACAGGGTGAAGACCATCAGCCCGGCGATCACGACCCACCGCAGGACGCCGAGCACCCGCTCCTCGACGGTCGTGCGCGACCAACGCCGTCCCCGCCGGGTGCGCCCGGCCGGGGACTGCGGTGCGGCCGAGGAGTCGGCCGGGAGGGTCGCGACGCCGGCCATCAGCCCACCTCCTCCTTCGCCGCGAACCGGTAGTAGACGGTGACCAGGACCAGCAGCACCGAGGCGAGCACCAGCGCCTGCGCGGACGCGGCACCGATGTCGCCGCGGCTGACCAGGAAGTCGAACACCCGCACGCTGATCACCTCGGTGCCCGCCCCTCCCCCGGTGAGCAGGTAGATGTCGTCGAAGTTGTTGAACGTCCAGATGAAGCGCAGCAGCGCCAGCACGGCGATCGTCGGCAGCAGCTGGGGCAGCGTGATGTGCCGGAAGACCTGCGTCGGCGTCGCGCCGTCCATCCGCGCCGCCTCGTCCAGCGTGGCCGGGACGGCCTGCAGGCGGGCGGTCAGGAACAGGAAGGCGAACGGGAAGGAGCGCCACATCTCGAAGGCGATGACGGTCAGCAGCGCCGTCGGGACCGGGACGGTCAGCCCGAGGAGCGACACCTCGCTGGTGCGCTGGGACAGGAAGGCGATCGGTTCGTCCCAGCCGAGCAGGCCGGTGCCCAGCTGGTTGACGATGCCGAACTGGGGGTTGAGCATGACGCCCCAGACGAAGGTGGCCGCCACGACCGGCGCCACGTAGGGCAGCAGCAGCGATGCCCGCACCAGCGTCCGGCCGCGGAAGCCCTGGCGCAGTGCCAGCGCCGCGACCAGTCCCAGGCCGACGGCCGACGCCGTCCCGAGGACGGAGTAGACCAGCGTGGTCACCAGGGAGTCCCAGAAGCCGGCCGACGTGAACACCTGCGCGAAGTTGTCCAGGGTGTAGTCGCCCAGCAGCCCGGCCGAGCGCAGCCGGATGAGCCGGATGTCCTGGAAGGCCAGCGCGACGGTCCAGACGATCGGCAGCACCACCAGCGCCACCACGATGACGACGGTCGGGGAGATCAGCGCCAGTCCCGCGCGCGCCTCCCGCCGCCACAGGGCCCCGCGGCGCCGGCGGGGTGCGGTCGGCACCGGGCTCCCGGTCATTCGAGGGAGTCGGCGATCTCCTGGACCGCGGCGGCCGCCTGCTGCGCCGCCTCCGCCGGCTCCACCTCGCCCCCCGTCATGGCCGCGATCGCCTGCGGCACCGGCAGCTCACCGAGCGCGGCGCCGACCAGCGCCCCCTGTCCCTGGGTGATGCCCCACGGGGAGAAGGTGTCCGGGCTGGTGCGCAGGGCGTCGAGGACGTCCTGCGGGTAGAAGTCCGCGAGCGGCGCCTTGGTGTCCACCCCCGCCGGGAGGGTCGACCAGGCGTCGATGAACCGCGTCGGCTCGTCCGCCGTCCCCTGCCGGGTCGGCACCTTGCCCTCGGGGGCGAAGCCGATCCACTGCTCGTACCCGTCCTCCATCATGTAGGTGACGAACTCGGTCACGGCGTCGGTCTGGGAGTCGGCGGTGATCGCCCAGGAGACGACCTCGCCGAACTGCGCCCCGCCCTCGCCGTCCGGCCCGGCGACCGCCGTCACCACCCCGCTGTTCTTCGCGAGGAACGCGGGGTCGCCCGTGCACTCGGGGCAGGTCGGCAGCGCGTCGGCCCGCAGGCCCGCCATCTCGTCGAGGATGAACGACGACCACACGACCATGGCCGCCTGCCCGGCGAAGTAGGCGGCGCGTGTGGTGTCCACGTCCTGCGCGCCGGGCACCGAGTAGTCGGTGAGCAGCTCGTCGTAGAACTCGAAGGCGGCGACGCACTGGTCACTGCCCAGCGTCACCGTGCCGTCGTCGTCCACCAGCTGGCAGCCGTTGCCCAGGGCGAACTGCTCGAAGGTCTGCTGGGTGAACGCGTCGTTGGCCACGTTGGCACCGGTGAAGCCGGCGACCTCGGGGCTGTCCAGCGCCTGCGCCGCGGCCAGGATGGCGTCGTAGGTCTCCGGGGCGGCCAGTCCCGCGGCGGCGAAGAGGTCCGTGCGGTACAGCAGCAGCTGCGCCCATCCGTCGCTCGGCACGGCCAGCTGCCTGTCCCCGTCCCGGGTGAGCTCCAGGGACCGCTCGGAGAACGTGTCGGCGCCCAGGCTCTCGACGACGGAGGCAGCCGCGTCGGCATCGATCAGCTCGTTGGCCGCCAGTGCCTGGACGCCCGCCAGCGGCAGGGCGCCGACGACGTCGGGCAGCTCGCCGGCGGCGGCCGCCGAGGTGAGCAGCTGGTTGAACTGGTCCTCGTCGATGCCGACCAGCTCGACCTGGATGCCGCTGGCCTCGGTGAACGCAGCCGCGATCTCCTCCTGGGCGGCGATCCGGTCGGGCAGGTTCTCCAACGTCCACACGACCAGCGGGCCGCTCGCCTCGCCGCCGTCCCCACCGCCGGGCTCGTCCGATCCGCACGCGGCGAACAGTGCCGCTGCTGCGCCCGCTGCCACCGCTGCTCGGGCCCGTCTCGCCCTGGCGTGCATCGACGTCTCCCCCCGGGTTGCCACCGATCGCCGGACGGTAGCCGGTCGTGGTGTGACGTGGGCCACTTCCCGGTGCGGGGGATCACCCCGGGCCGACCGCCGCCCAGAACGCCTCCCGCACCCCGCCGGCTCCCCACGCGTTCGGCTCGATCAGGTTGCAGAACCACAGGTCCCGGTCCGCCGGCCGCGTCTCCCGCCGGGTCGGGTCGCCGGCGAGGAGCCCGTGGCCCTGGAAGCGCCGGGCGATCTCGGCCACGCCGGCGCCGTGCTCACGGGCCACCGCGCGGAGCCCGCCGTTGAGCTCCTCGATCACGGCCACGGCGTCCGGCCAGGGCGGCAGCCCCAGCCGGACGGCGTCGCCGGTGCCGTCACTCGGGTCGTACACGGTGCCGACGACGATCCGGCCGGAGGGGGCGAGGAGGCCGGCGATCTCCGGCAGCGCCCGCGCCAGGGCCGCCGTCACCCGGTCGATCACCCGCCGGGCGGCCGCGGTGTCCCCGTACGCGCCCAGCAGGTCGTTGCCGCCGATGGTGAGGGTGACGAGGGTGGGGTGCTCGCGGAGCGCCGCGAGCCGGGGCAGCTGGGCGTCCAGCAGGGTGCGGGTGGTCGCGCCGTCGGTGGCCAGCAGGGTGAACGCCGCGTCCGGGCACGCGCTGCGCAGGTCGCGTCCCCGCCACTCCGGGAAGTCGTCGTCGCGGTTGGCGAACAGCAGGGCGGCTCCGCCCCGGCCCGGGCCGCCCGCGTAGTCGTCGATGGAGATCGAGTCGCCGAGCGCCACGTGGTGGACCATCCGACCATGGTCCGCCGGACACCCGTCGGCGGCCGCTCAGCGCAGGCGGTGTGCCACCACGGCGGCACCGGTCCCCAGGGTGTTCGCGGCCAGGTGGAGCAGGGCGGGGGCGAGGAGGCTCCCGCTGCGCGCGCGGAGCCGGCCGAACAGCACGCCGGCGGCACCGGTGACCAGGCAGCCGAGCAGCACCCCGAGGGTCCGCTGGACCGGCCCGTCGCCGAGGTCGTTGGCCGCGAGCGCGTCCCGGGTCGGCCGGACGTGCCAGATCCCGAAGACGACGGCGGAGGTCGCCGTCGCCGCGCGGACCGAGCCGAGCCGGGCCAGCGCGGCCGGCAGCACGCCGCGGAACGCGACCTCTTCCCACAGCACCGTGCCGAGCGGGATGCGGACCAGCACCTGGTGGGCGACCGCCCTGGGACCCAGGCCGGCCACCCGGGCGTCGGCGAGCAGCGGGCGGAGCCCGGGGACGGTGAGGGCGACCGCGTAGCCGCCGGCGACCAGCCCGGCCCACACCCCGCCGCACCGGAACCCCGCGGGCAGCCGGTCCCCTGACAGGCCCAGGTCGGCCCAGGACAGCCCGCTCGACCGCGCCGCCGCCAGCAGCACGGCGGTGGCCGCCCCGTTCGCCGCGACGTAGGCCCCGGGCCGGGCGGGCAGTCGCGGGACCACGACGTTGTTCCAGGCGCAGAGGGCCGGGAGGAGCGGAGCAGCGAGGGCCAGTGCCCTCCGCCTGCCGGGTGGGCGAGCATGCACGGGTGGTCTCTGCCCGCCGCACGGGCCGGCTCACCGCGCCGGCCGTGGCCGTTCCCTGCGTCGCCGCCGTCGTGTGGTCCGGCGAGCTGTCCACCGGCGCGCTGCTGGCCGTCGGGGGCAGCGGCGTGCTGGTCGCGGCCGTGGGACTGGCCGGCCGGGCCGGTGAGACCGCGCCGCCGGTCGGCCGCCGCGGGCTGCCCTGGCTGGCCTGGCTGGCCGCCGCCGTGGCCTGGGAGCTCGTCAGCCTGATCGACGACGACCTGCCGACCCTCAGCGACCTTGCCGATCCGCTGCTGGCGCACCCCACCGCGCGGGGGGTGGCGACCGTGGGCTGGCTGCTGGCCGGCTGCTGGCTCATCGCCCGGCCGGGCCGTCCGGAGCGGAAGTGAGCGGCGGCGCGGTGGGCGTCCTCGCGCTGGTGGGGCTGCTGGCCGGTGCGGCGGCCCTCGAGCTGGCCGCACGCCGGAGCGAGGACCGGGCGACCGCCGGGCAGGCACTCGGCGCGGCCATGCGCACCGTCCCGGGGCGGGTGCTGGTGCTGGCGGCCTGGATCTGGCTCGGCGTGCATTTCCTCGCCCGCTGACCGGCAGGCGTGGCTCCGCGTCCCCGCGGGGTAGGGACGCCCGCATGGACCCCGCCACCCCTCCCGCGCCCTCCCATCACACGCCCGACGGCGGCGTGCTCGTCGGGAGCGACGGCGCCCGCCGCCGCCTGGTCGTCTTCGAGGACCCGCAGTGCCCCTACTGCCGCCGGTTCGAGGACGCGTCCGGGGACGTGCTGCGCCGGGAGGTGGCGGCCGGCGCGGTCGCGGTCGAGTACCGGATGCGGTCGATGCTGGGCCCGGAGTCGGTACGCGCCGGCAACGCGCTGGCACTCGCCGCGGAGGCCGGCCGCTTCGACGACTTCCGCCGAGAGCTGTTCGCCGCGCAGCCGCCCGAGCACAGCGGCGGGTTCACCGTCGAGGACCTGCTCGCCCTCGGCCGGAGGGTGGACCTGCGCGACCCGGACTTCGTGACCGGCGTCCGCGAGGGCCGGTACGAGGCCTGGGTGGCCGAGGTCGAGCGGTCGTTCCAGGCCCAGGACCCGCACGGCACGCCGGCGGCCCTCCTCGACGGCGAGCCGGTCGACTCCGACTCGCTCTACGACCCGGAGGCGCTCGGAGCGCTGGTCCGCGCCTGACGGGGAGCCCACCCGTCCAGGTCGGGGACCGGGGCCGATCCCCCGGGACCGGTGCACCGTCCCGTAGCGTGCGGACGACGGGACAGAGGCCGACGCCCCCGCACACCGACGAAGCGGAGCACCGCATGGCGGCACCCGAACTCACCTTCCTCGCCGCGCCGTCGTCGGGGGACGACCACGACGACTCCACCGCCGGGACCCGCTCCCCCGGGTGGCCGGCTCCCTCCGCGCGTCCCGGTCCGGACGCGCACCCGCGCACGGAGAGCTCGCCCGGGGGGCTGCGGATGACCCGCGGCGCCCGGGAGGCCGCCACCGGCCTGCAGGTCACCGACGGCGACATCCGCCGCTGCCTCGACGCACCCGACGACGTCTCCCCGGATCAGGACACCCCCTCGCGGACCCGGTTCCAGCGGGGCGACCTGGTCGTCCTGGCCGGCGCCGACGGCACGGTGCTGCGCGTCGACCGCGGCAGGCGCTGACCGGGGCACCCGCGGCGACCGGGTGGCGGTCGTCCCCGAAGGGACCGGCCCGGCTCCCCCCGCCGGAGGACCGGCCGTCGGTGTTCCCGCCCGCGGGGACCTCTTCGGGGGACAATCGGCAGAGCTGCAAGTCGCGGAGCCGCCCGGCGGTCGCGTCGGAGCGGACAGAGGAGACCCCATCACCACACGACGTGGACGCTGCGCCGAAGCACATCTCGGCTGCCCCTGCCGGGGCGACGAGAAGATCCACGAGGAACGGTCCCGGGAGCTCACCGAGGCCCGCGCCCGATCGCAGGAGCCCGTCGACTGCCCCGAGTGCGGCGCGCCGACGACCCCGCTGGCCCTCGTCACGTGGGGGAACTGCCGGGTCTGCCGCACGGCGCAGTCCCGGCAGATCACCCCGCTCCGCTGGTGACCGGGGCGGGACGCGCCGGTCAGGACGCCGGCCGCCACATCGGCCAGAGCGGCGGCCCCCCGGGCGCCGCGATCGGCTCGGCGGCCACGAAGCCGTACCGCTCGTAGAGGGCGCGGTTCCGGAGGCTGGTCGCCTCCAGGTAGGCGGCGTGCCCGGCGCGGTCGGCGCGCTCGAGGACCGCGCCCAGCAGGCCGCCGCCGATCCCCCGCCCCTGATCGGCCGGCGCGACGCCGAGGAACCACAGGTACTCGTGCGGCTCGGCCGGGTGGACGGCCTCCATGGCCGCCATCAGCTGCCCGAGGCGGTCCCCGTGCGGAGCGAACAGCTCCGTCATCCGCGCGCCGAAGGACTCCCCCACGTCCTCTGACATCGCCTCGTGACCGTAGGGGACCCACAGCGCGGCACCGCGGACGCCGTCCGCGGTGGTCCACGCGTCGTCGTGCGGCGCGAGTACGTCGACCAGGAGGTCGAACACCCGCCGGTTGGTGGTGGGGCGCAGCTCGTCGTCGGGGACGAGCCAGCGGAAGACCGGGTCGTCGGTGAAGGCGGCGGCGAGGACGGCGCTGACCGCGGCGGCGTCCTCGGGCCGGGCCCGGCGGACGGCGTGGCGCAACGCGTGCACGGTGGTCATGGATTCCCCTCCAGCGGTGGGATCGACGGGATGCCACCACCGTGACCGCGCCGCCTGTTGCCCCGGTGTTGCGCGGCTGACACGGCGGTCGGGGCGCCGACGAGGCGACCCGCGACGTCAGCGGTGCGCCAGCCGGCGGGCCAGCGCCAGCGCGCCGGAGTCCCCGAGGGCGGCGCCCTCGGCCAGCAGGTCGTCGAGCTCCGCTCCCAGCGCGCGGCGGGCCGCGTCCACCACCCGGTCGATGCGGTCGGAGTCCGCCCCGTACGCCTGGGAGGCCCGCCTGCTGGTCCGCAGCGCACCGAGCAGCCGGGCCGCGTCCCGGTGCCGGCCGTCGCGGGACAGCGCCTCCATGAGCGCGCGGACCGCGATCCAGAGCTGGGTCCAGGCACCCAGCCCGTGCCAGGTGTCCAGCAGCGGGCCGAACCGCTCGACCGCCGCCGGTCCCGGATCGGTCCGGGCGGCGGTGGTGAGGAGGGTGTGCCGGGCGATCCCGGCGAGGAAGGCCGCGTCGACCTCCTCGGCCAGCGCCACCGCCCGCTCGAGGTGTGGAACGGCGGCCCGGTCGCCGGACTCGGCGCGCCGTTCCCCGGCCGCGTAGGCGGCCCACGCGCGGGCGACCGGGGAGCCGAGCTCGTCGGCCAGCGCCGCGGCGAGCCGCTCGGCGCGGGCCGCGGCGGCGTCGTCGCCCGCGTACGCGGCGATGATGGTCAGGTCGATCGCGGCGACCAGCTCCAGGCCCCTGTCGTGCGCGGCCGCGGACGCGGCGGCGGCCTGTTCGCACAGCTCGCGCGCCCGGTCCAGGTCGCCCCTAAACATCGCCACGTTGGCCAGGCCTTCGAGGGCCGCCCGCCCGGCGAGCGGTTCGCCGATCGCCTCGGCGACGGCCAGCGCGCGCCAACCGCGGCGCTCGCCGCCGTCCAGGTCGCCGCGCTGCCAGGCCGCGGCGACGGTGGCACCGAGCAGGAGCGGCGCCAGCGGGTGCACGTCGCCGACGGGCGCGCCCGGCTCCGCGTCCGGAGCGCACCCGGCCGCGACCAGGGCCTCGTCGGCCATCCGGACCAGGTCCGCCCGCGCCCGGAGGTAGCCGAGGTCGGCGAAGACCAGGCCCAGCTGCAGCAGCTGCTCCGGCGGCCCGCACCGGCACAGCCAGGCGTGCGCGTGCCGCAGGTCCGCCAGGTGGGCGTCGAACCGGCGGACGGCGGCGGCCTGGTCCGGCCGGCCGGACGCCTCCGCGACCTCGGCGCCGAGCGCCGCCGCCCAGGCCGCGTGCCGGGCGCGGAGGTCCCCGGCGGCCGGATGGGTCCGCAGCCGCGCCCGGCAGAACGCGCGCAAGGTGTCGAGCATCCCGTAGGTGACCGGGTCGCCGTCGCGGCGGACCACGAGGGAGCGGTCCACGAGGTCCGGCAGGCCGGCGGCGCTCCCGCAGACCGCGGTCACGGCGGCCGGTTCGACCGCGCCGGCGAACACGCCCAGGCGGACGAACAGCTCGCGGTGCTCCTCCCCCAGCAGGCCGTAGGACCACTCGACGACCTCCCGCAGCGACCGGTGCCGCCGCGCCGCGGTGCGCCGCCCGCCGGAGAGCACGTCGAGGGGCTCCTCGAGCGCGGTGAGGAGCCCGGTGAGGCCGAGGCCCGGCACCCGGACGGCGGCCAGTTCCAGGGCCAGCGGCAGCCCGTCGAGGCGCCGGCACACCTCGGCGAGCAGCTGCGCCTGCCCGGGGGTGGGAGAGGACGCGGGGTCGGCGGCGCGGATCCGGTCGGCGAGCAGGGCGGCGGCCGGGCCGTCCGGCAGCGGGGCGACGGGGAGCACCTGCTCGCCGTCGGCGCGCAGCGGCTCGCGCGCGGTCACCAGGACGTCGACGCCCGGCGCTCCACCGGCCAGGGCCTCGACCAGCACCGCGACCGGCTCGGCCACGTGGTCGCAGTCGTCGAGCAGCAGCAGGTGGCGGCGCACGGCGAGCACCTCGACGATGCGCTCGGTCAGGCTCGCCGCGCCCACCTCGGCGAGCCGCAGCGCCGCCGCCACGGCCGGCGCCACCCGCGACGGCCCGACGTCGCCCAGCCCGACCGCCACCACGCCGTCGGGGTACCGGTCCGCGACGGCCGCCGCGGCATGCCGCGCGAGCCGGCTCTTGCCCACGCCGCCGGGGCCGCAGAGCGTGACGACCCGGCGCTCGGCCAGCATCGTGGTGACCCGGTCCAGGTCGTCGTCCCGGCCGACGAAGGAGCTCAGCGGCAGCGCCGGACGTCGGGGGGCGACACCGCGGAGGACCTGGTCGTGCAGCCGGACCACCTCGGGTCCGGGGTCCAGCCCGAGCTCGTCGGCCAGCGCGGTGCGCAGCGCGGCGAACGCCCGGGCCGCGTCGCTGGGCCGGCCGGCGGCCAGCAGCGCACGCATGAGCAGCGCCGTCGCGGACTCGCGCAGCGGGTCCGCGCCCACCAGCGCCTCCGCCGCAGCCACGGCGTCCGCGGGGCGGGCGGCGGCCAGCAGCGCGGTGACGTGCCGTTCCGCGGCGTCGGCCCGGAGCCCGGCCAGCCGCGCCACCTCGGTCTCGACCGCCGGGTGCTCGAGGTCGGCGTACGGACGACCACGCCACCACCCCAGCGCCGCCTCCAGCGACTCCAGGTCGGTCGGGCCGCGCTGCAGGACGGCGGTGAACTCCTGCGCGTCGATCGCGCCCGGGTCGGCGTCCAGCAGGTAGGCCCGGGTGCCGGTCCGGATGCGCAGGCCCGGGGGCAGCACGCGCCGCAGCCGCCCGACGTAGGTGTGCAGCGCTGCGTCGGGGTCCGCGGGCTGCTGCTCGCCCCACACCAGCTCGGCCAGCAGGTCGCAGCCGACCGGTGCGCGCACGTGCAGCGCCAGCGCGGCGAGCAGCCGGGCCTGGCGGGCGCTGCCCAGCCGCACGGGGGACCCGTCCGGAGCGTGCAGGACCACCGGGCCCAGCACCCCGAGGAGCACCACGGCGGCCATTCTGGCCCCCTGCTCCCCCGGCCGGACACCCCGGAGCGGGCTGACAGGTCCGCGACAGGTCCGCGTCACGGCCGGCCGCCAGCATCCTCGTCATGACGACCTCGATCGCGTCTGCCGATCACCTCACCGACGGGTGGGAGCCCACCACCCCGGACGGCGACTCGATGTGCCGGCGTTACGTCCACCACTGGGCCGCCCAGTGCGCCGCGTTCGCCGCCGCCGCGGGCGGCACCGTCGTGGCCACCGACTCGTACGTGGTCACCGACTACGGCCGGGCCAGCGGCTACTTCAACGGAGCGGTGCTGCTCGCCCCGCCCCGGAACTGGGACCGGCTGCTCGACGAGCTCGAACCGCTGCTGGCCGGCGGGAGCGGCGAGGTGCTGCTGTGGAGCCTGTGGCCGACCCCGGACCTGCGGTTCCGCGGCTGGGTCCTGGAGGGCCACCCCCCGTTGCTGCTGCGCCCGCCGGCCGCGCTCGTCCCGGTGCCCGCGCCGGGGACCCCGCCGGTCGAGGTGCGCACCGCGGCGGACCTCGCGGCCTGGGACCACGTGGCGGTCACCGGCTATCCGCTGGCCCTGGACGGCGGCGCGCTGGCCGGCCCGGCCCTGCTCACCGATCCCCGGACCACCCTGCTGCTCTCCGCGGAGGACGGGCCGCCGGTGTCGGCGTCGGCGCACTTCGTCGCCGCCGGCCTGGGCAGCCTGGCGTTCGCCGCGACCCTGCCGTCCGCACGTGGCCGGGGCCACTGGTCGCGGCACGCCCGGGCCCGGCTCCGCCTGCGCCCGGACCTGTGGCACGGCGGCATCTTCTCCGACCACAGCCGGCCGCTCGCCGAGCGCCTGGGCTTCGTCCCGATCGTCCGCCTCACCCTCTGGCGCCGCGCCCGGTGAGCCGACGGCGGGACGGACCTCAGCCCTCGATGAGCCCGCAGGCGATGCGGCCGCCGGCGTCCCCGGTGTTCCTGGTCATCTCGTCCGGCCCGCCCGCCGCGTACCGGTCCGGGATGTTCGCGTAGTTGTCCCGGTCCGCGTGCACCATGACCGCGCTGCCGTCCTCGTCGGTGAGGTCGGAGAGCGTCAGCGCGTCGGTCACGGCGGTGAGGGACCCGGTGCCGGACGCCGCGACGAACAGGCTCGGCAGGTCGCCCTGGTGCTCGCCGTGGTCGGCCTCGCCCGCGCCGAGGTGCCCGCCGGCCGAGAGGAAGTCGCCGGTCATCGCCGGGTCGGTCGGGCTCGCGCTGTCCGGTTCGCAGGCGCCGATGGCGTGCACGTGGAACGCGTGGAAGCCCGGTGGGAGCCCGTCGACCTCCACCGTCACCTCCGTGCCCCCGTCGGCCTCGGCGAGGGTGACCGTGCCGACCTCGGTGCCCTCGGGGTCGACCAGGGCCACCTCGAGCCCGTCGTCGTCCGCCGTCGCCGACCCGGCGAGTGCCGTGGTGTCCGCCTCGGCGCTCGCGGCCGGTTGCTCCTCGGTGCCTCCGCACCCGGCGAGCAGCACGAGTGCGCACGCCGAGAGGAGGGGGGTGGCGGCCGTTCGGCGCATGGGGTCCTCCTGGTGGTGGGTCCGCGGTCCGGTGCCGTCGAGCCGGCGAGGGCCCGGAGGCGGCAAGCGTCCTCCGGGAGAGGCAGCCGCGGAACTCGTCGGGGGCGTCCGGCGCCGCGACTCGGCGTCGGCGTCGGCGTGCCACCGCGGCGTCGTCACGGACGGTGGCCGGAGGGCACCTGCTCCGCCAGCCGGTCGGTCATGATCCTGGCCGGGCCGTCGGAAGGGGCGACGATGAGGGTGACGGTGCTGGGGGCCGGCTCGTGGGGGACGACGGTCGCCGCGCTGCTGTGCCGGCCCGACCACGAGGTGCTGCTCTGGGCCCGCAACCCCGCCGTGGCCGACGAGGTCAACGGGCAGCGGTCCAACGCCGCCTACCTACCGGGAGCCCGGCTGCCCGCGCGGCTGCGCGCGACGGCGGACCTGGAGCAGGCCGCCCGGCACGCCGAGCTGCTGGTGGTGGGCGTCCCGACCGCCGCCTTCCGCGAGACCCTGGAGCGGGTCCGGCCGCAGCTGGCGCCGTGGATCCCGGTGGTGAGCCTCAGCAAGGGACTCGAGCGCGGCACCCACCTGCGGATGACCGAGGTGGTCACCGAGGTGCTGCCCGGCCGCCCGGCCGCGGCGCTCACCGGGCCCAACCTGGCCCGGGAGATCATGGCCGGGCAGGCGGCGGCCAGCGTCATCGCCACCGGGGACCTGACCGTGGCCGCGGCGCTCCAGCGCGAGGTGCAGCGCGGGGTGTTCCGCGTCTACACCCACCACGACGTCGTCGGCTGCGAGATCGGCGGCGCGCTCAAGAACGTCGTCGCCATCGCCACCGGCATGGCCCAGGGGCTGGGCGTCGGGGACAACACCCGGGCCGCGGTGATGTCCCGCGGCCTGGCCGAGCTCACCACGCTCGCCGTGGCGATGGGCGGCGAGCCCGCCACGCTGGCCGGGCTGGCCGGGCTGGGTGACCTGGTCGCCACCTGCATGAGCCCGCAGAGCCGCAACCGCCACGTCGGCGAGCAGCTCGGCCTGGGCCGCTCGCTCGAGGAGGTCGTGGGCGGGATGCGGATGGTCGCCGAGGGCGTGCGGACGGTGTCCACGGTGGTGGAGCTGGCCGACCGGCACGGGCTGGACATGCCGATCGCGCGGGCCATCTCCGACGTCGTCAGCGGCCGGATCCGCGCAGCGGACGCCTACCGGGGGCTGGTCCGGGCGGTGCCGGCCGGGCACGAGTCCCAGCCGGGCTGAGCCGGGACCGGCTCACTCGAAGCGCACGGGCTGCCCGGTGGCCTCGAGCACCGACAGCCACAGGTCCCCCAGCGGGTCGACGTGGTTGCGGCGGCTGACCGCCAGCGGCATGGGCATGTGCACGAACCGCCGTCGCCGCCGCGCGACGATCACCTCGGTGCGCCCGGCCATCGCCGCGTGCACGGCGGCGTGCGCCAGGCGCAGGCAGTAGGCGCTGTCGAACGGGTTCGCCGGCACGCTGCGGATCGCGTAGCTCGGGTCGAAGTAGCGCACGTTGTTCTCCACGCCGTGCGCGTCCAGGTGCTCGATGATCCGCTTGCGGAGCAGCCGGCCGATGTCGCCGAAGCGGACGTTGCCCGAGGCGTCCCGGCCTGGCTCCTCCCCCTCGATGAACTCCTGCCCGGCACCCTCGGCGACCACCACCACGGCGTGTCCGCGCTCCTGCACGCGGTGGCGCAGGTGCTCGAGGAACCCCCGGTCGCCGTCGAGGGCGAACGGCACCTCCGGGATGAGCACGTAGTCGGCGTCGTCCTTGGCCAGCGTCGCGTAGCAGGCGATGAACCCGGAGTGCCGGCCCATCAGCTTCACCAGGCCGATCCCCCCGGGCGCGGAACGCGCCTCGACGCTCGCCGCGTGGATCGACTTGGTGGCCTCCGCCATCGCGGTCTGGAAGCCGAAGCTCTGGTCGATGTAGGGGATGTCGTTGTCGATGGTCTTCGGGATGCCGACCACGGCGACCTTGAGCCCGCGCTCCTCGACGACCCGGACCAGGTCCATCGCACCGCGGATGGTGCCGTCGCCACCGATGACGAACAGGACGTTGATGTTGAGGCGCTCCAGGGCGTCGACGACCTCCTCCGGGTCCTGCTGGCCGCGGGAGGTGCCGAGGATCGTGCCGCCCTCGTCGTCGATGTGCTGCACGACCTCGGGGGTCAGGTCGACGACGTCCTCCCCGTACCGCGCGATGAACCCGCGGTAGCCGTTCCGGAAGCCGACGATCCGCCGGACGCCGTAGTGCCGGGAGAGCTCGAGCACCAGCCCGCGGATCACGTCGTTCAGGCCGGGACACAGGCCGCCGCAGGTCACGATCCCGACCCGGGTCTTGGCCGGGTCGAAGTAGATCTTCTTGCGCGGCCCACCCGGCTCGAGGCTGGGCAGCTGGTCGACCGGCACGCCGCGGGACGTGACCATGGAGATCGTGTCGTCGAAGAGGACCCGGTCCTCCTCCACGACCGAGTGCTGCGTCGTCGACCGCTCCCCCAGCCGCGCGGCGAGCGGCGAGTCGATCCGGCAGGGGCCGAGCGTCCGTACGGCGAGATCCTCGTGTCCGACCATGCCCGAACGTTCCCACAGCCCCGCCGGTCCCCCCGTCGGCGGGGACCGGTCGGCGTGGTGCGGGACCGGGGCCGACCGCCGGGTCAGATGAGGCCGTGGGCGTGGACGGCCTCCGCGACCCGGAGGAAACCGGCCACGTTGGCCCCGAGCACCAGGTCCCCGGGCGCGCCGTAGTCCCCGGCCGTCTCGTGGCAGCGGTTGTGGATGTCCCGCATGATCTCCGCCAGCCGGGCCTCGCTGTGCTCGAAGGTCCAGCGGTCCCGGGACGCGTTCTGCTGCATCTCCAGCGCCGAGGTCGCGACCCCACCCGCGTTGGCGGCCTTGCCGGGCGCGAACGCGATCCCGGCCTCGCGGAAGACCCCCACGGCGTCCGGGGTCGAGGGCATGTTGGCGCCCTCGACGACGTACGCGCACCCGTTGCGGGCGAGCGTGCCGGCCGCGTCGCCGTCCAGCTCGTTCTGGGTGGCGCTGGGCAAGGCGATGTCGCAGGGGACGTCCCAGATGCTGCCGCCGGCGACGAAGGTGGCCGACCCGACCCGATCGGCGTAGACCTCGATCCGCGCCCGCTCCACCTCCTTGACCTGCTTGAGCAGCTCGAGGTCGATGCCGTTCTCGTCGACGACGTAGCCGCTGGAGTCCGAGCAGGCGACCGCGGTCCCGCCGAGCTGGTGCACCTTCTCGATCGCGTAGACGGCCACGTTGCCCGAGCCGGAGATCACGACCCGCTTGCCGTCGAAGGACTGGTCGCGCACGTTGAGCATCTCGGCGGCGAAGAAGGCCGCGCCGTAGCCGGTGGCCTCGGGGCGCACCAGGGCGCCGCCCCAGCCCAGCCCCTTGCCGGTCAGCACGCCGGACTCGTAGCGGTTGGTGATCCGCTTGTACTGGCCGAACAGGAAGCCGATCTCCCGGGTCCCGACGCCGATGTCCCCGGCCGGCACGTCGGTGTACTCGCCGAGGTGGCGGTACAGCTCGGTCATGAAGGACTGGCAGAAGCGCATGATCTCGGCGTCCGACCGGCCCTTCGGGTCGAAGTCCGAGCCGCCCTTGCCCCCGCCGATCGGCATGCCGGTGAGGGCGTTCTTGAAGATCTGCTCGAAGCCCAGGAACTTGACGATGCCCAGGTTCACCGACGGGTGGAAGCGCAGCCCGCCCTTGTACGGGCCCAGCGCGGAGTTGAACTCCACCCGGAACCCGCGGTTGATGTGCACCTCGCCGCGGTCGTCCTGCCACGGGACACGGAAGATGATCTGCCGCTCCGGCTCGCAGATCCGCTCGATCGTCTTCATCTCGGCGTACTCGCCGTGCCGGGCGAGGACGACGGCGAGGGAGTCGAGCACCTCGCGCACGGCCTGGTGGAACTCCGTCTCCCCGGGATTGCGGCGGAGCACCTCGTCGTAGATCCGCTCCACCGTCGCCGTCTCCTGCGCCTGCACCCGCGTCTCCCTCACTGGTCCGGACCGGCGGACGCACAGCGCACCCCGGGTCTGTGCCCCAACGTACGAGCACGGCACCGGCGGCCCGCCCACCAGGTGCGGCCGGCGGGCAGCGGGACACGCCCGTCGGGCGGCTGGTACCGCTACTCGACGCCCGCGGTCCCGGTGCGTCGCGTGAGGCCAGGTAGTCCGTGCTGGACACGACCGGACCGGGTCGGGTGCCACGCTGTCCCGCCCGGCGGTCGGGTCGACGTCGACCCAGACGATGGCGCCACGTTCGAGTGAGGGCGCCTTCCCATCACGGGTCGAGACCGTCGTCAGCCAACGAGTCCCGGGCCTCGGTCTCCTCGCGGTAGGACGCGTCCGTGCTCGCGTGGGCCTCGCGGACGGCCTCGAGCCGGGCACGCCGGTCCGCCTCGTCGAGCAGTTCGGCGATGACTTCAGCAGCGGTCATCCGTTGCCGACCTGCCCGTGCGGCGATGCGCTCGCGCAGGCTCCCCGGCACCTTCAGCCGAAGGCGTTCCCGCGCGGGAACGCGTGGGAGGCGTCCACCAGACGTTGTCCCCGGACCTGAACGGCGTCCGAGAGGGGGACGGCTCGAGCGGCCCACTCAGGGGCACGGCATCGAGGGTCACCGACGACGAGGATGCTCCAGCCAGGACGGACTGGTGGTGCGCTCACGATCAGGAGACCGATCAGGCCATCGAGGGCCGGGTCGATCGTCGACTCGACGCTCCTCGTCGTTGCTCTGTGGGCGGAGGTCGCCGAGGGCTGGGAGGACGCTCCCCCGTGCGCGTGCACCGAGGGCGCGTGCCGGGGTGGCGAGTGGGTGGAGCTCGGCCTGGTCGAGGCCGGCGCGGACTGACCGGTTCCGCTCGAGGGCCGGCGGAGCACAGTGTCGACATGACGCCTCCGCACACGCACCCGGAGCCGCCTGGCGCTCATGCCGGCCACGTCGCCTGACCGCACCACCCTGACGATCACCGCGCTGGCCCGACTCGCCATCACCCTCATCTGCGCCCACCGGCTACCGACCGACAACTGCAGCGCCTTCTGAGGCTGTTGGCCTGTCGGAAAGGGATGTCCCGGCCTCGTCCACACACCAGTCCAGCGTCCTGTGCTGAAGGTCACGACACAGACACGTCCACGCGTGGCGCGCCCTGTGGCGCGAGTGACACACGGGACCCTTGTGCCTCGGCCCACCACGCACGGATCAGGGCCAGGCTCGAGAGGTGAGGGCAGAATGGACGAACCATGGCTATGCACCGGTGGCAAGCATCTGGCCCCGGCGACCGGCGGGTCCTGCCCCTGCGGCATGGTGACCCGCATTCTCGCCCCTGAGCGGCCCCCTGCCGGACCGCCGCCGGAAGCCCTGGCCATGCGGGCCCAGTACCTGGACGAGTGGTCCCAGTCCCTCGAGGCGGCAGCCTCCCGGGTGCTCCGCGAGCTCGAGGCGGAGGCCTCCCGGGTGCTCCGCGAGCTCGAGGCGGCCGCCTCCCGGCTGCTCCGCGAGCAGGCTGATCGGCTGCTGGCCGCGCTCTCTACGACCGGGCGGGTGCTCAGTGCGGGGGACGCGGACCGGCTGGTGGTGGTTCCGCGGATCGAGGCCGCGCAGCCCGCGGCCCTGGCGTACACCGCCCCGTGGGCCGCCGCCCGGGAGGTCGTGACGCCGGCGTTGGAAAGCGCCCGGGCGACCCTGTCCGCCGGGGTCGACAGGGCACCCAGCGAGCTCGGCGCCCGCCCAGCCGAGGTGGCGGCCTCCGCCACGGCGTCCAGCCACGACGCCGGTGAGGCGGACAGGTCCAGGCCGCCGGCGAGCGGCGGCGCTTCGGCTCCACCCCGGCCGTTTCAAGAAGGAGGCGGACGCGAGCGCGTGGACGGTCGAGGGAGAAGTAGGGCGCGCAAGAAGGCCGGCCAGAAGCACCGGCAGCAGCCAAGTCGCGCTAAGCGTCCTCTCAGCGCCGACGGGGTCATCCATCCGCCTGTCTCGAGGCCCGGCGACCACCCGATGGGCTCACCCTGCAACTTCGAGGAGCACGGCTCGGATCCGCTGTACAAGGCGGCCTGACGGCAGGTGGCGAGCGAGCGTAGGCCGGTCAACTGTCGGGCGGGTTCCGGGGTTGGGCCGAGGACTCGTCACCCGCGGGGGCTCTTGCAGTCACGACGATGTGCGGGCCGGCGACGCGGACGACGGTGCCGAGGGCGTGGCGGGGCCGGGCGAAGTCGGCGGCAGACTCGATGGTGACCGTGTCGCCGGGTTCGAGGACGGCGATCCGTTCGGCGGTGAGCCGGTTGTCCGAAGGCTGTCCCTGAGGCCGCCCTCAGGGCGACGCTGCTGGACGGGGCACTAGTCGAAGGCTGTGAGGAACCGGTCGCGGAAGGCGTCCATCGGCCACACCGGCGCATCGGGACCCGGTCGCAACCCGGCGTCCCAGCCCCACGACCCGATCCGGTCCAGCACGGCCGGGTCGGCCGCGAGCAGCGTGACCGGGACGTCGTGGGTCGCGTCCTGCCCGGTGACGACCGGCGCCGGCTGGTGGTCGCCGAGCAGCAGCACCACGAGGTCGTCGTCCTGCGCGTGCAGGGTCGTCACGAACGAGATCAGGGCGGTGAGCGAGTACTCGATCGCCTCGCCGTACAGCTCCCGGATCCGGTCGGCGTCCCCGAGCACATCGGCCGGCGCCGTCCCCTCGGCGGGCATGCCGTCGTAGACCGAGCCGTCCCCCACCTCGTCCCAGTCGACCATGCGCGGGATCGGGGTCCACGGCTCGTGCGAGGACACGAGGTCGATCTCCGCCATCACCGGCGCGGGGGCATCGGCGAGCTCCAGCCGCTCGAAGGCCGCCAGCGTGTACTGGTCGGGCATCGCCGCGAAGCTGAACTTGGGGCCGGCGTACCCGACGTCGTGCCGGTCGAGGTCGTCGTCGAAGCCGTAGAACTCGCGCCCCTCCGGCCACGGGTCCCGGTTCGACGGCACGTCGACGACGGTCCGCCAGCCGGCCCGCTGGAACGCCGCGGGCAGGGTGAACCGGTCGCTGGCCAGCAGCTGGTCGTACCGCTGCTGGCTGTCGATCCAGAGGCCGGAGTGGAGCGTGGCGTGCGCCAGCCAGCTGATCCCGCTGAACGTCGAGGAGGTGAGGAAGGCGCTGCGCGCCTCGAACCCGGCGTCCCGCAGCGACCCGGTGCCGGCGTCCAGCAGGGCCGTGACGTCCGCGGACACCGGTGACCCCTCCACCGCCACCCGCCCGTAGCTCTCGACGAACACGACCAGGACGTCCTTGCCGCGCAGGCCGGTGAGCAGGTCGGCGGCCGGCAACGCGGCGAACGGGTCGGGGGCCGCCAGCTCGGCGCGGAACGCGGAGAGGTCCCGCACGTTGCGGGCGGCCTCGCGGACCTGGACGACGGCGAGCTCGGCTGCCGCCCGGGACGCGACCGGCACGCCGGGGGTGAGGTGGACCGCGAGCAGCGCGCAGACCAGCCAGGCCGCGCCGAGCGACGCGGCCGCGCCGGCCGCGGCCGCCCGGTGGTCGGTGGCGACCCGGCAGATGCGGACGACCGACACGGTCACCGCAGCCGGCACGAGGACGACGAGGAGCACCGCGCCGACGAGGGCCACCTTCGCCCGACCTGGCCCGATCGAGTCGTGGAGCAGGTCGATGCCGGGCCGGAGCAGCTGCCAGTCGGTCACCGGGTTGAAGGGCCGCAGCAGCGCCGCGCGGAACCCCAGGTCCAGCATCCGCACCACGGCGAGCAGCCCGATCGCCAGGCCGAGGAGGACCGCGACGCCGCGGATCCGGTGCCGGCGCACGAGGAGGCCGACACCGACGATGGCGAGTCCCTCGACCGGGATCCGCAGGAAGGCCTCGGGGGTCAGGCGGAAGAGCCGGTCGGGCACGACCAGCACCGCCCAGACGACGAGGACGGCGAGCACCGTCAGCACCGCCGAGAGCACCCGACGCCGCCGTCCCGGGGCCGGGGCAGCCGCCGGCTCAGCCATGGACGGACCCGACGGCCCGCGGCCCCACGGCACCCTCGGTGCTGGTGCGGCGGCTGTGCCACAGCCCCCACACCTCCCGGCCGAACGACTCGGCGAGCAGCCCCGCCACGACGAGGAGGGCCCCGACGGCGACGGCGCGGGGCACCGCGCCCGTGGCCACGATGACCAGCACGATGCCCTGGACGGCCGCGACGACCTTGCACCAGTACCGGGGCGGCACCTCCCCGCGCAGCCAGGGCAGCACCCACCGGGCGGCGACGTAGGCGTAGTGGACCGAGGCGACCGCGAGGACCCACGGGCCGAGCGAGCCGGCGACGTGCACGCCGAGGAGCAGGACCAGGAAGGAGTCGACCTCCATGTCGAAGCGCGCTCCGGTCGCCGTCACCGTCCCGGTGCGCCGCGCGACCCGGCCGTCCACCGCGTCGAGTGCGAGCGCCAGGCCGGCGAGCGGCGCGAGCGTGCTGGCCGGGACCGCCCCCGCCGCCGACTCCGCCACCAGCGCCGCGACGCCGCCGACGAGCGCGGACCGCAGCAACGTCACCAGATCGGCCGGCCCGACCCCGAGCGCGCCGGAACGCGCCAGCGCGCGCCCCAGCAGGGCGACGGTGCCGGCCCCGTGGACGAGACCCGCGAGGGCACCGATCCCGCCCACCGCGCCGGCCCCGGCGAGGGCGGTGAGCACCACCAGGTGGGCGACCAGGCCGGCCAGCAGACCCCGTTGGACCGTCAACACGACTCCTCCGTGCCGATGGGCACGCCCAAGACCACCGGAACGCGCGACGATGCGGTCCATCGCACGCGCGGGGAGGTGCTGCCGGTGACACGAGACGCGAGTGCATCTTCGCGGCGTGAGCGGTCCGGCGGTCGAGTTCCCGTCGCGCCCTCGTGAGGACCGTGCACGTCGTCGTCCCCGACGGCATCGACGACCCCGCCCGGCCCAGCGGAGGCAACCGGTACGACCGGCGGGCCTGCGACGGGCTCCACGCGCTGGGATGGGACGTGCGCGAGCTCGCCGTCCCGGGCCCGTGGCCCCGGCCGGACCCGGCCGACCTGGCCCGGCTGGCACGCACCGTCGGCACCGTGCCGGACGGCGCGGCGGTCCTGGTGGACGGCCTCATCGCGTCCGCCGCGGCCGCCGTCCTGCTGCCGCAGGCCGGCCGGGTGCGGCTGGTCGTCCTGGTGCACATGCCGCTCGGCGACGTCGCCGTGCCGGCCGAGGCCGAGGGCGCTGTCCTCGCCGCCGCCCGGGCCGTCGTGACGACCAGCGCGTGGACCCGGGCGGAGCTGCTCGCCCGCCACCGGCTCCCGCCCGACCGGGTGCACGTCGCCCGCCCCGGCGCGGACCCGGACGACGAGGCGCCCGGCACCCCCGGCGGCGGCCGGCTGCTCTGCGTCGCCGCCGTGGTGCCCCACAAGGGTCACGACCTGCTGCTCGAGGCCCTGCGCCGGGTCGCCGAGCTGCCCTGGAGCTGCACCGTCGTGGGTGCGCTCGACCGGGACCCCACGTTCGTCGCGCGCCTCCGCCGGACGGTGGACCGGTCCGGCCTCACCGACCGGATCCGGCTGACCGGGCCACGCCGGGGCGAGGGGCTGCGCCGCGAGTACCGGGCGGCGGACCTGCTCGTCCTGCCGTCCCGGCTCGAGGCGTACGGCATGGTCGTCACCGAGGCGCTGGCGGCCGGGGTGCCGGTCCTGGCCACCGACGTCGGCGGGGTGCGCGAGGCGGTGGGGCGGACCGGCGCCGGGCAGCCCGGGGTGCTCGTGCCCGCCGAGGACCCGGCCGCGCTCGGCGAGGCGCTCCGCCGCTGGCTGTGCGACGCCGGGCTGCGGGAGCGGCTGCGCCGGGCGGCCCGCGAGCGGCGCCGGGTGCTGGAGGGCTGGGACGCGACGGCGCGGCGGGTGGCCGCCGTGCTGGCCGCGGCCGGCGTCGACCAGGGCCGGCCATGAGCGGCGGCATCCGGGCGGCGTGGGCGTGGGTCCGTCCGCTCGGCGGCGTCGCCGTCCTCGCGGTGCTGCTCTGGCGGCTGGGCACCGGCCCGTTCCTGGACGGCGTCCGGCTGATCAGCCCCGGGGCGCTGCTGGCCGCCACGGCGGTCAACGCGCTGACCACCGTCTGCGCGGCGTGGCGGTGGCAGACCGTCGCCCGCGGCCTGGGCGTCGGCCTGCCCCTGCGGACGGCGATCGGCGCGTACTACCGGTCGCAGTTCCTCAACAGCACGCTGCCCGGTGGGGTGGTCGGCGACGTCCACCGCGGCTGGCGGCACGGTCTGGACGCCGGGGACCTCGGCCGGGGCCTGCGCGCCGTGGCGTGGGAGCGGGCAGCCGGCCAGGTCGTGCTGGTGGTCTCCGCGCTGGCGCTGCTGCTCGTGCTGGACTCCCCGGTGCGCGCCGGGATGGGGTGGACGGTCGCCGCGGCGGTGCTCGGCGCGCTGGGCGTGGTGCTCGTGCTGCGCGCCCTGCCGCACCGCGGGCCGTCCCGCGGCGCACGCCTGCTGCGTGCGCTGCGCGCCGACGTCCGGGCCGGCCTCGTCGACCGGCAGGTGTGGCCCGTGGTCACGCTCACCTCGGTGCTGGTCGCGGCCGGCCACGGCTGCGTGTTCCTGGTCGCGGCCGAGACCACCGGGTCGACCGCGTCCGCGGCGGTGCTGGTGCCGCTCGCCGTGCTGGTGCTGCTGGCGATGGCGGTGCCGCTCAGCATCGGTGGATGGGGGCCGCGGGAGGGCATGGCCGCGTGGGCGTTCGGCGCCGCGGGTCTGGGCGCGGGCCAGGGCGTCGCCGCCGCGGCGGCCTACGGCGTGATGGCGCTGGTCGCCACGCTGCCCGGCGGCATCGTGCTGGCCGTCGACCGGGTCGGCCGGTCCGCGCACCGCGACGCCGGCCGGGCCGCCGGCGCGCTACCGCGGCCGCGCGCCGGCCACGTCGAAGGCGGTCAGGACGTCCTCCCCGGCCAGGACCACCGACCGGCGGACCAGCCGGATGCCGTCGGCGACCCGGTCGACGCCGAGCGGGCCGACCGCCTCGACGCCGGCACCGATGATCGTCGGTGACAGCGACACGACCACCCGGTCCACCACCGCCGCGCGCAGCAACGAGGTGATGACCCGGCTCCCGCCCTCCACCAGCAGCGACGCGATCCCCATCGAGCGCAGCAGGCGCAGCGCCTCGTCGATCCGCAACCCGTCCGGTCCGCCCGGGACGTCCCGGACCGCCGCGCCCGCGGCCTCCAGTGCCCCGCGCCGGACCGGATCGGCGTCGGGCCGGCACAGCACGACGGTGGCGGCGTCGTCGGACAGCACCTTCGCGGTGAGGGGCGTGCGCAACGCCGAGTCCAGCACCACGCGCACCGGCGACGCGCCCGGCACCATCCGGACGGTGAGCTGCGGATCGTCGTGCAGCAGCGTCCCGGCCCCGACGAGGACCGCGTCGCAGCAGGCGCGCATCGCGTGCGACAGGGAACGTTCCGCGGCGCCACTGATCCACCGCGCGTCGCCGGTCCGGGTCGCGATCCGTCCGTCGAGCGTCTGGGCGTACTTCAGGACGACGTGCGGCCGGTGCGCGTGCGCGCACACCGGGCCGAGCAGGCCCCCGACGTCGACCGGCGCGGTGGCCACCTCGCGCGGCGCCGACCGGTCCGGCGACGACGGTGCAGCCTCCATGCGCCGACTCCTCGCTGCCGCGGCGGTCCGTCCGTGCACGCTACCGTCGCCCGAGCGGGACGAGCGGGGAACGGGACCTGGGGGTGAGCCGGCGTGCGGGCCCTCCGACTGCTGTTCGTCGCCCCGGGGCGGGTCGAGCTCGCGCCGGTCGACCTGCCCGACCCCGGCGCCGGCCAGCTGCTGGTCCGCACCCGGTACTCGGGGATCAGCACCGGCACCGAGCTGCTCGCCTACCGCGGACTGCTGGATCCCGACCTCCCGCTCGACGAGCGGATCGGCGCGCTCGGCGGCACGTTCCGCCCGCCGTTCCCCTACGGCTACAGCTGCGTGGGCGAGGTCGAGGGCCCGGCCGGCCCGCTGCCCCCGGGGACGCTGGTCTTCGCGTTCCACCCGCACCAGGACCGGTTCGTGGTCGGCGCGGACGACGTCGTCCCGCTCCCACGCGGCACCGACCCGCGACCGGCCACGCTGCTGCCGTTCGTGGAGACCGCGCTCCAGCTGAGCCTGGACGCCGGCCAGGTGGCGCAGGAGACCGTCGCCGTGCTCGGGCTCGGCGTCGTCGGCGTGCTCACGGCGCTGCTGCTGCAGCGGGCCGGCGCGACCGTGGTCGCGGCCGATCCGGCGGCGGACCGCCGGGAGCTGGCGGGCCGGCTGGGCATTGCCGCGGTCGACCCGGCGGAGCTGCCGCGGCACCTGCCGCCCGCCGGGGTGCCGCTGCTGCTCGAGCTGTCCGGTTCCCCCACGGCGCTCGCCGGGGCGCTGGACCTGCTGGCCCACGAGGGGACGGCGCTGGTCGGCTCCTGGTACGGCGTCCAGCAGGTCGGGCTCCCGCTCGGCGGCGCGTTCCACCGCCGGCGGCTCACCATCCGCAGCAGCCAGGTGTCCACGATCCCCGCGGCGCTCGGCGCGCGGTGGGACGTCGGCCGCCGCCGCCAGGTCGCCGTCGGGCTGCTCGCCGAGCTGCCGCTGGCCGCGCTGGCCACCACGGAGTTCCCGTTCGAGGAGGCGGCCGCGGCCTACCGGGCGCTGGACGCCCGCGAACCGGGTGTGGTCCACGTCGCGCTGCGCTATCAATAGCGCCGTGTACGAGACCGGGACCGCGCTCGGCGTCCGCGCCTTCCACGTGATGCCGGGCATGCCGCCCCCCGAGGGGGAACGGCACTCGCACGACTACCGGCTCGACGTCGTCGTCCGCCGGGACGACCTCGACGACCGCGGCATGGTCGTGGACCTCGACGTGCTGGACCGGGCGCTGCGGAACGCCGCGGCCCGGGTCGAGGGCGCGGACCTGGAGGTCATCCGGCCGGCGGACGTCGAGGCGGTGACGGTCGAGGTGTTCGCCCGGTGGCTGCACGACGAGCTCGCGGCCGCGCTGGGCCCGCTGCCGGGGGCGACCTTGGCCGTGCGGATCTGGGAGTCCCCGGACGCCTTCGGCGGCTACACGGCGTCGCTGTGAACCCGGCGTCGCTGTGAACCCGGCGTCGCTGTGAACCCGGCGTGATCCGCGGTGCCGACCGGCCCCTCGACCGGCGGCTCGCCCGCGCGGTGGTCGGTCCGCTGCCCGTTCCGGTCGCCGACGCGCTGCGGCGCGCGCTGACGCGCGGCGCCGGCCCGCCCCGGGCCCGCCGGGCGGTGCTGCGCGCGCTGTTCCGCGGAGGCATCCCCCGCGCGGTGTCCACCTTCCGGCTGGCCGACGACCCGGGCCTGGAGTTCGTCGCCGTCGACTCGCAGGTCCTGGAGCAGCTCTACTGGTGCGGCGTGGACGGCTGGGAGCCCGAGCTGCTGCCCTGGTGGCGCGCCTACTGCCGCAGCTCCCGGTCGGTGCTCGAGCTGGGCACGAACGTCGGGTACTTCGCGGTCCAGGGCGGCCGGGCCGCGCCCGGCGTGCGCTACGTCGCCGTGGAGCCGCACCCGGTCTCCGCCGAGGTCTGCCGGACGCACCTCGGGCTCAACGGGGTGACCAACGTCGAGGTCGTCGAGGCCGCCGCGGTCGTGGGCCCCGCCGCTCCGTCGGTGCGCCTGCACGTCCCGGCCGACCAGGCGGCGACCCCGACGGTCGCCTTCCTGGCCGCGGACACCGAGCTCCCCGCCGACATGAGACGCGACGTCCCGGTCGCCCTCGACGTGCCGGCCGTCGACGTCCGACAACTGCTCGACGGTGTCGACCTGGTGAAGATGGACGTCGAGGGGCAGGAGCACGTCCTGCTCGCCGCGATGCGGGAGCACCTCCGGGCGGCGCGGCCGACGCTGTTCGTCGAGGTGCTGGCCGGGACGGTGCAGCTGCGCGCCGTGCTGGCCGAGCTGTGCGACACCGACGGCTACCGGTGCTACGCGCTGAGCCGGCAGGGGCCCGTGGAGCTGTCCCGGGAGCGGCTGGCCACCGCCCGGCTGATGGACGAGTTCGGGTGCCAGGACGTCCTGCTCACCGCCACGGAGCTGCCGCCGCTCCCGTAGCGGGCCCGGTCAGCCGAGGAGCGGCCGGAGGTTCTCCGTCCAGACGTCCCAGCCGAGCCGGACGATCAGCGCCGTCACGACGACCAGGAACGCCGCGCGGACGAAGCCGCTGCCGCGGGCGGTCGCCATCCGGGACCCGAGGTAGCCGCCGATCATGTTGGCCGCGCCCAGGAGCAGGCCGAGCCCCCAGAGGACCGCCCCGTTCGGCGCGAAGAAGAGCAGCGCCCCGAGGTTGGTCGCGACGTTGACGATCTTGGCCTTGGCACTGGCGGACAGGAAGTCATAGCCGAGGGTGGAGACCATCGCGAAGACCAGGAACGATCCCGTCCCCGGGCCCAGGATCCCGTCGTAGAACCCGATCGCGGCGCCGAGCAGGCCGGCGACGCCGTGGTGCTTGCGGCCGCTGTGGCGCAGCGCCGTCACCCCGCCCAGCGACGGCCGGAGCAGGGTGAACGCCGCGATGCCCACCAGGGCGACGACGATGACCGGTTTGAAGACCGAGGCCGGCAGCAGCGACGCGACCGAGGCACCGGCGAAGCTGCCCAGCAGCGCCACCCCGGCCATGGGCAGCGCGGTCCGCAGGTCGGGGTGGACCCGGCGGTAGTAGGTGACGGCGCTGGTCGTCGTCCCGAAGATCGACGCCAGCTTGTTGGTGGCGAGCGCCTGCACCGGGCTGAACCCCGGCACGAGCAGCAGCGCGGGCAGCTGCAGCAGCCCCCCGCCGCCGACGACGGCGTCGATCCAGCCGGCCGCCAGCGCGGCGACGAGCACGAGCAGCAGCGTCGTCCCGGTGAGCCCGTCCGGGAGGAACCCGGCGGGCAGGAGGTCCGTCATGCGCGTGGGGACTCCGCCGTCCGTCCGCCGCCAGCACCCGTCCAGCGCACCTGCACGACCCGTCCCCCGTCCGTCAGCCCGGGACATGATCCGCGACGAGCACCACCGGACGACCGTCGGGGGGCTCGACCAGGGGCGCGGCTCCCCACACGTCCGGGTCCGGAGGCCCGCCGGCCGGAGCCCCCTGTCTGCCAGGGTCGGGGCATGGGATCGCGTCGATGGCAGGACCTGACGTCCCGGCAGCGCGCCGGGCTCCTCGCGGTGGGCCTGCTGCAGTGGTGTCTGGCAGCCGTGGCGTGGAAGGACCTCGCCTCCCGCCCGGCCTCCGCGGTGAACGGCAGCAAGGCCCGGTGGGCGGCGATCATCGCGATCAACTGGGTCGGGCCGCTGGCCTGGTTCCGCTGGGGTCGGCGACCGGGCCACGGCTCCGCCCGCCGCTGAAGAGCCGGGGCCAAGGCCCTTTCGTCGGCGGCACGTTAGTGGTCGACTGCTGCCCTCGCCTCCCCGGAGGCGCCGGCAGCGACCTGGAGGCAGCGATGTCCCTGGAGCAGGACGTGGCCACGGCTCGGCAGGCGCTCGAGGCCCTGGACAGGGCGTGCGCGTCGGTCACGAAGCACGTCGGGGAGACGGTGGACGCCCGGCGGCTGAGGGGCGACCTCAGCCGGGTCCGTGACGACCTGGACCTGATGGCCGGGCAGCAGTCGTACTCGGCGTACGAGCCCTTCGCGGGCGTCTACGGCGACGGCGACGACGAGGGCTTCGGCGGGGCCGGCCGCACGGGGCGGTGACCACCACCGCGCCGCGCGGGGCCGGGACCGCGGCGCCGCGACACGGAAGGGGCACCTCCGGCCGCGCGGCGATCGCGTCCCGGACGCTGCGCACCGACCGCTGGTGGGTGCCGCCCCTGCTCACGGCCGCCGCCCTGGTGGCGTTCGTCGTCTACTCGTCGATCCGCGCGTTCCAGAACGCGCACTACTTCGCCGAGCCCTACATCTCGCCGTTCTACTCGCCCTGCATCACGACGGCGTGCGAGGGCGACACCTTCCCGAAGCTGTTCACCGGACCCGGCTGGATCTCCCCGGCGATCTACATCCTGATCTTCCCGCTGGGCATCCGGCTGACCTGCTACTACTACCGGAAGGCGTACTACCGGTCGTTCTGGCTCTCACCGCCGGCCTGCGCGGTCGCCGAGCCGCACTCCCGCTACACCGGTGAGACCCGCTTCCCGCTCATCGGGCAGAACGTGCACCGGTACTTCCTCTACGCGGCACTGGTCATCAACGTCGTCCTCTTCTACGACGCCGTCCTGGCCTTCCGGGACGAGACCGGCGAGTGGGGGCACATGGGGCTGGGCACGGTGATCCTGCTGGCCAACGCCGTCCTCCTGGCGCTGTACTCACTGTCCTGCCACTCCTGCCGGCACATCGTCGGGGGCCGGTTGAACCACTTCTCCCGGCACCCGCTGCGCTACCGGTTCTGGACACTGGTCTCCCGGCTCAATGCCCGGCACATGCAGTACGCGTGGGCCTCGCTGTTCAGCGTCGCGTTCGCCGACTTCTACGTCCTGCTGCTCGCCACCGACACGATCCCCGACCTGAGGTTCTTCTGATGGAGCTGGAGAGGCACGAGTACGACGTCGTCGTGGTCGGGGCGGGCGGCGCGGGGCTGCGGGCCGCGATCGAGGCGCACGAGGCGGGGGCACGCACGGCCGTCGTGTGCAAGTCGCTGCTCGGCAAGGCGCACACGGTGATGGCGGAGGGCGGCATCGCCGCGGCCATGGGCAACCTCTACCCGGAGGACAACTGGCGGGTGCACTTCCGCGACACGATGCGCGGGGGGAAGATGCTCAACTCCTGGCGGATGGCCCAGCTGCACGCACAGGAGGCGCCGGAGCGGGTCCGCGAGCTCGAGGACTGGGGCGCGCTGTTCGACCGCACGCCCGAGGGCCTGATCAGCCAGCGCGACTTCGGCGGGCACCGCTTCGCCCGGCTCGCCCATGTCGGCGACCGGACCGGACTGGAGCTGATCCGCACGCTGCAGCAGCGCACCGTGGCGGCGGGCATCGACGTGTACATGGAGTGCACGGTCACCCGGCTGCTCACGGACGACGCCGGAGCGATCAGCGGTGCCTTCGGGTACTGGCGCGAGTCCGGGCGCTTCGTCGTCTGGCAGGCGCCGTCCGTCGTGCTGGCCACCGGCGGGATCGGCAAGACCTACAAGGTCACCTCGAACTCGTGGGAGTACACCGGCGACGGCCACTCGCTCGCACTCCAGGCCGGGGCCTCGCTCGTGAACATGGAGTTCGTCCAGTTCCACCCGACCGGGATGGTGTGGCCGCCGTCGGTGCGCGGGATCCTGGTCACCGAGAGCGTCCGCGGGGACGGCGGGATCCTCACCAACTCCGCGGGCAACCGGTTCATGTTCGACTACATCCCCGACTTCTTCCGCAAGGAGACCGCGGAGACCGAGGACGAAGCCGACCGCTGGTACACCGACAAGAAGAACAACCGGCGCCCGCCGGAGCTGCTCCCCCGCGACGAGGTCGCCCGGGCGATCAACAGCGAGGTCAAGGCCGGCCGCGGCTCGCCGCACGGCGGGGTCTTCCTGGACATCGCCTCCCGACGGCCGGCGGAGTACGTCCGCAAGCGGCTGCCGTCCATGTACCACCAGTTCAAGGAGCTGGCCGACGTCGACATCACCACCGAACCGATGGAGGTCGGGCCGACCTGCCACTACGTCATGGGTGGCGTGGATGTCGACCCGGACACCGCGGCGTCCCGCGTGCCCGGCCTGTTCGCGGCCGGCGAGGTGGCCGGCGGGATGCACGGATCGAACCGGCTGGGCGGCAACTCGCTGTCGGACCTGCTCGTGTTCGGCCGGCGCGCGGGGCTGGCCGCCCGGGAGCACGCCGCACGGGCCGGAGCCTCGGTCCGGGTGCCCGACGACGCGGTCGCCGACGCGGCCCGCGCCGCGCTCGCACCGTTCGACCGGGAGGGTGGCGAGAACCCGTACGCCGTCCAGCACGACCTGCAGGAGACGATGCACGACCTCGTCGGCATCATCCGCACGCGCACGGAGATGGAACAGGCACTGGAGCGCATCGCCGGGCTGAAGAAGCGGGTGGCGGACCTCTCGGTCGAGGGGCACCGGCAGTACAACCCCGGGTGGCACCTGGCTCTCGACCTGCCGCACATGCTCCTCGTGAGCGAGTGCATCGCCCGGTCGGCGCTCGAGCGGGAAGAGAGCCGCGGTGGGCACACGCGCGACGACTTCCCGGCCGCCGACCCCGAGTGGGCGAAGGTCAACGTCCTCTGCGCACTCGAGCCGGACGGCGTGGGCATCACCCGCGAGCCCCTGCCGCCCATGCCGCCCGAGCTGGCCGAGATCTTCGAGGAGGTCTCATGACGTACGACGCCAGGTTCCGGGTCTGGCGGGGGGACGCCTCGGGCGGTGACCTGCAGACCTACACCGTGCCGGTGAACGAGGGCGAGGTGGTGCTCGACGTCATCCACCGGCTGCAGGCGACCCAGGCCGGTGACCTCGCCGTCCGCTGGAACTGCAAGGCCGGCAAGTGCGGCTCGTGCAGCGCCGAGGTCAACGGCCGCCCGCGGCTGATGTGCCTCACCCGGATGAGCACCTTCGCCGAGGACGAGACCGTCACGGTGACCCCGATGAGGACGTTCCCCGTCATCCGCGACCTGGTCACCGACGTCTCCTACAACTACACGAAGGCCGCTCAGGTCCCGGCCTTCGTCCCGCGGCCGCGGGACGAGGACGGCAACCACCGGATGCAGCAGGTCGACGTCGAGCGCTCGCAGGAGTTCCGCAAGTGCATCGAGTGCTTCCTGTGCCAGGACACCTGTCACGTCGTCCGGGACCACGAGGAGAACAAGCAGGCCTTCGCCGGACCCCGGTTCCTCATCCGGCTGGCCGAGCTGGACATGCACCCGCTGGACGCGCAGGACCGCCGGGCCGCGGCCCAGGACGAGTTCGGGCTCGGCTACTGCAACATCACCAAGTGCTGCACCGAGGTGTGCCCGGAGGGCATCCACCTCACCGACAACGGCATCATCCCGCTGAAGGAGCGGGTGGTGGACCGCAGGTACGACCCGCTCACCTGGCTGGGGTCGAAGATCGGACGGCGTCCGGGGCGGTGACCGGGCCCTCCATCCGGCTGGTCGTCCCCTACTTCGGCCCGCGCCCGTCGTACCTGCCCCTCGCCGTGAAGAGCATGGCCGCGAACCCGGACGTGCACTGGCTGCTGCTCACCGACGAACCGGTGCCGGACGCACCGCCCAACGTCAGCGTGCACCGGTGGGAGTTCTCCGACCTGGCCGCGCGCATCCAGGGCCACTTCGACTTCCCGATCTCCCTCGAGCGCCCCTACAAGCTGTGCGACTTCCGACCCGCGTTCGGGGAGGTGTTCGCCGACGAGCTGCGGGGCTGGGACTTCTGGGGGCACAGCGACCTCGACGTGATCTTCGGACGGGTCCGGGACCACCTCCCGCCGGAGGCGTTCGAGGCCGACAAGATCCTCATCCAGGGCAACTTCGCCCTGTACCGGAACACCGCCGAGGCGGCCGGGTGGTTCCGCCACGAGGTGGCCGGCGTCAGCTACCGGGAGGTGATGTCGGAGCCCGCGGCCATGTACTTCGACGAGATGGCGGGCATCCACCACGTCCTGCGCCACCTCGGCGTCCGGCTCTGGGACGAGCACACCATCTTCGACCTCTCCTTCCGGAGATACCGCACCCGTGCCGAGCACCCGGCCGGACGCGATCCCCGTCGCTACGCCTGGGAGGACGGCGAGATCTGCGAGTACCGGCTCCAGGACGGGGTCGTCGTGCGCCGCAGCGCACTGCTCGCCCACCTCCAGAAGCGGACCATGCGACCGCCCTCGGAGGCCGTGCTCGCGGCGGACCGGTACTGGATCCTCGCGAACGGCTTCGCCGTCCAGGAGCGGGTGTCGAAGGTGGCGGTCCGCTCTGCCAGGATCCCGGTCGGTCGGGAGCTCCTGCCCTTCTACGCGCGGAGGATCCGGCGCGGCCTGCGACGCCGCGCCGCCCAGCGGGCGGCCGTCCAACGGTCCCGCTGACCAGCGGCGCGCGGAGGGCCGGACGTCCGGCACTCCGCGCGACGGGGGTCAGAAGGCGGGGATGACCGCGCCCTGGTACTCGTCCTCGATGAACTGGCGGACCTCGTCGGAGTGCAGCAGCTCCTCCAGCTGGGTGATCCGCTCGTCGCCCTCGTCACCGGTCCGCACGACCAGCAGGTTGGCGTTGGGGTTGCCCTCCGCCTCCTCCAGCGCCAGGGCGTCCTCGGCCGGGACGAGGTCGGCCTCGATGGCGTAGTTGCCGTTGATGACCGCGATGTCCACGTCGGCCAGCGACCGGGGCACCTGCGCGGCCTCCACCTCGGAGATCTCGAGGTCCTTCGGGTTGCCCTCGACGTCCAGCGACGTCGGCGCCGCGTCCCCGGTGTCGGCGAGGGTGATCAGCTCGTTGGCCTCCAGCAGCCGCAGCGCCCGCGCGGCGTTGGTCGGGTCGTTGGGGATGGCCACGGTCGCGCCGTCGGGGAGGGCGGCGAGGTCGGTCAGCGTGCTGGAGTAGATGCCCAGGGGCTCGATGTGCACCGGCTCCAGCGGGGCGAAGTCGTAGCCCGCGCTGGCCTCCTGCTCCTCCAGGTACGGGACGGTCTGGAAGTAGTTGGCGTCCAGCGACCCGTCGTCCAGGGCCACGTTGGGCTGCACGTAGTCGGTGAACTCGACGATCTCCAGGTCCAGGCCGGCGTCGGCGGCCAGGTTCTCGTCGATGAAGCGCAGGATCTCGGCGTGCGGGACCGGGGACGCGCCGACCCGCAGCGGCTCGTCGGCCCCGGACAGCTCGGCGTCCCCGCCGCCGCAGGCGGCGAGGAGGGCCGTCGCCGCGGACGCGGCCAGGATCAGGGAAAGGCGGGAGCGCATGGTGGTGGTTCTCCTTCACGGGTGGTGCGACGGGAGCGGTGGCCGGACGGCCATCGGGGTCGGTGCGGGTGGTCAGGCGCGGGCCGCGTGGTGCGCCCAGCGGTCCCCGGCCCACTGCAGGGCCTGGACCACGGCGAGCAGCAGGACGACGGTCAGCAGGGTGATGTCGGTCCGGAACTGCTGGTAGCCGAAGCGGATCGCGAAGTCCCCCAGCCCGCCGCCGCCGACGGCCCCGGCCATCGCCGAGTAGCTGATCAGGGCCACCACCGTGACCGTGGTGCCGGCGATCAGCGAGGGCCGGGCCTCGGGGAGCAGCACGGTGCGGACGACGTCCCGGCGGCGCGCGCCCATGGACAGCGCCGCCTCGACCTTGCCGGGGGCGACCTCGCGCAGGCTGGTCTCCACCAGCCGGGCGAGGAACGGGACGGCGCCGATCGTCAGCGGCACGATCGCCGCGGTCGAGCCGATCGTCGTCCCGACGATGCCCCGGGTCACCGGCGCGACCAGGAACAGCAGGATGATGAACGGCAGCGAGCGGCCGAGGTTCACCACCAGCCCCAGGAGCCGGTACAGCGTCGGCCGCGGCGCGAGGGCGCCGGGGGCGGTGACGGTCAGCAGCACCCCGAGGGGGACGCCGAACAGCACGGTCAGCAGGGCCGAGACGCCGACCATGTAGAGGGTCTCGCCGGTGGCCTCGACCAGCTGCGGGTAGATGCGCGCCCAGTCGCTCATCGGGCCGCCCCCGCCACCGCGCCGGGGGTCCCGGGCACCTGTTCGATGAGCACGCCGTCGTCCCGCAGCCCGCGGACGGCGCCGTCCAGCTGCGCCAGGTCCCCGGTCACGCGCAGCAGCAGCCGGCCGTAGCGCCCGCCGGCGACCGTCTCCACCGAGCCGCCGGCGACCTCGACGGAGAGGCCGAGCCGACCGATGAGGGTCTGCAGGACCAGCGTCTCGGGCGTGCGGTCGGTGACCGTCACCCGCAGCAGCACACCGGCGTGGCCGGCCCCGGCGTCGGCGAGCGGCGCGGGCAGCAGTGCGTCGCTGAGCGGCGAGTGCTCGCGGGTCAGGATCTCCGACAGCCGGCCGCCGTCGACGACCCGGCCCTTGTCGAGCAGCACGGCGCTGTCGCACACGGCCTTGACCACGGCCATCTCGTGGGTGATGAGCAGCACGGTGAGGCCGAGCTCGGACCGGACCCGGCGCAGGAGCTCCAGCACGCTGGTCGTGCTGGCCTGGTCCAGGGCGGAGGTCGCCTCGTCGCAGAGCAGCACCGCGGGGCGGCCGGCCAGCGCGCGGGCGATCGCCACCCGCTGCTTCTGCCCACCGGACAGCTGCCGCGGATGGGCGTCGGCCCGCTCCGCCAGGCCCACCAGGTCCAGCAGCTCGGCGGCCCGGCGGCGTCGCTCGGCCCGGCCGACCCCGGCCAGCTCGAGCGGGTGCTCGACGTTGCCCGCGGCGGTCCGGGAGTCCAGCAGCTCGAAGTGCTGGAACACCATGCCGATGGACCGACGGGCCTCACGGATCTGGTCGTCGGGCAGGTCGCTGAGCACCCGGCCGTCCACCGTCACCGATCCCGAGGTCGGCCGCTCCAGCATGTTGACCAGCCGCACCAGCGTGCTCTTGCCGGACCCGCTCGGGCCGACCACGCCGGCGAACTCCCCGGCCTCCACCCGCAGGCTCACGCCGTCGACCGCGACCACCTCCCCGGCGCGTCTCCGGGCAGGGAAGACCTTGCGGACGTCGGTCAGTTCGATCACGGGGTTCGGTGTCCTCGAGGTGAGCGGTTCCGGGGTGGAGTGAGGCGGCGCAGGTGGTTCCGGCCGGCCGGCCTGCACGTCAGCGGACCGGTGGAGCGGCTCGGGCACCGGCGGCGGTGGCCCGGGCCGACCGCGCCGGCCCGCGGCAGGTGGATGCCCCGTGGAACGGGGCGGCTACCGGGATGCGGGGGTCGGGATCAGCGACACAGCGCGGTGGCGGTCCGGCACAGGTCGATGTGCCGGCGAGCCCAGGTGAGCCCGGCGTGCCTCATGGCGTTCCTCCATCGGTCCTGGCAGTAGCACCCTCGTCCGCCGGGGCGGGGGGTTGCTGCGGCGTCGTCGAGCCAGGTCTCTCGGCCGCTCCGGATGGCATCCGAGGTCAACTCTACCCAGCAGGTAGGAAAAGGCGACCGGCCGGGCCTGGGAGGTGGCTCACCCCGTGCCGCCGTCCGGATGGTGGTGGGCGGCGGCCCCGACCTCCCGCAGATCGGTGACCGCCAGGATGCGGCCGGTCGGGTACAGCTCGATCTCGGCGTCCTCGCCGAGCCCCGCCACCACGGTCAGCCACCCGGCGGGACCGAACCGGACGACCCTCCCGGGCAGCTCGAGCCGGCCGGACGGGTGCGCCGGGTCCTCGACCACGACCCGGGCCTGGTAGAGGTGCCGGTCGTTGACGGTGGTGATGTCCATCGGAACAGCCTCCTTCGAGGGGTACACGGTGACACTGATCGCCGCCGTCCCCACTCCTGACGACGACCACGTACAGTCGGCCGCGGTCGCTGTTGTGCCTCTGCCTCGTTCCCGGACGTCCGCAGTCGTCTCTGCCTGACGTTCCTCTCGGTCCTGCCGGTCGGTACGGCGACCCAGGACCGATGTCCATCGGTGCTGACGCGACAGCACGGAAGTGGGAACGACATGGCTCAGGGCACTGTGAAGTGGTTCAACGCGGAGAAGGGCTTCGGCTTCATCGAGCAGGACGGCGGCGGCGCCGACGTCTTCTGCCACTTCTCGGCGATCTCCGGCAACGGCTACCGCTCGCTGGACGAGGCGCAGCGCGTCGAGTTCGACATCACGCAGGGCCAGAAGGGCCCCCAGGCGGAGAACGTCCGCGCGATCTGATCGCGTTGACGGAGCCCCTCCGGTCGCTGACCGGAGGGGCTCCGTCGTCTCCGGGGCCGCTACGCCCCGGGTTCCGCGACGGTCACGACCCCGGCCGTGCCGTCCACGGTGACCAGCTGCCCCGTGGTGATCCGGGTGGTGGCGCCGGGCAGACCGACGACCGCCGGGATGCCGTACTCGCGGGCGACCACCGCCCCGTGCGAGTTCGCCCCGCCCATCTCCATGACCAGCCCACCGGCGGTGAGGAACAGCGGCGTCCAGCCCGGATCGGTGGACGGCGTCACCAGGACCTCCCCGGGCGCCACGTGCGCGCCCGTGGGGTCCAGCACGACGCGGGCCGGGCCGGTCACCCTCCCCGCCGACGCGCCGGTGCCGACGAGCACGCCGTCCCCGGCCGGTGGCCGGGCCACCCGGTCCTCCGGCTCGGTGCCGTCGCTGAGCAGCACCCGCGGCACCCGCCGGCGGCCCAGCTCGCGGTCGTGCACGGCCCGGCGCTCCCGGACGACGTCGCGCAGGTCCCGGCCGCGCAACCCCTCCCTGACCTCGCGGAGGTCGAGGAAGGACACGTCCTCCGGCCGGTCGAGCACGCCGCTGCCGACCAGGTCCGCGCCGAGGAGCCGCAGCTGGGCCCGCGCCCGGGCGAGCAGCAGGACGATGCAGTACTTCGGCAGCTCCCGTACCCCGCCGAGCCGCCGGGCCCGGTGCAGGGCGAAGCGGACGACGGCGCCCCGCACCCGGCCGCGCCGCCGCGCCCGGCCGGTCAGCGTGGCGACCATCGCCTCGGCCTCGGCGACGGCCCGGGCGAACACCGCGTCGGGAGCCCGGTCCGGGTCCTCGACCCGCAGGTAGTTGGCCAGCACGCCGAGGACGTGGGCCGGGTCCTCGGCCCAGCGGGGCAGCCCGAGGTCGATCTCGGCGACGGCCCGGGAGCCGTACCGGTCCAGGAAGCCGGCCAGCCCGCGCTGCAGGACCGGCGGCAGCGCGCCGACCCGGTACCGCCCGGCGAGGTCCGCGACCGGCTCCGCGCGCAGCACCTCCGCGGCAGGCTCGTCGGCGCGGACCGTCGTGGCCAGCCGCCACAGGTCGAGGTCCATCTCGGTGGTCACGTTGGCCGGCAGGCCGCGCAGGACGGTCGGCAGGTCACCCGGCCGCGCGTCGGGCCCGAGGACCTTCGCGGCCAGCCCGAGCATGGCGAACCCCGCGGCACCCGGGGGCGCCACCCGCGGCAGCAGCGGAGCCGCGGCGAGCAGGGTGGCGACGACGTCGTCCCACCGCTGCTCCGGGGTGGCGACCTGCGGCGCCCGCGCGCGGGTCCGCAGCTCCGCGACGAGACGGCCGAGGCGGCGGTGCGCCGCCGAAGGGCTGACCAGCGCCTGCGCCGCCCGCAGCGGGATGCCGTAGCGGGCGGCGACGAAGGCCACGCGGCGCACCACCGGCCGCCACGACGGCTGCACCACGCTCAGCCGGGGCTCGTCGAACAGGCTGCGCAGCACCACCGCCGAGCGCGCCTCCATGACGTCGAGCACGCGCGGGACGATCGCCCGCCCCGGGGCGCTGCGCAGCATCGGGGTGACGTCGAAGAACAACCGGCCGGCGGCGGCGCGGACCGCCGGCGGCCCGGCCACCGGATCGGCCGGCGGGTACCCGTACAGCCGCCCGGCCCCGGACGCGACGACCCGGATGGCGGCGATGCCGAGCGGGGTCAAGGGGCGGGTCAGCCCCTGGGCGAGGCTGAAGCAGAAGTACACCCGGAGCCCGTCCGGCGGTGGCGCGCCGTCGGGGAGCGGGAAGAGGGTGGTCACCGGCCGGGCCTGGGTGAGCCAGGCCCCGCCGTCCCGGTCGAAGGCCCACTCGATGTCCTGCGGCGCCCCGAAGTGCTGCTGCACCCGTCCGCCGAGCCGGACCAGCTCGGCGACCTGCTCGTCGGTCAGGCAGGCGGGACGACCGGTCCCGTCCCCGATCCGCCGCTCGACGACCGCGCCGGTGCCGGTCCGCACCACGAAGTGGTCGGGGTCCACCGCCCCGCTGACCACCGCCTCGCCGAGCCCGGGGCTCGCGTCGACCACGCTCTCGCCGCGGTGCCCGGTCACCGGGTTCGCGGTGAACAGCACGCCGGCCACCGCGGCGTCCACCATCTCCTGCACGACGACCGCGAGCCAGGTCTGCGCCGAGTCGACCCCGTTGCGGGCCCGGTACAGCACGGCCCGGTCGGTCCAGAGGGACGCCCAGCACCGGTGCACGGCGTCGAGGACGGCGTCCACCCCGGTGATCTCCAGATAGGTGTCCTGCTGCCCGGCGAAGCTGGCCGACGGGAGGTCCTCCGCCGTGGCCGAGGACCGGACCGCCACGCTCGGCTCGCCGAGGGCGCGGTAGGCGGCGGTGACCGCGTCGGCGGTGCGCCGGGGCATCGGGGTGGACAGGATCCGCTCACGCGCCTGCCGGGCCAGCTCCGCGGAGCGGTCGACGTCGTCCGGGGCGAGGGCGGCCAGCCCGTCGAGGACGTCGGTCAGGCCGGCGGCCGCGGCCATCTCCCGGTAGGCGGCGGTGGTCAGGCAGAAGCCGTCCGGCACCGGGAAGCCGGCCCGGAGGAGCTCACCCAGGTTGGCGGCCTTGCCGCCCGCGACGGGCACCGAGCCGGCGTCGAGGTCCCGGAGCGGGACGACGACCGCGGCGGCGTCGGTGCGGGGCGTCTGCTGCGGTGCCCGGGTCATCGCCGGCCGCCGGCACCGGGCGGACGAACCCTCAGGTGCGCGGGCACCGACGGGTCACCCGGTGGCCGGGCCCAGGGACGGCACCCGCTGCCCGCCGACCCACAGCTCGCCCACCCGCAGGTCGGCGATCTCCGCGCGGCGCACCGTGAGGCGGCCGATCCGCACCATCCCGATCGCGACCGCGCCCATCGCCAGCGCGCCGACGGCGAACGCGCCGAACGCCGTCGCCCCGATCGCCGTCCGTCCGATGGCCACCGCCGGGGCGGCGACCTGCCGCCGCAGCAGCACCGCCCGCCGCACCTCCACCGGCCCGCGCCCGCTCGTCCGTCCCATGTCGGTTCCTCCCACCGTCCCGTCCGGCCGGCCCCCCGACTCGGGGGCCCGGCATCACCCGGTCGAGCCTGCTCCCCTCAGCGCCGTCTGGACACCCCCTCGAGTGCCCTCAGTCGTGCCGGCCGGCGGCGGCGCGGCGCGCTCCGGCCGGGTGCCGGTCCGCGAGCACCCGGCGGGGCACGGCCAGCGCCAGCAGGGGCACCAGGAGCGCGACCGCCGCGAGCGTCAGGGAGAACGTCGGCTGCGCCGCGGGAGGGAGGTCGACCAGCTTGAAGCTGTCGATGGCGGCGTGCACCAGCGCGGGCGCCCACACCGTGCTGCGGCCGGTCTCGTAGAGGTAGGCCAGTGGCACCGAGGTGACCGCGGCGACGAGCATCGCCGCACCGCCGACCGCCGGGCCGTTGCTCGCCAGGACGGGGACGTGCGCGGCCACCAGCAGCGGCATCGTGAGCACGACCGCCCGGCCGAAGGACCGCCCGGCGCGCAGTCTCCGGAAGGCGTACCCGCGCCACACGATCTCCTCGGCGACGCCGTGGAGGGCGAAGACCCCGACGAGCAGCCACGGCCAGCCGGGCCGCAACGCCGGTACGACCCCGGTGATCGCGGCCGACAGCGGGTGGGCCAGCAGCACGAGCGCGGACAGCCCGACCGCCAGCACCACGCCCGCCCGCCGGGACGGCCCAGGCCCAGGCGTCGCACGACGGCCGCCGGTCCCCCGCCGTCGAGGGCCTGCTCGACGAGCACAGCGGCGACCAGCACCCCGGCCAGGACCGCCGGGCCCAGCCGGGCCGTGGCGTCCAGCCCGGCCAGCCCGGCGAGGACCCCGTACACCACCGCGAACCCGGCCAGGAACCGGAGCCACGCCCGCAGGTCCACGGCCGACGCCCCCCCGGTGTCAGGTGAGGTGCGCGTGGGCGGCGGCGAGGAACAGCCCGAACGCGATCCAGGTCAGGGCGGCGCGGAGCCAGTTGAGCGTGAAGTAGCGGCGGCGGGTGTCCCGCCAGTCCGCCGGCACGGCGGCCGGGTCCCAGCCCAGGATCACCTCGTAGTTGGGCTCGGCGAGGAACCGGGAGACCAGGAGCGGGCCGAGGACGGTCAGCGCCAGGCCGGTGGCGGTGAGCACGAACTCCGTGCTGGCCGGCTCGTCGCGCAGCCCGACCAGGGCCAGGGCCGGCGCGAGCACGAGTCCGCTCACGAGCACGTGGTTCGTCGGGGACCGGCGCGCGACCGGCAGGAACAGGCGCAGCTCGGTGGCGAAGCCCCGTCCGTCCTGCCCCGCGTAGATCGGGTGCAGGATCGTGGTCAGCGTCAGCAGCAGGCCCGACCAGAGCCCCGCGACGACGACGGCGAGCCCCAGACCGATCTCGGCGAGCACGGTTCCTCCTCTCTGGCCGGCCCGGGCGGCCGCGCTCAGCCGCCGCTGCCCGCCAGAGCCGGCGGCTCGGCGTGCCGGTGGGTGCGCCGCGGTGGGTGCACCACGAGCACCGGGCAGGGCGCGTGGACGACGCCGTGCAGCGCGACCGAGCCGAGCACCATGCCCGGCAGCCGGTTGCGGCTCCGGCTGCCGATCACCAGGAGCGCCGCGCCGGCCGCGCGGTGCACGAGCAGCCCACCGGCGGGGCCCTCCTCGGTCACCACCCGCACCGGCACCGGCGGCTCCGCCCCCAGCACCTCGTCGACCTGGTGCCGGGCCCGCCCGTCGGCGGAGGCGCGGATCTCCGCGAGCGCCTGGTCGAGCGCGACGTAGAGGTCGGTCCAGTAGTGCGGCAGGTGGTAGGCCGCGACCACCTCCAGCTCGGCGCCGAGCTCCTCGGCCGCCGCGGCGGCGTGGGCGAGCACCACCCGCGACGCCTCCGCGGGGTCCAGCCCGACGACCACCCTCCGGCCCGGAGTCGTCGACGCGGCCGTGCCGGGGTGGACGACGACCACCGGGCAGGGTGCGTGGGCGGCGCAGTGCAGCGCCACCGACCCCAGCAGGGTGCTGCGCACCAGGCCCCGGCCGCGGCTGCCCACCACCAGCAGCGCGGCCCCCTCGGCCATCTGGACGAGCTGCTCGGCCGGCGCCCCGGGGACGACGCGCACCTCGCAGGGCACGTCGTCGATGCCGTCGACCGCCGAAACCACGGGGTCCGCCCGGACCGCGGCCACCAGCTCCCGGGCCCGCGCCTCCGTGCCGGCCCGCAGCGCGGCGATGCGCTGGGGGTCGACCAGCGACGGCGCGTTCCACGAGAGGTCGGACGGGAACGCGGACACGACGTCGAGCCCCGCCCCGCGCCGGGCTGCGGCGGCGAACGCCCAGACCAGCGCCTCCCGCGCGCCCGGTGACCCGTCCACGCCCGCGACCACGCGGGGCCGGGCCACCGCCGTGCCCTCCTGCGCGTCCTCGCTGTCCATGGGGCCTCCTCCGTCGTGCCCGGGGCCGCAGCGGGTCCGTCGTCCATTCTCGCCCCGGGGAGTCCGCGTGGAGCCGGCGTCGTCACCGCCCGTCGGGCGGTCGTCCGGGACACCGGCAGCGGGGCCGGGCGTAGCGTGGGGATGTCGGTCCGCTCCTGCGGACCCGTGGACGGCTCGGCCGTCCGACCTCTCCCTACACCGCCCTCCCGGCGGAGTCAGGCGGCTGCCGCCGTGACATCTCCCGCCCTCCCCGTGACCACCGAACGCCCGAGCGTCGTCGCGGTCTGCGACGTGTGCCCGCACCCCGTGGCGAGCCACGACGCCATCGGTCTCCGGTTCTGCTCGGCCACCTTCGACGGCGCCATGACCCGGGGCTGCGTCTGCCCGTCCTCCTGACGCCCGCCCGGTGACGGGATCGAGGCCTCTGCCCGCAGGGGCCTACTGGCCCCAGCCCATCGCGCTCGGGTTGCTCTCCTCACCGAGCGACCACCACGCCAGCTGTCCGGGGGCCAGGGTCAGGTAGGCGAACTCGGCCTGGCCCGGTAGGCGCGCCATGAGCGTCACGAACTGGTTGCTCGCCCGGGCGGTCACGATCTCCTTCGCCCGACTCGCGATGTCGACGGAGTCGTCCAGTTCCCACACGAGATCCGTTCCGGCCATCCGCAGCATCTTCGGCATGTCTCAGCAAAGCAGGTGGCGAGCCGGATGAGCTCCCGGATCGGCCGGTCACCAGGACGCTTCGCGGGGCGTAGGGTCAGCAGTGGCGTCAGTTCGGCGCCCAGCCCCTCCGCTGGCGGAGGAGATCGGCGGTCCCCGCCATGGGACTCCCCAGCACCCAGACGCCCCGCCTCCTCGCCGCGGTCCTGTCATGACCACCATCCGGGTCACTCGCCGACCGGGGGGCTCCGCGACGGACGTCGACACGATCCCGGTCACCCCGCCCGAGGCCGCCGGCGACGGCTCCGTCCGGCCGGCGGTCCATCCACCGGTACCGGTCCGCCGCTCCGCGGCCGACCCGACCGACGTCGGGCAGACCGGGGTCCGGGACTCCGAGGGTGGCCACCCGAGCCGCTGAACCGGCTCAGTGGCCCCGGAAGGCCTCCTCGAGCCACCACGACGGCTCCTGCCGGGTGACCTTGGCGTCGATGAGCAACGGCCGGGTGCGCCGGCCGGCCAGCCAGTCGGACACCCCGGCCAGGTCCGCGACGTCCCGGACGGTGAGCGCCGCGAACCCGTGGCCGCGGGCGATCGCGGCGAAGTCGTCCTCCGGGAAGCGGACGGTGTCCAACGGGTGGCCGGCCGGGCCGAAGTGGTGCACCTCGGCGCCGTAGGCCGCGTCGTCGTAGACGACCACGACCATGGGCAGCCCCAGCCGGACGACGGTCTCCAGCTCCGCGGCGCCCATCAGCGCGCCGCCGTCCCCGAGGGCGGCCACCGGCAGCCGGTCGGGCCGGGCGAGCGCGGCGCCGATCGCCGTCGCCAGCCCCAGGCCCACCGACTGGAAGGCCTGGGTGAAGCAGAAGCCGTGCTCGTCGGGGACGTCGAGGAACATGCTCGGGTAGCCCATGAAGTTGCCCGAGTCGACCGCGACCACCCGCTCGGCGGGCAGCAGGTCGTCCAGGGCGATCGTCAGCGCCCGGGGGTCGACCTGCCCCGCTCCCCCGGCGTCGCGGAACGGCTCGTCGCGCCACCGCCGCCGCTCGGCGAGTGCCCGGCGGACCTCCGGCGTCCGGTACCCGGCCGCCTCGCCGGGCAGGGCGGCGGCCGCCGCCCCGGCGACCGCGCGGACGTCCCCGACGACGCCGAACGCGAGGTCCCGCTGCCGGCCGAGGGCCTCGCGCTCCAGGTCCACCTGGACGACGACGGCGTCGTCGGCGATCAGCCGCCCGTGCCGCGTCGTCCACATGTTCAGCGCGCAGCCCCACCCGACGACCAGGTCGGCGCCGCTGATCAGCTCGGCGGCCAGCGGCGTGGCGAACCCGCCGGAGACGTCGAGGTCCCACGGGGTGCCGCGGAACAGCCCCCTGGCGACGGCGGACGTCGCCAGCAGCGCTCCGCAGCGGTCGGCGAGGAGCTCCAGCGCCGCCCGGGCGCCGGGGCCGCGTGACCCGCGGCCGGCCACGAACACCGGCCGCCGCGCCCGCGCGAGGGCGTCGGCCAGCCGCGCCACCTCGGCCGGGTCGGGAGCCGCCGCGGCCCGGGCCGCCGGGAGCGGCACGTGCGCTCCCGGCACCGGGAGCCCCTGCACGTCCAGCGGCAGGTTCAGCACGACCACCCGCCGCTCGTCGCGGGCCGTGGCGACCGCCGCGACGGCCTGGGCGACCGCGTCCCCGGGCGAGGTGACCCGCACGGGCACCGCCCCGACGGCGGCGGCCAGGGCCGGCTGGTCGACGAAGAAGTTCGACCGCGGGGAGGTGGCCTCCCCGGTCACCACCACCATCGGCGTGCGGCTCTTCGCCGCCTCGGTGACGCCGGTCAGCGCGTTGGTGAACCCGCAGCCCTGGTGCACGCTCAGCGCGGTCACCGCCCCGGTCATCCGGGCGTGCGCGTCGGCCATCGTGGCCGCGCCGCCCTCGTGCCGCGCGGCCACGAACCGGGCGCCCGCGGCGACCATCGCGTTGGTCACCTCGAAGTTGCCCGACCCCACGACCCCGAAGACCGTGCCGACCCCGCTCCGGGCGAGCGCGCCCCCGATCGCGGCGGCGACGTTCATCCGCGGTCGACCAGCGCCAGCACCCGCGACGGCGAGCCGGAGCCGGAGACGATCGGCAGCGGCGCGGCGACCACCAGCGCTCCGGTCGGCGGCAGCTGGGCGAGGTTCCGCAGCTGGGTGAGCCCGTACTTGCCGCTGCCCATGAGCGCGGCGTGGCACGGGAACGGGGGGTCGAACGAGTGCGCGGCGCCGGCGTCGGTGCCGACGGTCTCCACGCCCAGCCCGATCACCGGCGTCTCCTCGGCCAGCCACCGCGCGCACGCCGGGGACAGTCCCGGGGTGTGCGGGCCGGTGTCGTCGGCGTTGACGAACGCGCGCTGGGAGGACGACCGGGCGTCCCAGCCGGTGCGGTACAGCAGCCAGCCGCCTTCGGGCAGCGGGCCGTGCGCGGCCTGCCACTGCTCGACGTGCTCGGGCTCGAGCAGGAAGTCGGGGTCCTCGGCGGCCTGGGCGGAGAAGTCGAGCACGGCGGCCGGGGCGATCAGCCGCCGCGCCGGCACCGACGCCACGTCGTCGCCGTCCCGGCCGGTCACCCAGTGGTTGGGCGCGTCGAAGTGCGTGCCGGTGTGCTCGCCGGTGCGGAAGTTGTTCCAGTACCAGGCCGGGCCGCGGTCGTCGTACCGGCTCAGCTCCTCCAGCTCGAAGGGGGCGGTCTGGGCGAACGGCGGTGGCAGCTGGATGACCGGCGTCTCGGCCGACAGCGGCGCGGTGAGGTCGACGACCTCGACCCGGCCGGTGATCAGTGCCTCGGCGAAGCTGGCGAGGATCGGCATCGCAGTCCCTTCTCGGCGGAGGGCGCTCAGCCAACCACGGTCAGGCGCTGACCTCCTCGTGCGTGTTCACGCCGGGTATCCGGCGGACCGACCCCCACCCGAGGCGGGCCCACGCGACGAGCAGCCCGGCGCCGACCAGCGAGCCGAGGGTGTCCCGGACGAGGTCGCCGTTCGTGTCGTCGTTGCCCTCCGAGAGCGCGGTGCCCAGCCACGCGTCGGACCGCCACTCGTAGATCTCCCACAGCGCGCCGATGGAGATGCCCAGCGCCAGCGTGACGACGCCGATGCCGACGTAGTGCCGCAGGTGGGTCTCGTCCCGCGGGTCGGGGACGACGTCGAGACGGGCGAGGGCGATGTACACGACCGGGGCGGTGAGCATCGGCAGCGTGAAGTGCACCAGGTCGTCGAAGCGCACGAACTGGTCGTAGAGCCCGAGCGTCTCGCCGAACCCCTGCAGCGCCATCCCCAGGGTCAGCGACAGGTCGTACACCCGCGGCAGGTTCACCAGCCGGGCCAGGAGCGTGACCGCCCCCAGCCCGGCCAGCAGCGACGCCGCACCCGGGCGGCCGGCGAGCGCGTAGGCCACCGCCCCGCCCAGGATGACCAGCCGGAGGACGTCGATGCCGTCCCTGATCAGCGGGGACCAGTCGCCCAGCACGAGCCGCCGCACGTCCACGGGGGTTCCTTACCCGGCGGCCGTGGGCGTCCACGCCCGCCGGGGGATCCCGGTCAGGCCGGAGCCTGCCGGACGGTCGGGCGGAAGACCACCGGCAGCGCCCGCAGCCCGCGCAGCCCGCCGGCCGACCAGCGCAGCTCCTCGACCGGGACCGCCAGGGCCAGGTCGGGCAGCCGGGCGAGGATCGCGGTGAAGGCGATCCGGGCCTCCAGCCGGGCCAGCGGCGCCCCGAGGCAGTAGTGGATCCCGTGGCCGAAGCCGAGATGGTGGCGGGAGCCGGCGGTGACGTCGAGCCGGTCCGGGTCGGGATGCCGGTCCGGGTCCCGGTCGGCGGCCGCGGTCGCCAGCATCACGACGTCCCCGCGGGCGACCGGCACGCCGGCGATCTCGAGGTCCTCGGCGGCGTACCGGGTGATGCCGACGTTGACCGGGCCGTCGAACCGCAGGAACTCCTCGACGGCGCCCGGCACCAGGGACGGGTCCGCCCGCAGCCGGTCCAGCTGCTCCGGGGCACGCAGCAGCGCCAGGGTGCCGTTGCCGATGAGGTTGACGGTGGTCACGTACCCGGCGACGAGGAGCAGGAAGGTCATCGAGAGCAGCTCCTGCCCGTCCAGGCCGCCGTCCTCGTCGCTGGCCTCGATCAGGCCGGTGAGCAGGTCGTCCGCCGGGGCCTGGCGCTTGGCGGTGATGAGGTCGCCGACGTAGCTGCGCAGCTGGGCGACGGCGGCCGCCATCTGCTCGGGCTCCATGCGCCGTTCCAGCGGCGTCTCGAGCATCTCGTCGGTCCAGGCCCGGAAGCGCTCGCGGTCGGCCGGCGGCACGCCCAGCAGCTCGCCGATGACCGTGATCGGCAGCGGCAGGGCGAACTCGGAGATCAGCTCGGCCCGGCCCCGCTGCGCGATCCGGTCCAGCAGCTCGTCGGTGACCTCCTCGATCCGGGGCCGGAGCGCCTCGACCCGCCGGGCGGTGAACGCCTTGGACACCAGCCGGCGCAGCCGGGTGTGCTCCGGCGGATCGGAGATCAGCATGCTGCGGCTGAGGACGTCGTCGCCCATCAGCTCGGTCATCGCGGCGGACGTGCGCGGGTCGCTGCTCAGCCGGGGGTCGGAGAGGGCGGCGAGCACGTCGTCGGGACGGGTCACCACCCAGACGGGGATGGCCCGGTTCATCGTCATGCGGGTCACCGGGCCGGCCTCGCGGAGCGCCGCGAGGGCGGGGAACGGATCGGCCAGCCCGGCGAGGTCGGAGATGTCGGTGAGGGTGTCCGGTGCGGCCATGGCGCCTCTTCCCTGGGTCGGCGGCCTCCGTGCAACGCCTCCAGGCTGGCACCGCCCGGTCGTACGCGACAGGTCATTTCCCGGCGCGGGAGGTCAGCGCCCTCGGGGGTATCCGAAGAACCCGCGCTTCTTGATCACCGCGCAGACCTCCGGCGGCACCTGGGCCTCCCACGTCCCGTCGTCCGTGGGGATGCGGCGCAGCACGTCCCGGCTCAGGATCGGCAGGTAGTCCGGCTTGTAGTTGTCCAGCGCGACGAAGCTCCCGCGGCGGGTGAGGTAGTCGTAGAGCGGCTGCAGCTCCTCCCCGACCGTCGCGGTGTCGGCGGTGACGACCTCGCCGTCCTGCAGCATCGGGTACACGAACAGCCGGAGGTCGTTCTTCAGCAGCCGGCCGAACCCCTCCAGGATGCCGCCGGGCAGGTCGGCGTGGCTGGACTCGTCGAACAGCTGGAGCAGGCTGGGGACCCCCATGACCATGCCGATCCGGCCGTCGGTGCGCCAGGTCAGGTAGGCGGCCAGCCGGTGGTAGGCGAGGAAGTCGGAGATGAGCACGGTCATCCCGCAGGCGGAGAGCAGGTCGGCGCGGGCGAGGAAGTCCTTGCGGTCGACCACGTCTCCCCCGGCGCGCAGGTTGGCCATGGTCAGCTCGGTCAGCATCAGCACGTCGCGCCCGGCGACGGCGGGATCGCCCTCGAACTTCTCCCGGGCGGCCTCGAGCATGTCGATGTTCACCACGGTCGGCGGGCGGAAGCTCCCTCGCTCCACCAGGATCGCCTTCTTCCGGAGCACCTCGCTGGGCTGCAGCACCTGGCGGTCGGCCCCGAACATCGCCGCGCCGCTCAGCCCCACCTGCACGAGCTTGAGGGCCATCAGCCGGTTGTCCACCGCGCGGAACTCGATGCCCTTCAACTCGATCATGTCGATCTCGATGCGGCCCGTGGTGAGCTGGTCGAGCAGCCGCTCGATGACCCGGTCGGGCTCGTGGTGCTGGAAGAACGCGGCGTGCAGCAGGTTCACCCCGACCACGCCGAGCGCCTCCTGCTGCTGCGGGGCCTCGTTGTCCAGCATCCGGACGTGCAGCACGATCTGGCTGGGCTCGTCCCGCGGGTGCGCCTGGAACTTCACGCCCATCCAGCCGTGGCACTCGTTGCCGCCCCGGTAGCTGCGGGCGACCACCGTGTCGGCGAAGGCGAAGAACGCCGTCTCGTCGCCCCGCTCCTCGCCGAGCCGGTCGATGTTGAGCTGGAACTCGCGGTCGAGCATGGCCTGCAGGCGGCCCTTGGAGACGTACCGGTCGGACTTGCCGTAGACCGCGTCGCTGACGGCCATGTCGTAGGCCGACATCGACTTGGCGACCGTGCCGGCCGCCCCGCCGGCGCGGAAGAACCAGCGCGCGACCTCCTGGCCCGCGCCGATCTCGGCGATGGTGCCGTACCAGCGCAGGTCGAGGTTAATCTGCAACGCCTTCTGCAGGGTGTCGGCGTGGATCTCCATGCCCGCTCCGCCTTCGGTCGCCGGCCAGGGACGGCGGCAGGCTAGCGAGCCGCTGCCCCCCGTCGCGGCGCGCCGTGTCCCGTGGTCCGCCGGCGGCGCGGGTCGGTCGGACGGGTGACCGGTCGGTCTCCCAGCGTCCGGACGGCTCCTGCCGGACGGCGACCGGCGCCGTCCGGCGGGGCGGGTGGACGGGTGGGCGCGGATCAGGCGGAGGGCGGGCAGAACAGCTCGAGCGGCAGTCCGTCGGGGTCCTTGAACGACAGCCCCGAGCCGTAGTGCGCGTCGACGATGCCGCCGTGCTCGATGCCCATCCGGTCCAGCCGGCGCTGCCAGGCCTCCAGCTCGCCGCGGTCCGCGCAGCCGAAGGACACGTGGTCCAGCCCCCGCCGGCGGGGGGTGTGCGCGACGTCCTCGATGCCCTCCGGGAAGTGGTGCAGACCCAGCAGGGTGTCGCCCATGGCGAACACCACGTGCCGGAACGGCCCGGTGTCCTCGTCCAGCACCGGGTCCGCGCCGATCAGCTCCCGGTAGAAGGGCACGCTGACGCCCAGGTCCTGGACGGTCAGCGCCACGTGGGTGATCGCGCCGAGCGTCGGGGTGGTGCTCCGGCCGGCTGCCGCGTCGGTCATGGTCATGCAGATCCCTCCTCCATCGTGGGCGCCGGCTGCTCCGGCGCCCGCTGGCTCGTCCCCTGCTGCTCGACCTCGCGGCGCACCACCGGGTCCCGCCAGACGACGGCCGTGCCGTCCACGACGACGACGCCCTCGGCGGTGCGGACGGTGGTGGCCAGGGTGCAGACGGGCTTGTCCGCCCGGACCTCGAGCACCCGTGCCTCGGCGGTCAGCACGTCCCCCGGCCGGACCGGGGCGGGGAAGCGCCAGTCGACGTGCAGGAAGACGCTGCCCGGACCCGGCAGGTCCTCGGCCACCAGCGCGTTCAGCAGGCCGGTGGTGACCCCGCCCTGGACGACGATGCCGCCGAACCGGCTGCGGGCGGCGAGGTCGGCGTCGTAGTGCACCGGGTTCCGGTCACCGGTCAGCTCGGTGAACAGCTCGATGTCCCGGGCCCGCACCGTGCGCGTGCGCCGGGCGACGTCGCCGGGGCGGAGGGCTGTCGCGTCGGTCATGGCCGGGAGCGTCCCACCGCGGTCTTCCACGGACCTTCCCGCGGACGCCGGGACGGGAGGTGCCCCGGAAGCCACGGCAGCCCCGGATGCGGTGCCCGCCGGGCCGTGGAGGCCCCTTCTCGGCCTCCGGCCGCGGTCCTACGCTGGCCCGCGGTACCGGAGTCCTCGGGACCGACGCCACAGGGAACGGACCCGCTCGTGGACGTGCAGATCGGCCTGCTCGGCAGCTTCTCGGTCCGCGTCGACGGCCGGGAGGTGCCGAGCAGCGGGTGGACGCGGCGCTCGGCGTCCGCACTGGTCAAGCTGCTCGCGCTGGCGCCGGGCCGGCGGCTGCACCGGGAGCAGGTCCTGGACGCGCTGTGGCCGGACCTGGCGCCCGAGGACGCCTCCCCCCGGCTGCACACCGCCGCCCACTACGCCCGGCGGGCGCTCGGCGAGCGGTCCGGCCTGGTGCTGCGCGGCGAGGTCCTCACCCTGCTCCCGGACGACGACGTGCAGGTCGACGTCGAGCGCTTCCTGGCCCTCGCCCGGACGGCGCTGGCCGGTGGCACGGCCGCCGACGTGGACGCCGCCCTGGCGGCCCATCCCGGGCCGCTGCTCCCCGACGACCTGTTCGAGCCCTGGACCGGGGTGGAGCGGGACCGGGTGCGGCAGGTGCACCTGGACCTGCTGCGGGCGGGACGGCGCTGGGAGGACCTGCTGCGCGAGGAGCCGGCCGACGAGCAGGCGCACCTGGCGCTGATGCGGGAGCTCGCCGACCGCGGGGACCGGCGGGGTGCGCTGCGGCAGTTCGAACGGCTGGACCGGGCGCTGCGCGCCGAGCTGGGCGTGGCCCCGTCCGCGGAGGCCGTCGCCCTCCGCGACCGGCTGACCCCGGCTGCCGCGAGCCCTCCCCCGGCGGCCCGGCTGCCCCGGCTGGTGGGCCGCCGGCCGGCGCTGGAGCGGCTGGACCGGGCGCTGCAGGACATCAGGACCGGGCGGGGCACCACCGCCCTGGTGCACGGACCCGGCGGGGCCGGCACGTCGGCGGTCCTCGCCTGGGCACGCGCCCGCGCGGCCGCCGTCGGGGCGCGGACCGGGGCCGGCGGGACGTCGGCGGCCGAGGGCGGCTGGCCCTACGCGCCGGTCCTGGAGGCGCTGTCGGACCTGTGCCGGGCGCACCCCACCCTGCTCGACGGCCTGGACGACGCCTACCGGGACGAGATCGAGCGCGCCCTGCGCGGCGGCGAGCTCACCTGGTCCGGTGAGGGCGCCCACCAGCGCCTGTTCGTCTCGGTCGCCGAGCTGCTGCGGCTGGCCGCGGCGGGCGCCGGGGCGGTGCTCACCGTCGACGACCTGCACGACGCCGACGAGGGCAGCCTGCGCCTGCTGCACTACCTCGCCCGGGTGGCCGCCACCGAACGGGTCGTGCTGGTCGCCGGGCACCACGACGTCCCCGAGGACACCCGGCTGGGCCGGGTGCGCGCCAGCCTGGTGCGCCAGCCGAGCGTGGCCGACCTGCCGATCCCGCCCCTCTCGCCCGCCGGGACGGCGGCGCTGCTCGCCGACCACCTCGGCGCACCCGTCGACGACCGCCTCGTCGAGGAGGTGTACGCCTGGTCCGGCGGGCTCCCGCAACGGGTCCTGCAGGTGCACGCCGGCGTCGGCCGGGGCGACACGGTGCCGCTGCCGATCGAGCGGCTGCTGTCTGCCTGCCCACCGGGCACCGAGGAGGTGCTCCGCCGCGTCGCCGTCGCCGGCACGGCGGTCAGCACGGACGAGTTCGTCGCGCTGGCCGGCACCGGTGAGGAGGAGGCGTTCGCCGTCCTGGACGCCGCCCTCACCGTGGGCCTGGTGCAGCCGGCCGACATCGGCTACCGGTTCCGGAGCAGCCGGCTGCGCCAGCGGCTGATCGCCGAGCTGCCGCCGCACCGGCTCCAGCGGCTGCACCGGGACGCCGCCGCCGCTCTGGGGACGCTGGGCGCCGCACCCGCGCGGATCGGCTCGCACCTGCTGCACGCCGGCGCCGCGGCCGCCGCGGTCCCCCACCTGCTGACCGCGGCGGAGAGCGCGGCAGCCGTGGGCGCCTACCGGGACGCGCTCGACCTGGTGGGGCAGATCCGGGACGTGGCGACGGGCGCCGACCGGGCCCGGCTGCTGGCCCTGCGCGCCGACCTGCTGCTCGCCGTCGGGGACCCCGGTGCCGTCGCGGCCTACCGGGAGGCGGCCGCCGTCTGCACCGGCGACACCCGCCGGGTCGTGCTGGCGCGGCTGGCGCAGGCGTCCAGCATGGCCGGCGACCTGGAGACCGCGGCGGACGCGCTCGCCGGGCTGGGCACCGACGGCGGCCCGGCCGACGGCATGATCCTGCTCGCCCGCGGCCACGTCGCCTACTTCACCGGCGACATCGCCGCCGCCCGGGCGGCCGCGAACGAGGCGCGCGCCCGCATCGGCGACGCGACGGACTGGCGGCTGCTGGACCTGATCGCCCTGCAGGGGCTGATCGCGCACAACGACGGGCAGTGGTTCCGCCGGCTCCGCCACGAGCTGCAGCGCACCCGCGAGGCGCCGACGGTGGCCACCGCCGTCTTCGACGCGCACCTGTGCGTCGCCGAGTACCTCCTGTACGGGCCCACGCCCTACGCCGAGGTCATGGAGCTCGGCCGAGCGCTGCGGGAGACCGCGCAGCGCGCCGGCGCGGTGCGCGCGGTCGCGTTCGCCGCGGCCCTCACCGGCGAGGCCGCGCTGCTCTCCGGCGACCTCGCCACCGCCGAGCACGACCTGCTGGAGGCGGTGGACCAGCACGCCGAGATCGGCGCGGCCGCCGGGGAGGCCCACTCCCTCCAGCGGCTGGCCGAACTGCGCGTCCTGCAGGGCGACCGGGCCGAGGCGCGCCGGCTGCTGCAACGGGCTCTGCCGCTGGCCCGCTGGTCACCGATCGCGATGCACCTCATGCAGCGCATCGACGGCACGACCGTCCTCGCCGCCGACACCCCCGAGGACGCCTACGCCGCGGTGCGCCGGGCCGAGGCGACGGTCGGGCCCGAGGACCAGTGCCACTTCTGCCAGGTGATGGTGTCGGTGCCGTGCGCCATCGCCTGCGCCGACGTGGGCGACGTCGACCGGGCGCAGCGGCACCTGGCCACCGCCGAGGAGTCGGCAGCCCTGTGGCACGGCACCGCCTGGCAGGGGGCGGTGCTGGAGGCCCGCGCCCACCTGGTGCGCGCGCAGGGCGACGAGGCCGGGTGGCGGAGCCTGCTGCTGCGCGCCGCCGAGAGCTTCGACGCCGCCGGCCAGCCCCTCGACGCCGACCGCTGCCGCACCGCGCAGACCCCGGCCGCCCCGGCGCCGCCCGCCGGCGTCGGGCAGCGGTTGGCGACCTGAGGCCGCCCGTCCTGGGGCCTTCCGCGCCGCCGTCCCCGGGGCACGCGACAGGAAGGTCCGCGGAAGGCCCGCCTCCTAGCGTTCCGGCATCCGGCCGACGAGCGTCGAGGAGGAGCCGTGGACGACACGCTGGCGGTCCGCCACCTGGGCACCGTGCTGGGGGTCTGGGCGCACCCGGACGACGAGGCCTACCTCTCCGCCGGGCTGATGGCCCTGGCCTGCAGCGCCGGTCAGCGCGTGGTCGTGGCGACCGCGACCGACGGCGAGCTGGGGGGCGACGAGGCGGTGGCGGAGGTGCGCCGGCACGAGCTGGCCCACAGCCTGGCCTCGGTCGGGGTCACCGAGCACCGGTGGCTGGGGTTCCGGGACGGGCGGTGCCCCGCGGTGGACCCGGCCGTCGGCGCGGCGGCGGTCCGGGCGCTGATCGACGCGGTCCGCCCGGACACCCTGCTGACCTTCGGGCCCGACGGGCTGACCGGGCATCCCGACCACATCGCCGTCGGGCGCTGGGTCGAGGACGCCTGGCGCGCGGACGGCTGCCGCGCCCGGCTGCTGCAGGCCACGCTCACCCAGCGGTTCCACCGGCGCTGGGGCGCGCTGTGCGCGCGGACCGGCGTGTGGATGCCCGGCGCGGAGCCCCCCGCCGTCCCGGAGCACGCGGTGGCGCTGCGGGTCTCCGTCCACGGGCACACCGGGCACCGGAAGCTGGCGGCGCTGCAGGCGCACACCTCGCAGACCGCCGGGCTGCGCGCGGCGGTCGGCGACGAGACGCTGCTGCGCTGGTGGGCCGAGGAGACGTTCGTGCAGGCGGGCGCCACCCTGGCGGCGGCCGCGGCCTGACCGGCCTCAGAAGCCGTGCGCCTCGTCGTAGCCCAGGTCGTTGGCCGACCCCGGTTCCACGCCGGCCGGCGGGCCGCTGGGACGGGGCGGGTCGGCGTGGTGGGCGGCGGGGTCGCCGGCCGTCCGGCCCTGACCGACCTCCTCGTGCACCAGGTCGTAGCCGTAGTCCCCCGCGCTGTCCTGGTCCCGCTCCGACATCCGGACTCCTCGTGTCGCCGGCCCCCTGCCCTGGCGGCGACCTGCCGGGCCGGTGTCCGTCCGAGGCTCCTCCGCGGCCCCCGCGCGCCGCAAGGCCCTCCGCGGACGGCGGGTCACCGCTGCTCGGGCACCTCGGGCCGGGCCGGCTCCACCGGCGGGTCGGGGGGCGGCTCGTCCGGCGCACCGGCCTTGCCGTCGCGCCCGGAGAAGTGGACGTGCACGCGCTGGAAGCCCTTCGCGCTCTGGGCGCGCGCGGCGTCCGCGTACACGCGCTCGTCGCCCCGGGTCAGCTCGACGTCGTCGGTGAAGGGCGCCAGCAGGGAGCGGGGGTGCAGGTGGTCCACCCGGACGGCGTTAATCTCCACGCACAGCACGAGGACGACGGCGGCCAGGTAGATGAAGGCCATCAGTCCCAGCACCAGGGCGAAGACGGCGTTCACCGCGCTGGCGCTCTGCACCACGCGGGTCACGTAGATGCCGCCGAAGGACTGCAGCAGCTGCCAGGCGACCGCCGCCGCGAGCGCGCCGGGGGCCACCTGCCGGACGGTCAGCCGGCGGGCGGTCGTGAGCCGGAAACCGAGCACGAAGACGCCGGCGTTCACCACCACCGAGGCCGCGATCAGCAGCACGTCGACCCCGCCGCTGAACGGCGTGTCCCCCGCGGCGGCGACGCTGCCCACCACCGACAGCACCGTGCTGCCCACCACCAGCAGGCCCAGGCTGCACAGCAGCAGGAGGCTGCGGCCGCGGGCCCGGATGGGGTCCGGCCGGCGGTGGCGGGGCACGGCCCAGGCGGTGTTCATCGTGTGCTGCAGCGCCTGGCCGAGACCGGTGCCGCCGTAGAGGGCCACCAGGGTGCCCAGCACCAGCCCGGTGACGCCGCCCCCGAGCTCCTCCGGGCGACCCAGTTGCGGCCCGATGACGGGCAGCTCGCGCAGCGCCGAGTCGAGGACCTGCTGCTGCAGGTCCGGGTTCCCGCGCAGCAGCAGGCCGAGCACCGTGGACAGCAGGAGCAGCAGCGGGAAGAGCGCGAGGAAGCCGTAGTAGGTGATCAGGGCCGCCAGGAAGTGCCCGTCGTCGTCGAGGAACTTGTAGAGCACGGCGATGGGGAACCCCGCGCCGGGATGCCGCTGCTGGAACCGGTCCAGCCGCTCGGTCAGCGTCACGTGTCACCTCGGTCCGTCGGCGCCGGGACGGCATACCCGCGCGGCGGTTCCGCCACCCAGGAGCCGCACTCGTCTCCGCGGCGGCACTCCCGTTCCGTCCCGTGCCCTCCGGCGGCCCCAGCCCCTGACCACCACGACCGGGTCCCGGCAGCCGGCTCAGCCGGGCGGGCCGGCTGCGGCTCAGCCGGGCGGGCCGGCTGCGGTGTCGAGCACCCGCACGGTGCCGTCCCCGTAGTTGCTGACGAACGCCCGGCGGCCGTCGGGGGTGACGACGACGCCGGTCGGGCTCGCGCCGGTCGGGATCCGGGCCGTGACCGTGCCGGTCGCCGCGTCCACGACCGACACCGTGCCGTCGTCGACGTTGGCCGTGTAGAAGTGCCGGCCGTCCGGGGCGTACGTGACGTCCTGCGGGCCGGCACCCACCGCCGGCACGGTGCCGACCACGGTGTTGCTCGCCGTGTCGATCATCGAGACGTCCCCGCTGATGTAGTTCACCACCGCGACGCGGGTGCCGTCCGGGGAGACCTCGAGGCTGTGCGGGCCGTCCCCGACCGGCACGGTCGCGACCACCGTGTTCGCCGGGACCTCCAGCACGGTCACCACGTCGGTGAAGTGGTTGGTCGTGTAGGCGAACCGGCCGTCCGCGGTGAAGTCCACCCAGTGCGGGCAGGGGGCGGCCGGGATGCGGGCGACCATCGCGCCGGTCGCGGTGTCGAGGACGTCGAGGTGGTCGTCGTCGAAGTACGGGACGTAGAGCAGGCGCCCGTCGGGGGTCGTGCCGGCGGCGTAGGGGCCCCGGGCCGCCGGCACGGAGAAGACCACCGTGTCGGTGCCGGTGTCGAGGGTGATGACGGAGTTGGCGCCGTAGCCCTCCTCGTAGGCGGAGACGTAGGCCCGCGTCCCGTCGGGGGCGAAGGTCACCAGCTGCGGCGGGGCGCCGGGCACCGGGATCGTCGCGGTGGCGGTGGCGGTGGCGGTGTCGAACCGGAGGACCGCCCCCGCGGCGGGGTCGGCGACGTAGGCGAAGGAGCCGTCCGGCGCCACGGCCATGTGGTGCGGCGCCATCCCGACGGCGACGGCCGGCCCGACCCCGGGCTCGGCCGCACTGGCCGCCGGAGCCGCCTCCTGCGGGGTGGGGGTGGCTGCGGCGTCCGGGGTGGCTGCGGCGTCCGGGGTGCCGGCCGCCGCCGCGGAGGTCCGCGCCGACCCGACGGCACCCGCGGACTCCTCGGACCCCCGCGGCCAGAGCGCCGCGACGACGGCCGCCCCGGCGACCAGCACCAGGGCGAGGCCGAGGACGGCGAGCCGCCGGTGTGCCCTCCTCCGGCGGTGCCTGCCGTGCGCGGCGGTGTGGTGGAGGTCCATCGCGGTCCTCGTTCCCGTTGCGGTCCGGACGTGCATCGTCGGATGGCCGGCGGCGGGCCGCAATGGGTCCGGCCCCCGGGGAGCCGCCGCGGCGGCCGCCGTCCCGGCCACCGGCGGGCCGTGTGAGAGTGGCCGCATGTACCAGGTCCTGGAGTACACGCTGGTCCACGACTACCTGGAGCGCCGGGCGGCGCTGCGCGAGGACCACCTCGCGCTGGCCCGGGCGGCGCACGAGCGCGGCGAGCTGGTGCTCGCCGGGGCGCTGCCCGATCCCTACGACCGGGCGCTGCTGATCTGGCGGGCCCCTCGTGAGGTCGTGGAGCGCTTCGCGCAGCACGACCCGTACGTGACGAACGGGCTGGTGGCCGGCTGGTCGGTCCGGGAGTGGAACGTCGTCATCGGCGACTGAGCCGTCCGGGGCCCGGGTAGGACGCCGGGGTCGAGCACCACATGGTGACGCATGCCGAGGGAGTGGACGAGATGACCACGAGCACCGGCGACCGCGACGTCGTCGACATCCTGACCACCGACCACCACGAGGTGATGGACCTCCTGGGTCAGATCCCGCGCGCCGACGCCGGCCAGCGCCGGGACATGATCGAGACCGTCATCGCCGAGCTGATGCGGCACTCGGTGGCCGAGGAGATGTACGTCTACCCGGCGATGCGCGATCACCTGCCCGACGGGGAGCAGGCGGTCCAGCACGACATCGAGGAGCACCAGCAGCTGGTCGAGGTGATGAAGGAGCTCGAGGACGTCGACACCGCGGACCCGGCGTTCCTGGAGCGGCTCGGCCGGCTGGAGACGATCCTGCGGGACCACGTCACCGACGAGGAGAGCGACCAGTTCCCGAAGCTGCGCACGCACCTGACCCGTGAGCAGCTGGTCGAGATCGGCGCGAAGGTCGAGGCGGCGAAGAAGGCGGCCCCGACCCGGCCGCACCCGAGCGCGCCGCACAGCGCGCTGTTCCACAAGCTGGTCGGCCCGGGCGTCGGCCTGGTGGACCGGTTGCGGGACAAGCTGACCGGCCGGCCGAACAAGACCTGACCCCGCGGCGGGCACGCCGCCGGCGAGGAGAGCCCCGGCCCGTTCCCGGCCGTCCTGCCCGCAGGCTGTGCCGCTCGTACCCTCGGGCGGGTGAGCGTCGCACCCGCACCGACCGTCCTCCTCGGCAACCGCTTCGCCCGCGAGCTCCCGGAGATGGCGGTCCCGTGGCAGGCCGAGGAGGCGCCCGAGCCGCAGCTGCTCGTGCTCAACGAGCCGCTGGCCACCGAGCTCGGCCTCGACCCCGCTCGGCTGCGCAGCGACGAGGGGGTGCGCCTGCTGGTCGGCACCGCCGTGCCCCCGGGTGCCACGCCGGTGGCGCAGGCCTACGCCGGGCACCAGTTCGGCGGCCTCGTCCCCCGGCTCGGGGACGGCCGGGCGCTGCTGCTGGGCGAGGTCACCGACGTCGCCGGCCGGGTCCGCGACCTGCACCTGAAGGGCTCCGGTCGCACACCGTTCGCGCGCGGCGGGGACGGGCTGGCCGCGGTCGGCCCGATGCTGCGCGAGTACGTGGTCAGCGAGGCGATGCACGCCCTGGGCATCCCGACGACGCGCTCACTCGCCGTGGTGGCGACCGGGCGGGCCGTGCGCCGGGAGACCCTGCTGCCCGGTGCCGTGCTCGCCCGGGTCGCCAGCAGCCATCTGCGCGTGGGCAGCTTCCAGTTCGCCCGGCTCACCGGCGACGTCGAGCTGCTGCGCCGGCTCGCCGACTCCGCGATCGGCCGGCACCACCCGGCCGCCGCGGACGCCGAGCACCCGTACCCGGCCCTGTTCGAGGCGGTCGTCGCGGCCCAGGCGGACCTGGTCGCCCGGTGGATGCTCGTCGGCTTCGTGCACGGGGTCATGAACACCGACAACATGACGATCTCCGGCGAGACCATCGACTACGGGCCGTGCGCCTTCCTGGACGCCTACGACCCGGCCACCGTCTACAGCTCTATCGACTCCGGCGGGCGGTACCGCTACGGCAACCAGCCACTGGCGGCCGAGTGGGACCTCGCCCGGCTGGCGGAGGCGCTCCTCCCCCTGCTGTCCGACGACCAGGACGAGGCGATCGCCCGCGCCGTGGAGGTGCTCGACACGTTCCGGCCGCGATACGAGGCGGCCTGGTCGGCCGGGATGCGGCGCAAGCTCGGTCTGCCCGCGGGTGCCGACGACGCCGTGGTCACCCCCCTGGTGGAGGAGCTGCTCGGCCTGCTGGAGGCCGGCCACGTCGACCTCACCTCGTTCTTCCGCTCGCTGTCCGGGGCCGCCCGCGGGGACGCCGAGCCGACCCGCCGCCTGGTCCTCGACCTGGCGGCGATCGACGGCTGGCTCGCGCGCTGGCGTGCCCTCGGCCCCGACGCGGACGCGATGGACCGGGTCAACCCGGTCTACGTCCCGCGCAACCACCTCGTCGAGGAGGCCCTCGCCGCGGCGACCGAGGGCGACCTCGCGCCGCTCGGCCGGCTGCTGGAGGCGGTGACCGCGCCCTACGACGAGCGGCCCGGCCTCGAGCGGCACGCGCTGCCGGCCCCGGCGGGATCGGCCGCCTACCGGACCTTCTGCGGCACGTGACGGCTCACGCGGCCCGGCCCTGGTCGCGGCCGAGCCGGTGGGACCTGCCGCGGGGCATGCCCGAGGGCTCGGTGTAGGTGACCGCGGCTCCGTCCGGGCGGACCCGGATGACCAGCACCGACGCCGGGTCGTACCCGAGCTCGGTGCAGAGCAGACGGAAGAGATCAGTCGTCATGGGGCGCCTCCAGGCGCTGGCGCGGGGCCGCCGGTTCGACTCCCGCCGAGGCCCGGCAGAGCGCCGGGACGCTCGCGATGACACCCGCGAGTGGGCCTCCCGGCGCTCTACCCGGCGGCCGCTCCCGGTACTCACGGTGGCCTCGACGGCGCCCGGAACTGTCGTACCTGCCTGGCAACCTCAGGGCTCTCCAGAGGACACCGGACGAACCGACGTCCGCCACTCCACCACCGAGGACCGGCCATGAGGGACCAGCAGAACGACGGCTCCACCTCCTTCGCGCACCTGGACCTGCGGGAGAAGCGCGAGTACCTCGACGTGCTCTGCGATGTCGTCTGGGACATCGAGACGGAGCTGGCCCAGGCCAAGGCCGAGCGCGCCGCGCTGATGAGCAGCCTGCAGGCGGAGCTGCAGGACGCCGTCCACTGACCGGCCGCGGGGCCGCTGGGCCACCGGGGAGCGGGCCGGCTCAGCCGCGGGCGGCCCACACGGAGGCACCCTGCCAGTCGATGGCCACGACCGGTTCGTCGCCGACGACCCACGCGTCGTGACCCGGCGGCAACGAGGTCACGTCACCCGGACCGGCGTCGAGCTCGGTGCCGTCCGCCATCACGACGTGGATCCGGCCGGAGACCTGGTACTGCTGGTGCGGCGCCTGGCACAGCTCCGTCCCGGCCACGGGCTTGACGTCCTCGGTCCACCGCCAGCCCGGCTGGACGGTGATCCGGCCGACCTGCGCGCCTCCGGCCAGGTTGAGCAGTTCGAGCCGCCAGTTGTCCCCCTGCCGGACCTCGTCCGGCTCGTCGAACGTGAGGTGCTCGAGCGGCTGGGTCATGACTCCCCCTCCCGACGATGTGTGCAGGTACCTCGTTGTCCTCCCCACCGCCCCGCGCGTCAATGGGCACCGCGCGCCCCCCGCACCACGTCGCGCGCCGCTGCTCCACCCCACCGTCGGAGCGCCGTCCGTGAGAGCCTGCGCGGGTGACGCAACAGGAGCGGCAGACCATCCAGCGGACGGCGAGCACCCGGTCCTACAGGGGGCACTCCGTCCACGCCGCGCCCGGCGTGCACGAGTACGCGGTGACCCTGGTGCGCGCCGCGCTCCCGCAGGGCGGGCGGGTGCTGGAGGTCGGCGCCGGCTGCGGCGCACTCGCCGTGCGGCTGCAGGAGGCCGGCTTCGACGTCGTCCCGACCGACCTCGAGCCGCCGCACGACTGGATCCACCGGCTGGACCTGGACAACCCCGAGTGGACCGACGACACCCGCGGCCCGTTCGACATGGTCGTGAGCGTCGAGACGCTGGAGCACGTGGAGAACCCGCGGCAGGTGCTGCGGTCGATCCGGGCGATGCTCCGGCCCGGCGACCGGCTGGTGGTCAGCACGCCGAACGTCACGCACCCGCACTCGCTGCTGAAGACGGTGCTGCGCGGTGCGCCGGTGTTCTTCGGCCCCAAGCACTACTACCAACCCGGGCACATCACGATGCTCCCGGACTGGATGCTGACCGAGCACGTCCGTCAGGCCGGGTTCGACCAGATCGAGGTCCGTGCCGGCGGCACGATGGACTACTCCGGCCTCCGGCGCCGGGTCCACCGGGTCGAGTTGGCCCTGCTGGCGGTCCTCGGGCTGCGCACCCGCGCCGACGACGGCGACGGCATCTGCACGTTCGTCACCGCGGTCGCCGCCTGACGTCGTCGCGCCGGTCCCCTCACAGGTCAGGGGTGGTCACGCAGACCTCGTCGACGTGCTCGATGCGCTGCGTGGGCCCGGCACCGATCGCGACCGTCTCGTCCAGCACGTCGCCGAAGCGGATCCACGCCGTCCCGCTGGCCGCCGCGGGGCGTTCGCGGAACCGCTGCACGCAGATCCCCGAGTCCGTCCGGATCACCTCCCGGCGTTCCTCGAGGGCGCCGGTGGCGACCAGCGTCACCTCCGCGCGCAGCGAGAACGGCTGAGTGCCGGCCGGCCCGCCGCACTCACCCGCCAGGCTCGTCGTCAGGTCGGCGGTCGCCAGGTCGCGGGCGACGCCGACCTCGGCGGGGGCGTCGAGCTCGCAGACGTAGCCGGCGCCGTCCACCGTGATGTCGGCGTGCATACCGGCGGTGGCCGCCGGCTGACCGTTCTCGTCGGTGAACCGGAAGGCGTCCAGCAGGGCCGCCACGCTGACGCCCTCCCGCGGCTGCGCACCGAAGTCGGCCACGACGTGGTCGTAGCGGTTGACGGTGACGGGCGAGCGGGGAGCCGGCTCACCGGCCGCGGCCGGTGCCGCCCCCAGGAACGGAACCGTGCCGAGGACGGCGACGAGGACGGCAACGCGCACACGGGACATCTCCGACTCCCCCGGATCAGGCGGCGCGGGCCGCGCACCCCCGGGTGTACCGGGGACGGCCCGACAGCACAACGGATCAGCGCGCGCCCTCGGGCAGCGCGCGGCAGGAGCCCTCGGGGGCCTGCCCGGCCTCAGGGTCCAGTGGTCCGGGTCGACCCGAGCCGCCGGTCAGGCCACCGCCGTCGGACGGCGGTCGAGTGCGAGCAGCGCCTCGATCTCGTCACTCATGGCGGCGCTGAGCTCCCGCAGCAGGTGGCGCAGCCGCTCCTCCTCCAGGGTGTGCCCGGCGACCTGCTCGGTGACCTCGAACAGGGACGTCGACAGCCGGTCCCGCTGCTGCTGGAACGCGGCCAGCGCGGCCGCCTCCGGCACCGCGCCGTCGAGCGCGCCGGTCAGGGCGAGCGCGAGCAGCTCCGCGTCGCGCAGCGCGTCGCTCATGCCGTGCGTGCTCAGCGGGTCCTTGTAGTAGCCGGCGTCGCCGACCAGCGCCCAGCCCGGGCCGCCGGCACGCCGCAGCCGGCCGGGGACGCCCCCGAAGCCGCGCAGGCCCTCGACCTGCTGCCCGCCCGCGACCCGCGCGGCGGCGGCCGGGGCTGCCTCGGCCAGCAGCTGGGCGAAGCGGTCGGCGCCCCTACCGGGCAGGCCGCGGAACCGGGGCGCTCCGGTGGCGGCGAAGGCGCAGGTCAGACCGTCCTCGGTGGGGATGAAACCGGCGGACGCCCGATGGCCGTAGAACCACTCGTAGCCCTCGGCGGGGAGGTCGGCGAGGTAGGTGTACAGCACACCCGCGGCGGCGCTGCCCTGCCGGTCGGTCGGGGCGGCGACCTGCTGGGCCACCGTCGAGCGGACCCCGTCGGCGCCCACGGTGATCCGGGCCGGGACGTCGAACGCCGATCCTGCCCGGTCCTCCGCGTGCACCCCGACGACCCGCCCGCCGGCCCCGCGCAGCAGGCCGGTGACCCGCACGCCGTGCCGGACCTCCGCCCCGGCCTCGACCGCGGCGTCCACGAGCAGGGCGTCCAGCGTCGTCCGGCGGGGGGCGTAGAGCGCGTCCACGCCCGCCGCCGGCCGCAGCGAGATGTGCGTGTCCCCGCTGACGTGGTGGAAGACCGTGCTGCGCACCGGCGGGACGCCCGCGGCGACCAGCCGGTCCAGCAGCCCCCACCGGTGGAGCTGGAGGACGCCGGCGCGCATCAAGGCGTGGGTGGAGAGCGTGTCGCTGCCGGCGGAGCCGCGGTCCAGGACGAGCACCCGGACGCCGCGGCGGGCCAGGTGGAGGGCCGTCGCCGCGCCCGCGACGCGCCCGCCGACCACCACGACGTCGTACCCGGCGGTCATGACCGGCCCCGCAGCGCGACGTCGGTCCGGGGCCGGCCCGGGCGCACCACGTCGAGGTGTGCGGCGACCAGTGCCGCGTCGTGCCGCGAGCCGCCGATGAAGGTGCTGTTCCGGCGGGTCTGGAAGCGCTGGCCGACGGTGAACAGACCGGGGACGGGGGTCATGCCGTACCGGTGCCGCAGCTCGCCGTGCCCGTCCAGGGCCTCGGCCGGCAGCCAGCGGTGGTCGCGGCGGTAGCCGGTGGCCCAGACGACGGTGCGCACCCCGGCCGCGGCCAGGTCCAGGCGGTCGACCGGCTCGGGCAGCGCCACCGCCGGCGGCGGGTCCGGTTCGCCGACCTCCTGCCCCAACCCGTGCGCGGTCACGTACTCGTCGATCCGCCGCAGCAGCCGGTGCAGCCGCGCGTCGGCGGCGCGGACGGCGTCGGCCAGGTCGCGGTCGAAGCTCGCCACCGCGCCGTGGACCGCGGTGAGCCGGCCGGTGACCCGGACGCCGGCGGCGCTGACCGTGCCCAGGTCCAGGCGGGCGCGGTCCGGGCGACCGACCAGCTGCAGGGAGGGCTCGCGCCGGGCCCGGTCGACGTCGCCGACGTCGTCCACGCTGCGGTCCAGCGCACCGAGGGCCTCCAGCCACCACATGACGTCCATGCCCCGGTAGCGGCGGGGCAGCCGGGTGTGGCTGCCGGCGGCGAGGACGACCTCGCGCCCGGCCCGCCGGAGCTCGTCGGCGATCTGCAGGCCCGAGGCCGAGGCGCCCACGACCAGGACGCCACCGTCGGGCAGCCGGCCGGGGTTGCGGTAGGTCGAGGAGGTCAGCTGGGTGATCGCCGGGTCCATCCCGGCGGCGGCTCGGGGAACGAGGGGGACCTCGCAGGCGCCGGTCGCGACCACGACGTTCGCCGCCCACCAGGTGTCGTCCGGGGTGGTGACGACGAAACCGTCGCGGGCGCGGGCCACCGACCGCACCGGCGTCCTCTCCAGGACGGGGAGACCGCAGGCCAGCGCGTAGCGGTCGAGCAGCTCGACGAGCTCACCGGCGGTCATGTAGCCCTCGGGGTCCGGGCCGCCGTAGTCGTAGCCGGGCAGCCGGACCATCCAGTTCGGGGTGAGCAGTCGCAGGGAGTCCCAGCGCTCGCTCCGCCACCGTTCCGCGGTGCGGCCGCGGTCGAGGACGACGTGGTCACGCCCGCCGGCGGTCAGGTGTGCGCTGATCGCCAGGCCGGCGTGGCCGGCTCCGACGACGACGGTGTCGACGGCGTTCATGGCGCTGCTCCTTCCTCGGCCGCGGCCGGCCGATCGGGGTGGGGCGGGTCAGGCGGTGGAGACGTCGACGTGCACCGGGACGCCGTGGGTGAGGACGTCGTAGACGGCCGACCGCCGGCGGGACTGCTCGACGACCGCGCGCAGCTGCTCGTCGCTGGCGTCGCCGGCCACCTCGAGGTGCACCCGGATCGCGGAGTAGCCGTTGCGCACCTCGCCGGACAGGCCGAGGACACCGCGCAGGTCGATGTCGCCCTCGACGGTGGAGGTGATCTCGTGCAGCGTGATCCCGCGGGCCGCGGCGATGTTCGCGACGCCGGCGGTGAGGCAGGCGGCGATGGCGTGCAGCAGGAACTCGACCGGGGTGGGCCCGTGGCCGGTGCCGACGAGCACGGTCGGGTGGTCGGCGTCGTAGACGAAGTCCTCGGTGCGGCTGGTGTCCTCCTGCAGGGCGCCGGAGAAGCCGCGGATGGTGCTGATGCTGTGGGTGCCGCTCACCCAGCGGTTGCGGGCGCGGAACTGGAAGGCGGCGATCTCCGGGGTCTGCTGGACCGCGTCCAGCGTCGCGAACAGGGTCGGGACGTCGACGCCGTTGCGGGCCGCGCGCGGGGTGGTCGTGCTGGTCATGTCGTGCTCCTCCGGATCGTCGGGGGCCGGGGCGGCCCCTCGGCGGAGAAGCTAGGAACGGCGTCTTCCGGCGTCCTTCCACCGGGCCGGGGCGGCCCGACGCGCGGTGGAAGGCGGCGGCCGGCCGGAGCCGGCCGCCGCCGCCGCTCACGGGCGGATCTCGTAGACCACGTTGAACGGGGTCTGCGCCACCCGCTGGAACCGGGTGAACCCGGCCTCCTCGGCGATCCGGCGCACCGGCGCCTCCCCGGCCTGGGCGCCCAGGGCGTAGCCGCCCTCCTGGGACAGCGCGTTGGGCGTGCACAGGAACAGCGAGCCCGCGTAGTAGAGGCGGCCCACCGGGTTGAGGGTGTCCTCGACCCGGTCCGGGGCGAACGGCTCGACGAGCAGCCAGGTGCCGTCCGGGGCCAGCGCCTCGCGCACGTGCCGGGCGGCACCCACCGGGTCGCCCATGTCGTGCAGGGCGTCGAACGTCGTCACCAGGTCGTAGCCCGAGCCGGTGAAGGTCTGCGCGGTCGACACCTCGAAGTCGACCCGGTCACCGACCCCGGCCTCCGCGGCGTGCTTGCGCGCCAGCCCGATCGACTCCGCGTGGTAGTCCGACCCGACGACGGTGGTGCGCGGGAACGCCTGGGCCATGAGCACCGAGGTGGAGCCGAGGCCGCAGCCCACGTCGGCGACCCGGCCCCCTGCGGCCAGCTTCTCCTCGACGCCGTCCAGCGCCGGGATCCAGGAGGACACCAGCTCGGCCACGTAGCCGGGCCGGTAGAACGCGTCGACGCCGACGAACACGTCGTCGTCGTGCTCGTGCCAGCCGATGCCGTCCCCGGTCCGGAACGCCTCGGTCAGCTTGGCCTCGGCCTTCAGGTAGCCCACGCCGACCAGGAAGGCGGCGGGCAGGTTCGGCCCGTTCGGGTCGGCCAGGCAGAAGGCCTGCTCCTCGGTCAGGGAGAAGGCGCCCGTGGCCGGGTCGTAGGTGACGTACCCCCCGGCCGCCTGGTTGCGCAGCCACTCGGTGAGGTACCGCTCGACGCACCCGGTGCGCTCGGCGAACTCCGCGGGGGTCGCGGGCCCCTCGGCGAGGGCCGTGTAGAGGCCCAGCCGGTGGCCGATCACCACCGCGCCGGCCGAGCCGACCGCGCCCGCGTCCGCAACGAACTGCCCGAGGAACTCGTGCACCTTGCCGTGGTCCATGTCGATCTCCTTGGTCGTCGGGTCCCGACCGCTGCCGGGACGTGCGGAACGGTGCGGGCCGGCGCTGTCACGGCGCTCGCACCCGCTGTCGCCGCGCTGCCGACGGGTTCCCGGCCGTGCCGGCAGCGCGGGATGCTCTCCTCCGGGGAGGTGGAGGATGGCCGCGAGGCAGGTGCCCCCGATGCGCATCGAGGTGCTCGGGCCGCTGCGGCTGACCGTGTCCGGGTCACCGGTGGACGTGCCCGGCACCAAGCGGCGGGCGGTCCTGGGCCTGCTGGCCCTGGCGGAGGGCCGGACGGTGACCGTCGACTCCCTCGTCGACGCGCTGTGGCCGGCGGAGGTGCCGGACTCGGGCCGGCAGGCGCTGCACAGCCACGTGTCCCGGCTGCGGGGGCACCTCGGCGCGGCGGCGGCCCGGCTGGAGACCGGCCCCGAGGGCTACCGGCTCGCGGTCGACGGCGAGGACCTGGACCTGGCGCAGGCGCGGTCGCTGCTGGCCGCGGCGCGCTCGCGGGCGCCCGCCGACCCGGCTGCCGCGACCGCGTTGCTGCGGCAGGCGCACGCGCTGTGGCGGGGGCCGGTGCTCGCCGACCTGGTGCACGTCGCGCCGATCGCGGCGGCGGTCGCGGAGTGCGGGCAGCTGCGTCGCGAGGTCACCGACGCCCTGGTCGCGACCGCGGTCGCCGCCGGCCAGGCGGCCGACGTGCTCGGCCTGGCCGAGGCCGCCGCCGCCGAGGACCCGCTGCGCGAGCCCGCCGTCCTGCTGCTGATGCGGGCGCTCGCCGCGGCCGGCCAGGCGCCCGACGCCCTGCGCGTCGGGCGGGAGCACCGCCGCCGGCTCGCCGACGAGGTCGGCCTCGACCCGTCGCCCGCGCTGGACGAGCTCGAGCGGGAGATCGCCGGCGGAGCCCTGGGGCCGGCGCCGGTCCGGTCCGGGTCGTCCGCGCGGCCGGCGACCGCGTTGATCGGCCGCGAGGCGCAGGTGGCGGCCCTGCACCGGCTGCTCTCGTCGGAACGGCTGGTCACCGTCGTCGGGCCCGGTGGAGTCGGCAAGACCCGGGTCGCCCTGGAGGTGGCGCGGGCGAGCGGGCCGGCGACGGTGCTGCTGCTGGGGCCGGTCACCGACCCCGGCGCCGTGCCGCACGCCCTGGCGGCGGCCCTCGACCTCCGGGTGGTCCAGGGCGACGTCCTGGCGGCCTGCCTCGCCGTCCTCGGTGACCGCCCCTGCCTGCTGGTGGTCGACAACTGCGAGCACCTGCTCGACCCGGTCCGCGACACGGTCGCGGCCGTCCTGGCTGCCTGCCCCCGGGTCTCCGTGCTGGGCACCAGCCGCGAGCGGCTCGGGCTCGCCGCCGAGCACGCCTTCCGCCTCTCGCCCCTTCCGGTGCCGAGCCCTGGTCAGGACCCGCTGCGGGTCGCCTCCGTGACGCTCTTCCTCGACCGGGCCCGCCGGGTGCGTCCCGGTCCGCCGCTGTCGCCGGGCGAGCTGGACACGGTCGCCGACATCGTGCACCGGCTGGACGGCATGCCCCTGGCCATCGAGCTGGCCGCCGGGCGGCTGTCCAGCTTCTCCCCCGCCGACCTGCGCGACCGGCTGGACCGTTCGCTGGACCTGCTCGGCGGCGGCGCCGGGCCGAGCGGGGACGCCCGGCACCGCACGCTGCGGGCCACGGTGGCCTGGTCCTACGAGCTGCTGGACGAGGACGAGCGACGGCTGTTCCGCCACCTGTCGGTCTTCACCGACGGCGTCGACCTGGACACCGCGGAGCGGATCGCCGCCGACCTGCACCTGGAGGGTGACCCGGGCAGCCTGCTGGCCCACCTGGTCGACGCGTCGATGCTCGACGCCGACCTCAGCGGCGGCACCCGGTACCGCATGCTGGAGACGCTGCGGGCGTTCGGCATGGACCGGCTGACCGCGGCCGGTGAGGAGGCGGACGCCGTCGACCGGCTGATCCGCTGGGCCGTCGACCTCGCCGCGGAGTTCGGCGCGGCGATGGACACCGAGCGCGAGCCGCGGGCGGACCGGGTCCTGCGGCGGGAGCTGGCGAACCTGAGGACCGCCTGGCGACTGGCCCGGGAGCGGGGTCGCCTGGACGAGTGCGCCGCCGTCGTCGGCGACCTGTTCGACGCGGTCGCCTACCGGGACCTGACCGAGATCCGTGGGTGGGCCGAGGAGCTCGCCGGGGACCCCGCGATCCTGACCCACCCGGAGGCGTCCGTCGTGCTCGGCACGGCGGGCGAGGCCGCCTACCACCGCGGCGACCGCGCCACCGCGGAGCGGCTGGCGCGGGCGGGCCTGGCCCTGACGACCGAGGACGACCCCGGCTCCTGGATCTGCCGGATGGTGCTGTCGGTCGTGGCGCTCGCGCAGGGTGCCCATGCCGACTCGGCCCGCCACGCGCTGGCCGCGACCGGGCTGACCTCGCGGCCCCGCGGGACGCACGGGATCGCCGCCCTGGCCACGGCGTACGCCGGGGACCTGGACGGCGCGCGGGCGCTGAACGAGCTGGGACGCGGGCGGGTGCGGTCGCCCTCGATGCAGTCGTGGACCGCCTACGTGCAGGGTGAGATCGAGAGCCTCGCCGGGGACAGCGGCGCCGCCGAGGAGGCGTACCTGCGGGCGATCGAGCTGGCCCGGAGCTCGGGCGGCACCTTCCTGGCGGGCGTGGCGATGGTCGGGCTGCTCGCCGGACGGGGACGCAGCGGCCGCACGCGCGAGGCGCTGAACGGCTACCGCGAGGTCATCGACTACTTCGAGCGCACCGGGAACTGGACGCACCTGTGGGCGACGCTGCGGAACCTCGCGGACCTGCTCCGTGGGCTCGGTGAGGAGCGGCCGGCGGGGCTGATCGACGCGGCGGCCGACGCGGCGCCGGACGCCCCGGCGGACGACCGGCGGCCGCGGGTGCCGCTGACGGGGCCGGCGCCCGGTCGCGGCGCCGTCCTGCAGCTGGCCCGGGAGGCCATCGCCCGCAACCTCGCCCGGCCGTGACCGGCCCCGCAGGTGTGCAGGGTCGACCCGCAGGTGGCGGGCTCCCGCCACCCAGGGTGGCTACTGGCGGGACGGGCGGTGCCCGACCGTTGAGTCAGGTCACCACCGGGGCGTCCGGTGGGCCAGCCCGACCAGGAGGTCGTCCCATGGTGCGTCACTCGCCGAGGTCGCTGGTTCCGGCGTCACGCCGTCCGCGCTCGCTGCACGAGGCCGCTGCGCGGAATGCCTGGCTCCGCGACCACCTGATCCGTGAGCACGGCCGGACCGAGCGGGAGCTCGTGGGCCTGGACCTCGAGGACCTGCACCGCTTCGAGCACGTCGAGCAGGAGCTGGGCCTGATCGAGCTCGGCCACCGGCACGCGGACGCGTTCGCGGACGAGGCCGAGCTGCCGATCCCCGCCTGAGCCGAGCCGGTTCCCCGGCGCGACAGACGTTCGGCACCGCCCGCCGCCAGGCCACGCCGGTTCCACACGGATCCGCTGATCGCGATCCCCAGGGCACGGCCCGGCGACGGTCCGGACCGGCGGACGGGGCGACGTCACGCAGGGGCGCCGAGCGGCGGGTGCTCGAGCACGCGGGGCTTGTACTCGACCAGCTGGATGCGGCCGTCGAAGGTGCGGTGCTCGATCATCTCGAGGGCGACGTCCGGATAGCCGTCGTAGATGCGTTCTTCGCCCGTGGCCCCGGTGATCACCGGGAACATCACGACCCGGAAGCGGTCGACGAGTCCGGCTCGTAGCAGGGACCGGCACAGGCTGAGGCTGCCGATCGTGCTGAGGAGCCCCGAGCCGCTCGACTTCAGGGCGCGGACCGCCTCGGCGGCGTCGTCGCGGACGAGCGTGGAGTTGGCCCACGTCAGTGGCTCCTCGAGCGAGGAGGAGAACACCACCTTGGACGCTCGCGTGAGCTCGTCGACGGACGCCTCTTCTTCGGGCCTGAACCCGTCCTGGCCATCAGGGACCTGGCCGGCGGCGAAGCCCGACATCAGGCGGTAGGTGTTCGCTCCCATCAGGTAGGTGACCTCGGGCTGCGCGCCCAGCCATGCGAGGTACTCCGGGCCCTCGAGGCCCCAGAACCCGGGCCATCCCTCTCCCGACGCGTAGCCGTCGAGTGAGGTGATGAAGTCGACGAGAAGCTCTGACATGGCGGTGTCCTTCCCTCGGGCGTCACGAGCTTGGACCGGCCGGCAGCCACGAGCTCATCGGCCGCGCTGTGGGATGACCGCCTGGCGATCGTCGTCTCGATCGAGGAGCCACCCTCGCCTCATGTCGGCGGCAGCCGGGAGCTGCGCGACTCACTTTCCGAGGCTCGGCAAGGCCACGGACAGCCTGTCGCAGGTAGATCGAGCGTGCCTGATGCGGGCATTGCTTGCGACCGGCAAGCAGGAGGGTCGAGATCGTCCGGTGCCCGACCTGTGGACCGGCACCTTTTCAGCGCATGGTGTAGGGCGAGCGGGGGCTGACGACGACGACGAAGGAGAAGACGACCATGAGAGCCTCGGCACACCTGCACAGAGCGGCGATCGACCGAGCGGACGTGGCGATGGCGCAGACCCAGCCGGCCCGTCCACGGGGGCCGACGACGCGATCCGGTCGCCGTGCGAGCACCGTCGCACGGACGATGGACCGGACCCCTCCGGCGCTGCACCAGAGCGCCGCGCTGTGGACGGCGCGAGAGCACCTGCAGCGAACCCGATCGCACCACCTGGTGGTGGTCGACGACCACCAGCGCCCCGTCGGGGTGCTCGACGACCGCACCATCGCCCAGGAATGGCCGCCGGAACCGATGGGCGCGCACCGCACGCCCCTGCACTCCCTGTTCCGCGACGGCGCCCAGCCGGGAGTGCACGCTCAGGACGACCTGGGGGATGCCGCGCGCGTCCTGCTGAACGCCCCGACCGACGCCGTCCCCGTCGTGGACGAGGCCGGACGGCTGGAGGGACTCGTCACGCTGCGGCACTTCGCCGAACTGGCCGCCGGCGGTGACCGTGACCCAGCAGCGGTCGGAGCCGCCAGCGGGTCGTCGGAGCGGAGCTGACGCGGGAGGTGCGCACCGCCGATGCTGGCCACCAGCGCGGCTGCCTGTCGGGATGACCGGCAGTCCGCATCGGACCGAACTGTCGCCGCGGCCGTACGGCGACGACGACGAAGGAGGGAACGCATGAACGACGTGCACAGTCGCGCATTCACCGATCCGAAGCGGGAACTGGAGGCGCCCCCGTTGTCCGCCCTGCGTTCCACCTTGGGCTTGGCGGTCGCGTCGGCCGTGATCCGGCCCTTCGGGGAGCGGACCACGGCTGCCGGATCGCGTCCGCGCCCCGCCGAGAACCCCGGACCTGGCGGGGCGGACGCCCAGGCGGTCCCGGGCGAGAGCGTCGGGCAGGGACGGCCGAACGGGTGAGTCCGCTCGTCCCGCGGTGCGCCCGACCTGAACGATCGACACCTGACGGAGGAACCCGGTGCCCACCACCTTCGACCACGACACGGCCCCGTCCCCGGCCCCGGCCGTCGTCGCTCCCCTGACCCTGAGCGACCGCTGCGACGCCCCCGCTGTCGTGGGCGGCAAGGACGGGAGCACCGGCCGAGGCGCCTGTGGCGCGCAGGGCTGCGTCCAGGCCGTGCTGCCCAGCGGCAGGCACCTCATCTTCTGCGCCCACCACGGCCGTGAGCACGAGGCCGCTCTGGCCGCCGCCGGGGCGGCCATCCACGATCCGACGGGCGCGATCGGCTGGACCGGAACGGCCGGAAGGGGCTGACCAGCTGCCGCGTGCCGTGGGGCTGGCCGCCGTCGTGCCCCGTCCGGGGCGCACTACTCCGCGGAGCGCGACGCCCCTTCGGCGACGACCTCGGCGGCCGACGACCGGGCCCCCGCCAGGGAACCGGTGAAACGGTCGAGTTCTGCGGCCGTGGGATAGGACTCCTGGGCCCCGGGTCGCGTGGCGGCGAACGACCCGACCTGGACCGCGAACCGGCAGGCGGTGCCGGGGTCCTCGCCCAGCGCGAGCCGGGAGGCCAGTGCCCCCAGGAAGGCGTCGCCGCAGCCGGTGGTGTCCACCACCTCGACCCTCGGCGCGGGTTCGGCGTGCACCCGTGCGGCACCGGCTGCGTCCAGGGCCAGCACCACCGCACCCGCCGAGCCGAGCGTCACCACCACGTGACGGGGGCCGATGGAGCCGAGCTCCTCCAGGACCCGCTCCCAGTCCGGCGCGTCGGGGCTCCCGAGCGCCTCGCCACCGACGAGGTCCGCCAGCTCGTGCTCGTTGACGACGAGCACGTCGACCAGCCGCAGCAGCCGCTCGTCCAGGTCCTGGAACGGTGAGGGGTTGAGGACCACCGTGGCACCGGCGGCGTTCGCCGCCTCCGCCGCGGCCTGCACGACCGACAGGTCGACCTCGAGGCACAAGCACAGGACGCTGCCGTCGGCGAAGAAGTCAGCGGCGGCGACGACGTCCGCTGCGGCGAACTGCGCGTTGGCGCCCGGGGACACGATGATGAAGTTCTCCCCGGACCGGTCGACCGCGATCATGGCCGTGCCCGTCGCCACGTCGGGCAGCCGCTCGACACGGCGGATGTCGACCCCGGCAGCCCGCGCGCGTGCGAGCAGGAGGTCGGCGTTGCCGTCGTCGCCGACCCGGCCCAGCAGCCGGACGTCGGCACCGAGCAGCGCGGCCGCCGCCGCCTGGTTCGAGCTCTTCCCGCCGGGCGAGACCACCAGATCCGAGCCGGTCACGGTCTCCCCGGGCCGGGGCAGGCGGGAGGTCCGCACGACCAGGTCGGCGTTCATCGACCCGACCACGAGCAGCGGGCCGCGGGCGCGGTCAGGCACGACCCGTCCCGGCAGCGGACCGGGACACCGGCGTGTGCTCCTCGGCGTCGACGGGACGTGGGATGAGCAACGAGGCGGCGAGCGCCAGCCCGATGATCACCGCGCCGGCGAACATGCCCGCCGAGTAGCCGGCCGCGGAGCCCGGGTCGTCGGACTCGAAGGCCGCCGCGGCCGCGCAGAGCAGGGCGAAGCTGAGCCCCGCGCCCAGGTTGAACGCGCCGGCGTTGAGGCCGGGCAGGAAGCCCGGGTTCTCCTTGGGCGAGAGGACGATCCCCAGGCCGTTCAGCATGATGTTCACGGTGCCGGCATAGGTGATGCCGACGGCGATCGACAGCAGCAGCACCAGCACGCGTGTCGTGGCGCCGGCGGTGAAGGCCAGCAGCAGCACGAAGACGAGCGTGCCGAGCATGCCGGCCCGCAGGACGGTGCGGTAGCCGATGGTCCCGGCCAGCCGTCCCGCGATGGGCCCCATCGCCAGCCCCGCCAGGGCGTACGGCGTCAGGATCCACCAGGCCGACTCACCGGCGCTGAGCCCCAGACTGGCCTCCGGGTCCTGCACCAGGGTGGGCAGCAGCCCGTTCATCACCGCGAACACGCCGGTCATGGCTCCACGTCCCGCACCAGCGGGCGGGGACACCCGGCGGCGATCGGCACCCCGGTCATGCCCATCACGGCCGACCGAGAGCGCGTTGCGGGTCACCTTCTCCAGGGTCTGGTTGCCCGCGACGGTCGTCACCGCTACCAGGTCGACCTCAGGGCTCCCGTGGCCAGCAGCAGGGCGACCGCGTCGTCGTGACCGGGGTCGCAGTCGAGGATGATCTTGCGAGCCATGGCCAGCCTCCGGCGACGGATCCATCGAGCGCAGCTGTGCCGGGACGAGGCACAGGGTCTCGATCATGGGGTGGTGGTCCGGTTCTCGAACCTCTGGGCTACCCGGCCTGGCTCGGCCAGCCCTTCGTGCCGACGTACCAGGTGACCGACGTCAGCACGGCGAGGACGAGCAGCGTGAAGAGCAGTCCGCCGGCCACCGGCAGGAACCATCCAGGAGCGCGCCGCGACCGGACCGCGGTCACCTTCACGACCAGGGCGCCGACGACGGCGCAGCCGAGCAGCCCGTGGACGAACGAGCGCGTGGACACCGGCGTGCCGTCCGGCAGCGTCCCGACCTCCAGCCCCAGGGACCAGAGGCAGTGGTAGGCGACGAACACCGACAGCAGGACGGCGATGATCCCGGTGGTCCGGTGCGCCGTGCCCACCCAGGACGGCGCCTTGACGCCGAGCTTGCCGTACATCCACAGCGCGCCCAGGAGCTGGACGACGGCGAGCACCCCGATCCCCGTCGACACCACGGTCTTCATGGCCAGGACGGTCGGGTAGCCGAGGGTGGTCGTGCCGTCGAGGGTCGGTTCGTGCAGCCGCCCGAACACCCCGACGAGCACCGCCACGACGGCGCCGGCGGCGAAGGCCGCCAGAGGGATGGACTTGCCCTTCTGAGCCGTGATGTGCGCCATCGGACCAGGATTCTCCGGGCGCTGCCGGTTGGGAATGGGCTCACCGCGCGTCGCCGTCCGGCGGGTCACCCGGTCCCGGCGCGGGCGACCTCCGCGGCGGCGACGACCGGTGGCCGGGGGCGCTCGACGAACCCCTCCTCGCCGACCCAGGCCGTGTAGCGGTCGAGCCCGAGCGCCGAGATCAGGCCGGCGGTCTGGGTCTCCTGCGCGGCCAGCGCCCGGACCTTGCGCTCCGCCAGGTCCGGCGGCAGCTGCAGGTCGACGACCAGCCGCTCGGCGGGGACGACGATCGGGTAGCCGGGCAGGTACACCCCGAGGTCGGAGTCCAGGTCGCGCCACCGGGCCACCCGCTGCTCGGGGAACGCGGCCTGCAGCAGCCGGGCGCCGGCCGGGGCCACCCGGTCGAAGGCGGCCGCCGTCCACGCCGAGACCGCCTGGTGGTCGGGATGACCGGTGATGCCGTCCGGTCCGAAGGTCAGCACCGTGTCCGGCTCCACCTCCTCGATCACCGCGCACAGCCGCGCGACCGCGTCCGCGGTCGGCACCGCCGCGCACGTCCCGTCCCGGTACGGGAGCCAGTGGTGCTCGGTCACCCCGAGCACCGCCAGGCAGCGCGCCAGCTCCCGGGTCCGCTCCTCGGCCAGCCGCTCCGGCGGCCAGGTCCCCGGGTCCGGGGTGCCGTGCTCGCCACGCGTCGCGGTGACGCACACGACCCGGGAGCCGCGGTCGCGGGCCGCGGCCATCAGGCCGGCGGACAGGTACGCCTCGTCGTCGGGATGGGCCCAGACGCCCAGGATCGTGCCCAGCTCCCCGACGTCGGACAGTGGTGTGGTCATGGTCGTCCCTCCTGGCTGCCGCTGACGGCAGCGATCCTGGCGGCCGGCGCTGGCAGGGCGCTGTCACGCCGCTGCCGCCGGGTGAGCGGCTCGCGCACCGGAGGCCCCGGCACCCGAGCCCGCCGGGTCAGGACGCGGCGACGTCGCCCATCCGGTGGGCGAAGTGGCCGGCGATCATGTCCGCCACCCGCTGCACGCACACCTCGCCGATGCCGCTGGAGAGCCCGTGCGCGTCACCCAGCACGCCGTTGGCCGAGAGCGCGGTCATCCCGTCGTCGAACAGGCGCCGCAGCATCTCGTCGTCCACCGGCCCGACGTGGCCCCGGACGACCCGGTCGGTCCGCACCTCGCCGGGGCGGAGGAACGAGTAGACCGATGACTCGGCGACGTCCGCGTGCCCGCCGACGTGGTCGGGGTCCACGCCCGCCTCCTCGACGGCCTTCTTCCACACCGCGACCAGGCCCTGCAGGTCGGCGAACACGATCACCCGGCAGTCCGGCCCCACCAGGTCGTCCAGCCGCTGCTCCATGTCCGCCAGCGGCGCGAAGTTCCCGCCGTGCCCGGAGAAGCACAGGATGGTGCGGAAGCCGTGCGCGGCGAGGCTCCGGCAGTAGTCGGAGTAGACCGCCTCGAACGTCTCCGGCCGCAGGCTGATCGTCCCGGGGAAGGCCATGTGGTGCGGCGAGACGCCGACCCGGATCGTCGGGGCCACCAGCGCCGTCCCGAGTCGCTCGGCGACCTCCCGGCCGAGCCGCTCGGCGTGCACGGCGTCCACGTCGAGCGGCAGGTGGGGACCGTGCTGCTCCACCGCTCCGCACGGGACGACGACGTCGCGCCGGCCCTCGGCGAGCGCCGTCCGGATCTCCTCGTAGGTCATCGCCTCGAGCAGCACGGGCGCCGTCACGACGCCACCTGCACCACGGCCTCGATCTCGACGGCGATGTCGAAGGGCAGCTCGGCCATGCCGACGGCGGACCGGGCGCCCCGGCCGGCGTCCCCGAGGACCTCGGCGAGCAGGTCGGAGCACCCGTCGATGACGGCGGGGGTGCGGTTGAACCCCGGCCGGCAGTTCACCATCCCGAACAGCTTCAGCACCTGCCGGACCCGGCCCAGGTCGCCCAGCTCCGCCCGCAACGCGGCCAGCAGCTGCAGCCCGGTGAGCCGTGCGGCCTCCCGCGCGGTGTCCGGGTCGAGCCCGCCGTCGCCCACCTTGCCGGTCACCAGGCTGCCGTCGGGTCGCACCGGCCCCATCCCGGACAGGAAGACCAGGTCTCCGGCCACCATGGCCGGGACGTAGTTGCCGCCCGGCCCCATCGGTGCCGGCAGCTCGATCCCGAGTTCGCGCAGTCGCGCGTCGACGTCCATGACCTGATCGTGGCCTGTCCCCGACGGGTTCGGGCAGCCGGCCGTCCGGGCGCGGCACTACGGTCCTCGGTCGTGCACCGGCCCGGGGGGACGCCCGCGGTCCCGGCACAGAGCTGCGAGGTGGCCGGATGAAGCCCGTCCCGATCGGTGCGACCGCGGACCTGGACGTCGTGGTGACGGCGGAGATGACCGTCCGGTTCGACGAGCTCGGACCGGTGCACCCGGTGTACGCCACCTACTCGATGGCCAAGCACTTCGAGGAGGCCGGGCGCAAGTTGCTCCTCCGCCACCTGGAGGACGGCGAGGCAGGCATCGGGCGCGCGGTGTCGGTGGACCACCTGGCACCGAGCCGGGTGGGCGACAGGATCCGCGTGACGGCCCGGTGCTCCCAGCTGCAGGGCACCCGGTTGACGTGCGAGTGCTCGGCCCTGGACGCCGGGGGTCGGCTGCTCGGCCGGGGCACGACCGTCCAGGTGGTGCTGCCCCGGGACGTCCTGGAGGCCCGCCTCCGCGCGGGTCCGGAGGGCATGGTCAGCGGCCCGCCGGCGGTGGAGACTGCACCCGACCGGGGGCGGGGACCCCGACCGGACCCCGCGCCGACGGACGGCCGGACGGGAGACCCGCCATGAGCGAGCACAGCACCTGCGTGGTCGTCGGCGGCGGCCCGGCCGGGATGGTGGCGGGTCTGCTGCTCGCCCGCGCCGGCGTCGAGGTCACCGTGCTGGAGAAGCACGCCGACTTCCTGCGCGACTTCCGCGGCGACACCGTGCACCCCTCGACGCTCCAGCTGCTCGACGAGCTCGGCCTCGCCGACGAGTTCTCGAGGCTGCCCTACAGCAAGCTGGAGCAGGTCGTCTTCCCGGCCGGGGGCGGCCGTGGCGTGACCGTCGCCGACTTCCGCCGGCTGCCCGTCCGGTACCCCTACATCGCGATGGTGCCGCAGTGGGACCTGCTCAACCTGCTCGCCGAGGCGGGGCGGGAGGAGGTGTGCTTCACCCTGCGGATGCAGACCGAGGTGACCGACCTGATCCGCGACGGGGACCGGGTGCGTGGCGTGCGCTACCGCACCGCCGACGGCGGGACCGGCGAGATCCGCGCCGAGCTGACGATCGCCTGCGACGGCCGCTGGTCGATCGCCCGCCGCCTGTCGGGGCTGCGGCCCCGGGAGTTCCCCGTTCCGATCGACGTCTGGTGGTTCCGGCTCCCCCGCACCCCCGACGACCGCCCCACCTCGCTCACCCCGCGGGCGGCGAGGGGCCGGTTCGCGCTGGTCATCCCCCGCGACACGTTCCTGCAGCTGGCCTACGTCGGCCGCAAGGGCGCCGATCCGGAGATCCGCGCCCGCGGCATCGAGCGGTTCCGGGAGGACGTCGCGGAGCTGATGCCCGACCTCCGGGAGCGGGTCGACGCGCTGGCGACGATGGACGACGTCAAGCACCTCGACGTGCGGGTCAACCGGCTCGACCGCTGGCACGTGGACGGGCTGCTGTGCATCGGCGACGCGGCCCACGCGATGTCCCCGGTCGGCGGGGTCGGCATCAACCTCGCCGTCCAGGACGCCGTGGCCGCGGCGACCCTGCTGGCGGCACCGCTGCGGCGAGGAGGCGTGCGCCCGGAGGAGCTGGCCGCGGTCCGCCGCCGCCGGGTCCTGGCGACCGTCCTCGTCCAGGCCCTGCAGCGGGTGATGCACCGGGGCTTCGTGGCGCCCATCGTCGACGGGCGGCGGATGGGACCACCGGGGCCGGTGCTCGCGCTGCTGCGCCGGATCCCCCAGGTCTCCTTCGTCCCCGCCTTCCTCATCGGCGTCGGCCTGCGGCCCGAGCACGCGCCGCCTTTCGCCCGGCGCCCGTCCCTGCGCGCCGAGGACGCGGATCCCGGGCGCTGACCACCTGTAGCCCGCCCGGTCCCCCCGCACTCGGCGGTCAGGGTCTCCCGTACGCGGGTACCGGTGCGCGCATGGGAGCACGCACCGCCGCGGTCGCGGCCGCCGACACCTGGACCGACCCCGACGGCATCCGCCGGCCCGCCGGTGAGGTCCACGCGTGGGAGCCGGGGCGCAACGAGACGGTCTGCGGGCTGTCGCTGAGCAGGTCCCGGCTGACCCGCTTCCCGCACGTCAGCTGGGCCGACGCCCAGCCGGAGTCGGGCCGGCACGCGGACGAGGTGCAGGCGGTGTGCCGGCGCTGCCGGGCCGGCATGGGCGCCCGCCGGGACGAGCGCGGCTGGACACGGACGAACCCGCGCCCCTGACCGCCGCCCCGGCGGGCTCAGCCCAGGTAGTTCACGTGCGGGTGGTCCATGTGGTTCGCCGTCGCGCTCCCCCGGTTGGCCATCGACTTCCAGGCGCCGTCCGGTGAGCTGAGCATCCGCTGCTGCCAGATGACGTAGTCCACGCCGAGCTCGTCCCAGTGGGCGACGTGGTAGGCGACGATCGCGTTCCCGAGGGCGGCGTCCTCGAGGACCATGTAGTCCACGGCGAGGCCGGACGGGTGGCCGCCCGGGTCGGCCGCGCTCGGGCGGGTGCCACCGAGGGTGATGCCGGCGGCGCCCGGGACGTTGGAGACGACGGCGTTGGCGGCGGCCTGCGCCTGCTGCTTGATCCCGCCCGCGCTGTTGGAGATGCGGGCGACCGCGTTGCCCGCCGCGACGGTCGGGGCCGCGGCGTTCGTCGGCGCGGGTGCCCGCTCCTCGGACTCCTCGGCGGCCTCGGCCTCGGCCCGGGCCTCCGCCTCCGCGGCCGCGGACGCCTCGGCAGCGGCGCGTGCGGCGGCCGCCGCCTCGGCCTGCTGCCGCTCGGCCTCCGCCTGCACGGCGGCGGCCTGCTCCTGCTGCGCCGCCGTCTGGGCGGACTCGCGGGCGCTGCGGCTGGCCGCGAGCTGCTCCAGCGGCTCGAGGTCCGGCGTCGCGTCGGCCGGAACGGCCTGCGAGGTGAGCCCCAGCTGAGCGGCCACGCTGGTCGGGTCGGCGGCGGTGGCCTCGGCCTGGGCGCCGGGACCGGCGCCGATCACGACGTTGACCAGCACGGCGCCGGCCGCGGCAGCACCCAGGTAGAGCGTGGGGCGGAGGCGGGGCGCCGGCGGGCGGCGGTGCCGGCCGGGAGTCCGGGCGGGGCGGTCGGCGGCGCGGCCGGACACGGTGGTGCGGAGGTGCATGGGTGCGGGTGCTCCGAGGGTGCGAGCGCAGCAGCGACCCCCGGTGCGGTGGGCTGCGGCGGATGTGCGGCCGCGTGGTCCGCGGCCCGTCCGGTTCGTGCCGGCGCACCGGCGAGGGTGACCAGCCAGGCGACGATCGGTCTCCCCGGATGGGGTCCGGGAGACCGTCCGGACTCCTCCACCGTACCCAGCGTTATCGCAACGTGACAATCGGGAGTGCCGGATTCGTCGAGTGATGCGTGTCGCGCGACCGGGGGCGCGCCGCGGTGGCGGCACGCCCCCGGTGCGGTGAGGTGCGGTGTCAGTAGGAGAGCTCGAACACCGTGGTGCTGTCGTACACCTCGCCCGGGCGCAGCTCGGTCGACGGGAAGTCGGGCTGGTTCGGCGAGTCGGGGAAGTGCTGGGTCTCCAGCGCCAGGCCGTCACCCTGCCGGTACACGCTCCCGCCGGTGCCCACGAGCGTGCCGTCGAGGAAGTTGCCCGAGTAGAACTGCAGGCCCGGCTCGGTGGTGGAGATGGTCAGCGTCCGGCCGCTGTCCGGGTCGGTCAGCACGGCCGCCTCCTCGAGGGCGTCCTCACCGTCCGAGCCCTCGCGCGCCCCGTCGTCCGCACGGTCGAGCGCCCAGTTGTGGTCGTAGCCCTGCCCGTACAGCAACTGCTGGTCGTCCTCGCGGATCCGCTCACCGATCGGGGTGGCCTCCCGGAAGTCGAACGGGGTGTCCGCCACCGGCGCGATCTCCCCGGTCGGGATGAGCGTCTCGTCGACCGGGGTGTAGCCGCCCGCGTCGATCTGCAGCTCGTGGTCGTAGATGCTCCCCGACCCCTCGCCGGCCAGGTTCCAGTAGGTGTGCTGGGTCAGGTTGACGACGGTCGGCGCGTCGGTGGTGGCCTCGTAGTGCACCTCCAGCCGGTTGTCCGCGTCGAGGGTGTACGTGACCGTCGTGGTCAGGGTGCCGGGGAAGCCCTCCTCCCCGTCCTCGCTGACCAGCCGCAGCTCCAGGGCGGCGACCTCGTCGTCGGAGACGTCGGTCGCCTCCCACACCTGGTCGTCGAAGCCGGTGGGCCCGCCGTGCAGGGTGTTCGGGCCGTCGTTGAGCGGCAGCTGGTGAGTGGTGCCGTCGAGGGTGAAGCTGCCGCCGGCGATGCGGTTGCCGTACCGGCCGATGAGCGACCCGAAGTACGGGTCGTCGTCCCCGACGTAGCCGTCCAGCTCCGCGAAGCCCAGGACGACGTTCTCCACCTCCCCGTCGGCGTCGGGGACCTCCAGCGTCTGGATCACCCCGCCCCAGGTGAGCACCTGCATGGTGATGTCCCCGTTGCTCAGCGTCCAGCGGTCGACCGCGGTGCCGTCGGGTGCGGTGCCGAAGGACTCGACGGAGGTGCTCGGGCCGTCCTGGGCGGCGGCCGGGGTCGTGCCGGCGCTGACCAGGACACCGACGCCGACCGCCGCCGCGAGCGGCCAGCGGCGCCCCGGGAGGCCCGGCGCGCCGAGGGACGAGAGGGCTGGGCGTGCGCGCATGGGGACTCCGGTGTCCGTGGCGGTCCACCGGCGTCGTCGCACGGTGGCAGGGGGCCACCGAACCCGGAGCAGGAACGGCGTACGGGGTCGTGCCCCCAGGTGCGGTCCTGAACGCGGCGACCGTAGGAACGCGGCGGGAGAGGTGTCAACGGCCGGCGGTCCCTGCGTCGGCGCGCCGCTGCCGCCCGTCGGGGAACCGGCACGAGAACGGCCCCCCGGGCCGGCGGGCCGCCAGGTCAGGTCTTGGTCGCGACCAGGGCCGTCCAGCAGCCGGCGAGCCGCGTCTCCTGCGCGAGCACGGTCAGCCCGGCGTCCGCGCAGGCAGCGGCCAGCCCGGTGGGGTCGGGACGGTCGCCGTCCGCCGGATGGTGGGAGACCGCCCGGAGCGGACGGCTGTCGACGATCCGCGCGGTCATCTCGCAGGAGTAGAAGCGCCCGCCGGGGCGCAGCACGCGCGCCGCCTCGGCCACGGCCGCCCGCCAGTGGACGGCGTGGTGCAGCACGTGGAAGCCGAACACCGCGTCGTAGGTCGCCGTGGGCGCGGAGAGGTGGGTGGCGTCGCCGTGCGCCACCTCGACGCGGTCGGCCAGGTCGCGGACCGCGGCCCGGCAGGCGACGACGCTCGCCGGGTACCGCTCGACCCCCTCGGCCCGGGCCGCCCCGAACACCTCGAGGGCCAGCCGCAGACCGGTGCCGCGGCGGCCCGTGCCCAGTTCCAGGACCCGGCCGCCGTCCACGCGACCGCCCAGGCGCAGCAGCACGGGGGCCTCCACGCGGCGTTGCACGAGGGCCCGGACGCGCGAGTCCACCCACAGCCGGTTGGCGTCCACGTACGTGGGTGGGACGGCACGTGCGGGACGGCGGTCGGTCGGGCCGGGGACAGGTGCGTCCCCGCCGGTGCTCTGCTGGGCGGACTCGTCGGTCACGACGCGGTTGTTCCCCGTCCGGATGGGAACAACCGCCCGGTGACCGATCTGCGTGACCGTGTCGTCCTCGTCACCGGCGGCAGCGCCGGCATCGGGAGGTCCGCCGTCCACCGGCTGGCCGCGTCCGGCGCACGGGTGGTGACCTGCGCCCGGCACGGGGCCCGGCTGACCGAGGCGCTCGCCGGCGTCCCGGGCGTCACGGGGATGGCGGCCGACGTGACCTCCGCGGCGGACCGCGTCGCGCTGGTGCAGCGCGTCGTCGAGGAGCACGGCCGCCTGGACGCCGTCGTCCTCAACGCCGCGGTCGGGTACGCCGCTCTGGTCGAGGACACCCCGGCCGACGCCGTGACGGCGATGGTCGACACGAACCTCACCGGCGTGGTCGACCTGGCCCGGCTGGCCCTGCCCCACCTGCTCGCCTCCGCCGCCGAGCGCGGCCGCGGTGACCTCGTCGTCATCGCCTCGGTCGCCGCGCTGTCCCAGGTCCCCCCGCTGACCATCTACTCGGCGACCAAGGCCGGCGCCCACGGCTTCGTCAAGGGGCTGCGCCGCGAGGTCACCGCCCGCGGCGTCCGCGTGCACTCGGTCACGCCCGGCCCGGTGGCCACCGAGTGGCTGGTGCGCGGGCGCGGCGCGGCCCCGGTCTCCGACGACGACGCCGAGGGGAGGCTCTCCCGCGGCGTCCGCAGCGAGCGGGTCGCCGAGCAGGTGGCCCGCAGCCTGACCTCGTACTGGTCGCGGTCGGTGTCGGTACCCCGGTGGATGGGGCTGGCCCGGCTCGGTGAGGTGCCGCCGGTCGACCGGCTGCTGGACATGACGCTCTCCCGGCAGACCGACCGGATCCGGCGGATCACCGAGCGGAGCGTCGCCGACCGCCTCGGCTGACGGGGGACGCCGGTCGGTCGTCTCCCCGGCTGGTCAGCGCAGGTGGGGGTCGACGAGGACCTTCGGTCCGGGACCGGCCCCCGCGGGCGGGCGGCCGGCGAGCACGGACCCGACCTCGTCGAGGCCGACCGTGGCCGCGACCAGCGGGCGCGGGTCGACCGCGCCGCCGGCGTAGGCGGCGATGGTGTCGGCGAGCCCGGGAGAGGCGGACAGCACACCGACCGCGGTGACGTCCTTGAGCACCAGCGTCCGGGTGTCGACCGTGCTGGGCCGGCCGGCCAGGCCGATGTAGACCACGCGCCCGGCCGGCTCCACCAGGTCCAGCGCCAGTGCGGGCAGGTGCTCGGCGGTGGAGGCGTCGACCACCGCGTCGAAGGGCAGGTCCGGGAGGCCGGCCTCGGTCCAGACGTGCGGGAAGCCGAGGCCCCGGGCGAAGGCGAGCGACTCCGGGGTGCGGCCCATCAGGTGCACCTCGGCGCCGGCCGCGCGCAGGAACATCGCCACCAGCAGCCCGATCGTGCCCGGCCCGAGGACCAGCGCCCGGTCACCCGGCCCGGCGCCGGTGGCCCGCGCGGCGCGCAGCGCGTTGCCGCCGGGCTCGACCAGGGCGCCCAGGACGGCGTCGACGGCGTCCGGCAGCGCGTGCAGCGACCAGGCCGGGACGGCGACCTGCTCGGCGAGCGCGCCGTGCCGCCGGCCGCGGACCCCGACCTCCTGCCGGTGCGCGCAGACGTGCTGGTGCCCGCGCCGGCAGCGGCGGCAGGTCCGGTCGCCGAGCATGGTGTCGCCCATGACCCGCCGGCCGAGCCAGGACCGGTCGACGCCGTCCCCCACCGCGGCGACGGTCCCGGCCCACTCGTGCCCCAGCCGGATCGGGTAGGTCGAGTCGCCCTCGACCAGGTAGGCCATCTCACCGGTGAAGAACTCGACGTCGGTGCCGCAGACGCCCACCCGCTCCACGTCCACCACCACCTCGCCGGGGACCGCCACCGGCGCGGGGACCTCCTGGACCGAGCACCTGCCCGGCGCGTCGAGCACGAACGCCCGCATCGTCGGCGCGCTCACCGGGGCGCGACCACGTCGACGCGGGTCTCCCCGCCGAGGGGGGCGCCGGCGCCGTCCCCGGACTGTGCCGGGCCGCGAACCGCCTGCGTACGCTCCATGTCGTTCCGGAAAGTAGACCATCGGGCCGACGGTGGGAGAGGTGCTCGACGTGGAGCTCCGCAGCGCACACTGGTACGCCGGGCAGAGCCGCAACGGCTACATCCACCGGGCGTGGATGCGCCGCGGTGTGCCCGACGACGCCTTCACCGGGCGGCCGCAGATCGCCATCGCGAACACGGCGTCCGACCTCACCCCGTGCAACGCCCACCTCACCGAGGTCGCCGCGTCGGTGCGGAACGGCGTCTACGAGGCCGGTGGCATCCCGCTGGAGCTGCCGGTCGTGTCCCTGGGTGAGACCCAGGTCCGGCCGACGGCGATGCTCTGGCGGAACATGGCCGCGATGGCCACCGAGGAGATGCTGCGCGCCAACCCGGTGGACGGCGTCGTCCTGCTGGGTGGCTGCGACAAGACCATCCCCTCGCTGCTGATGGCCGCGGGCTCGGTCGACCTGCCCGCCGTCGTCGTCCCCGGGGGGCCCATGCTCACCGGCACCTTCCGCGGCGTGCCGCTGGGCTGCGGCACCGACGTGTGGCGGCTCTCGGAGGAGGTCCGGGCCGGCACCCTGTCCGCCGACCAGTTCACCCGCTCGGAGTCGGCGATGGTCCGCAGCCGCGGGCACTGCAACACGATGGGCACCGCGTCGACGATGGCGCTGGTGGCCGAGGCGCTGGGCACCGTCGTCCCCGGGGTCGCGGGCACCCCGGCGCCGGACAGCCGCCTGCTGGCGGCCGCCCACGGCACCGGCCGGCTGGCCGTGGAGATGGTCGCCGCCGACCGCCGGCCGAGCACGTTCCTGACCCAGGGGTCGTTCCGCAACGCGATCGTGGCGCTGGCCGCGATCGGCGGCTCGACCAACGCGGTGGTGCACCTGCTGGCCATCGCCGGCCGGCTGGGCATCGACCTGACCATCGACGACTTCGACCGGATCGGCTCCCGGGTGCCGGTGCTGGTCGACCTGCTGCCGGCCGGCCGCTTCCTGATGGAGGACCTCCACCGCGCCGGCGGCCTGCTCGCCGTCCTCCGGGAGGTCCGCGACCTGCTCGACCCGACCGCGCTGACCGTGACCGGCAAGCCGCTGGTCGAGTACCTCGACGACGCCGCGATCTGGGACGCCGAGGTCATCCGCCCCCGGTCGGCCCCGCTGGTCGCCGAGGGCGGCATCGTCGTGCTGCGCGGCAACCTGGCCCCCGGCGGTGCGCTGGTCAAGCCGGCCGCCGCCTCGCCGCACCTGCTGCGGCACCGCGGGCGGGCGGTCGTCTTCGACTCGATCGAGGACTTCACGGCCCGGATCGACGACCCCGACCTCGACGTCGACGCCGACTCGGTGCTCGTGCTGCGCGGCTGCGGCCCGAGGGGCTACCCCGGCATGCCCGAGGTGTCGAACATGCCGCTGCCCACCAAGCTGCTGGAGCAGGGCATCCGTGACATGGTCCGGATCTGTGACGGTCGGATGAGCGGCACCGCCTACGGCACCGTGGTCCTGCACGTCACCCCCGAGGCCGCCGCCGGCGGCCCGCTCGCGCTCGTGCAGACCGGCGACGTCATCAGCCTCGACGTGGAAGCGCGTCGCATCGACCTGGAGGTCCCCATGGGAGAGCTGGCCCGGCGCAGACCGGACGCGGCGACGGTGGCCGGCTTCGCCGACCCGCGGCGCGGCTGGGAGCGGCTGTACGTCGACCACGTGCTGCAGGCCGACACCGGAGCGGACCTGGACTTCCTCGTCGGCTCGAGCGGTTCGGAGGTCAACCGTGAGTCTCACTGACCGGCGCACGCGGCACGCCCTGGAGCAGGACCGGGACGACGACCTGCTGCACCCGCCCGGCCCGCTGGTGGCCCTGCTGGAGGAGGCAGCACCAGGTGCCGTCGCCGCCCGGGCCTCCGACCGGCTGTCCTTCGCCCACGACGCGTCCCACTACCTGCTCGTGCCGCAGGCCGTGGTCGCCCCCTGGGACGCCGGTCAGGTGGCCGCGCTGCTGCGGGTCAGCGCCGAGCAGGGGGTGCCGCTCACCTTCCGGTCCGGCGGCACCAGCCTGTCCGGCCAGGCCACCAACGACGGGGTGCTCGTGGACACCCGCCGCAACTTCCGCGGCATCGAGGTGCTCGACGACGGCGCCCGCGTCCGGGTGCAGCCCGGCGCGACCGTGCGCGCGGTCAACACCCGGCTGGCCCGGTACGGGCGCAAGCTCGGGCCCGACCCGGCCAGCGAGAGCGCCTGCACGATCGGCGGCGTCGTGGCCAACAACTCCAGCGGCATGGCCTGCGGCACGGAGCTGAACACCTACCGGACGCTGGAGTCCGCCGTCCTGGTGCTGCCCAGCGGCACGGTGGTCGACACCGGCGCCCCGGACGCCGACGACCGGCTGAGGGCGCTGGAGCCCGAGGTGTACGAGGGGCTGTCCCGGCTGCGCGACCGGGTGCGCGGCAACCCGGTGTCGGTCGACCGGATCCGCAGCCTCTACTCGATCAAGAACACGATGGGCTACGGGGTCAACTCCTTCGTCGACCACACCCGGCCGGTCGACGTCCTGCTCCACCTGGTGGTCGGCAGCGAGGGCACGCTGGCCTTCGTCGCCGAGGCCACGTTCCGCACCGTGCCGGCCCACCCCTTCGCCGCGACCGGGCTGCTGATGTTCCCCGACCTCGCCGCGGCCACCGGCTCCCTGCCGGCCCTGGTCGACGCCGGCTTCGCCACCATCGAGCTGCTGGACGCCACCAGCCTGCGGGTCGCCCAGGGCGATCCGGAGGCGACCGCCGAGCTGCGCGAGCTGGAGGTCCGCGACCACACCGCCCTGCTGGTGGAGCACCAGCAGCCGACGAGCGAGGAGCTCGCCGACCGGGTCGCCGCGGCCACCGACGTGCTCGGCGGGCTGCCGCTGGCCTCCCCGGCCGGCCTGAGCAGCGACGCCGTGACGCGGGCCGCGCTGTGGCACATCCGCAAGGGCCTGTACACCGCGGTCGCCGGAGCCCGGCCCTCGGGCACCACCGCGCTGCTCGAGGACATCGCCGTCCCGGTCGAGCAGCTGCTGCCCACCTGCGAGCACCTCACCGAGCTCTTCGAGCGGCACGGGTACGCCGGGAGCGTCATCTTCGGGCACGCGAAGGACGGCAACGTCCACTTCATGCTCAACGAGGACTTCGACCGCCCCGAGATGATCGAGCGCTACCTGCGCTTCACCGACGACATGGTCGACCTCGTGCTCGGCAACGACGGCACGCTCAAGGCCGAGCACGGCACGGGGAGGATCATGGCCCCGTTCGTGCGCCGCCAGTACGGCGACGAGCTGTACGAGGTGATGCAGGAGGTCAAGCGGCTGCTCGACCCCAAGGGGCTGCTCAACCCCGGCGTGCTGCTCGACGAGGACCCGTCGGCGCACATCAGCCACCTCAAGTCCACGCCCACCGTGGAGGTCGAGGTCGACCGGTGCGTGGAGTGCGGTTACTGCGAGCCGGTCTGCCCGAGCAAGGACCTCACCACCACGCCGCGGCGGCGGATCGTGCTGCGCCGGGAGATGATCCGCGCCCGGGACGGCGGCGACGACGCGCTGTTCCAGCGGCTGGAGGACGAGTACCAGTACGACGCGATCGACACCTGCGCCGTCGACGGCATGTGCCAGACCGCCTGCCCGGTGCTCATCGACACCGGTGACCTGACCCGCCGGCTGCGCGGCGAGCAGAGCGGCCGGGTCGAGCAGAAGGTGTGGAAGACGGCGGCGAAGCACTGGGACGGCACGACGCGGGCGGCCGCGGCCGCGCTCACCGTCGCCCGCGCCGTGCCTCCGCCCCTCCCCCGCGCCGCGACCGCGGCCGGCCGGGCGCTGCTCGGCGCGGACACGGTGCCGGCCTGGTCCCCTGAGCTCCCCGGCGGTGGCAGCCGCCGCCGGCCCCGCGCGGCGGCGGCCCCCCAGGCGGTGTACTTCCCGGCCTGCATCTCGACGATGTTCGGGCCCACCGAGGGTCCCGGCGTGCAGGACGCCTTCCTGGCGCTGTGCGACCGGGCCGGCGTCGAGGTGCGGGTGCCCGACGCCATCGGCGGGCTGTGCTGCGGCACGCCGTGGAAGTCCAAGGGCCTGGGCGAGGGCTGGGAGGCCATGCGCGACCTGGTGGTCCCGGCGCTGCGCGAGGCCACCGACGACGGCGCGCTGCCGGTGGTCGTGGACGCGGCCTCCTGCACCGAGGGGCTGATCCGGCTGCTCGCCGACGAGGAGGGCATCCGGGTCGTGGACGCGGTCGCGTTCGTCGACTCCGCCGTCCTGGCGCAGCTGCCCGCGGCGCGGCGGGTGCCGTCGATCATGGTGCACCCGACCTGCTCCTCCACCCAGCTGGGGATCAACCCGGCGCTGCTGCGGGTGGCCGCGGCCGCCGCCGAGGAGGTCGTGCAGCCGGAGGACTGGCTCTGCTGCGCCTTCGCCGGGGACCGCGGGCTGCTGCACCCGGAGCTGACCGCGTCCGCGACCGCACCGGAGGCCGCCGCCGTCGGCCGGCACCCGGCCACGGCCTACGCGTCGGTCAACCGCACCTGCGAGCTGGGGATGACCCGGGCGACCGGCCACCCCTACCGCCACCTGCTCGAGGTGCTGGCCGACGGGACCCGCCCGGCCTGAACCACCGACGTCCCCGGCGCGGCGACCCCGCGCCGGGGGTCAGTCGACGGTGCGCAGGACCTCCGCGACCGGACGGCGGCCGGTCCGCGTCGGCTGCGCGGAGCTCCAGCCGATGCGCATGAGCATCTGCGGGTGCCCGACCAGGGACAGGTCGACCTGCATCCGGGTCCGGGTGGCCGGCCAGTCCAGCGCCTGGGTCAGCGGTGAGGCCGCCATCCCCGCCGCGGTGAGGACCAGCAGCACACGCCCCAGCGCCCGCCCGGTCTGCACCCAGGCGGGCCGGTCGTCACCGGCAGTGCCCAGGAGCACGACGGCCGGCCGCTCGACCGGGGGCGGCGGGTCGTCGTCCGCGACCGGGGCGGCCGGCTGCGGGGTGCGCTGCCCCACCAGGAAGTCACGGACCGTCCAGTTCGTCGGCCGGGCCGCCGGGTCGTCCGCGGGCACCGCCGCCACCGGGACGCCGTCCGGGGCGTCCGGGTCGGTGCGCAGCCAGCTCTCCAGCTCCGCCCGGTAGGCCGGGTCGGACTGCTCGGCCCGCTCGGCCCGGTCGAGCAGGTGGGCCAGGACCAGCTCGGCGTCGGTCTCGCTGACCTGCTGCACCCAGACGCCGTAGGGGCCGGCCGCCTGCTGCAGCTGCTCGAGCAGCTCGTCGGGGACGGCGCGGGGCAGGAACGGCGCCCGCCGGGTGTGCCGCTCCACGATCGCGCCGGCCAGCGCCTGGTCGGCGCCGCTGGGCTCGTGCGGGCCGGTGACCCGGACCGTGGCCAGGTGGTCGTCGTCCCCCGCCCCGCCCACCTCCACCTCGGCCTCGTGCCCGGCGGACCGCAACGCCACCAGGGCGAAGTCCACCGCGACGCCGCAGCTGATCACCTGCTGGCGGTGCGTGGGGTCCAGCGTGGGCAGCTCCCGGCTCGTGTCCAGGAAGACCTCGAGCCGGTCGGGCGCGGCGGTGAACCGCCACGGCTGCGTGTTGTGGATCGACGGGGCCCGGGTGGCCGCCTCCACCACCGGGACCCAGTTCTGCACCCGCGCCACGGTCCTCACCTCCGGCTCGGGGCGTCCGCCGACGCCGTCCGCCCGTCCTGCGCCCACCTTGCCCCTCCGGCCACCACTACGGCAGCAGCAGGAGCTTGCCGGTGGTGCGGCGGGCCTCCAGGTCCTCGTGCGCCTCCCTCGCCTGCGCCAGCGGCCGGCGCCCGCCGATCCGGACGTCCAGCCGGCCGGCGGCGACGTGGTCCAGGACCGCGCCGGCCAGGGTGCGCAGCAGCTCCGGCGTGCGGGTGTAGGTGGCCAGCGTCGGACGCTGCACGTAGAGCGAGCCGTGGCCGGCCAGCGAGTGCAGCTCCAGGGGCTCGGGCTGCCCGCTGGCGGCGCCGTACAGGATCATCCGCCCGGTGGGTCGCAGCGCGGTCAGCCCCGCGGCGAACGTCGTCCGCCCCACCCCGTCGTAGACGACGGCCGCGCCCACCCCGCCGGACAGCTCGCGGACCCGCTCGGGGAACCCCTCGTAACCCACCACGACCTCATCCGCGCCGGCGGCGCGGGCGAGCTCCGCCTTCTCCCCGGTCGAGGTCGTGGCCAGCACGTGGCCGCCACGGGCGCGCACCAGCTGGGTGAGCAGCAGGCCCACCCCACCGGCCCCGGCGTGCACGACCACCCAGTCGCCCTCGGCGACGGGGTAGGACTCGGAGACCAGGTACTGGGCGGTGCAGCCCTGCAGCATGGCGGCCGCGGCGACGTCGGTGTCGACCCCGTCGGGCACCGGCACCACCTTGTCGCGCGGCGCCGCGACCCGGGTGGCGTAGCTGCCCCGGACGTCGAGCCAGGCGACGCGCTCCCCGGTGCCGGCGACGGTGCCCGCGCCCTCGACCCCGATCACCGCGGGTGGGGTCGCGGTGTAGGGGCGGCGGCCCTCCCGCTCGTACACGTCCCGGAAGTTGACGCCCGCGGCCTCGACGTCGACCAGCAGCGCCCCCTCCCCCGGTTCCGGGTCGGGGACCTCGCGGACCGTCAGCACCTCGGGTCCGCCGGTGCGCTCGTAGACCACTGCCTGCACGTTCACTCCCGTCGTCGGCCGTCTGGACATCTGACCACGCGGCCGGGGACGGCGCTCCGCGGCGGTCTACCTGGGCCTCACGTCCTCGCCCGCTGACCGGTCGTGGGGCATCCCCCGCGTGCACGCCGGCTCCAGGGGTACCGCCGACGGCATGAGCGGCAAGTCGGCGGAGGACTACGAGGACGACTACACGGATCCCGAGCTGCGCGCTCGGCTCGAGGAGCAGATCAAGGCCGGGGACCGCGGTGGCCGACCGGGTCAGTGGAGCGCCCGCAAGAGCCAGCTCCTCACGCGCGAGTACGAGGCGCAGGGGGGCGGCTACCGGCACGAGGGTGAGCGGACCGGGTCGCAGCAGCACCTCCGCGAGTGGACGAGGCAGGACTGGCGCACCGCCGACGGCGGCGCAGACGCACGCGACGGTGACGAGACGGCCCGGTACCTCCCGGACGCGGCGTGGGAGCTGCTCAGCGCGGAGGAACGACGGGCCGCCGACCACCAGAAGCGGACCGGCGACGGCCAGCACGTGCCGAACACCGAGGCGGCCCGGGAGGCGAGGAGGGCCGCCGAGCTGATCGACGTCCCTGCCCCCGAGGCGCGCACCCGGGTCGCGGAGATGCACGGCGAGGCGCAGCTGGACCGGGCCGAACGGGCCGAGGAGCAGCTCGGCAAGGGGCGGAGGACGGTGCTCGCGCGGATCGAGGAGCAACGCGGGGAGCAGTAGCCCGCGGAGGGACCGATGAGTCGCACCGGCCCGGGCAGTCTGATCGGCGCCAGCTCCCTGCCGACCGGAGGTGCCCGTGGACGACGCCCCCACCCGCCAGACCCTGTGGTCGCTCACCCACGCCGAGCGCGCCTCACTCGCCGACGACCTCGCCGACCTGGACGACGTCCAGTGGGCGCAGCCGTCGCTGTGCGGCCGGTGGGTGGTCCAGGACGTCGTCGCCCACCTGACGGCGGCAGCGAGCGTGGGCCGGTGGCGGTGGATCGCCAGCGTCGTGGGTGCCCGGTTCGACTTCGATCTCCACAACGAGCGGCGGCTGGCCGAGCAGCGGGGCGCCACCCCCGCCGAGACCCTCGACCGGTTCCGGCAGGCGATCGGCAGCACGACGGCGGCGTCCGGCTCCACCGCGGCCTGGCTCGGGAAGGTCGTCGTGCACGCCCAGGACGTCCGTCGCCCCCTCGGGCTCCCGGGCACACCCTCGGTGGAGGCGGTCACCGAGGTCGCCCGGTCCTTCGCCCGGCGGGACTTCACCGTGCCCAGCCGCAGCGCGGTCGACGGACTGCGCCTGGAGGCGACCGACGGCCCCTTCGGCACGGGATCCGGGCCCGAGGTCCGCGGGACGACGCTGGCGCTGACCATGGCGATGGCCGGCCGCCGCGCCTACTGCGACGACCTGACCGGCCCGGGCGTGCCCACCCTGCGCGCCCGCTGCACGCCGTCCTGATCTGCACCGCCAGGCAGCACGTGCGCGCGGGAGGTCAGCGCCCCTCGACGACGACGTGGTCCGGCCGGCCGGTCTCCGCCCAGCTGACGACGTTGCGCGCCGCCTTGCGCCGCAGCTCCACCTCTGCCTCCTCCGAGTACCAGGCGACGTGCGGCGTGAGCAGCGCCCGCGGGTGGGCGAGCAGCGGGTGGTCCGCCGGCGGGGGCTCCTGCGGGAGCACGTCGAGGCCGACCCCGGCGAGCCGGCCGTCCGCCAGCGCCTGCGCGACGGCGTCGAGCTGGACCAGCCCGCCCCGGGCGGTGTTGACCAGGAACGACCCGGCCGGCATCCGGGCCAGCAGGTCCGCCCCCACCAGGCCCTGGGTCTCCGGCGTCAGCGGCAGGTGCAGCGTCACCGCGTTGCTCCGGGTGAACAGCTCCTCCAGCCCGAGCCGCTCCACCCCGGCGGGCCAGGCGTCGTCGGGCAGGTACGGGTCGTAGCCCACCACGCCGCCGAACCACGGCGCGGCCCCCTCCATCGTCGTCCGCCCGATCCGGCCGAGGCCGACCACGCCGAGGGTCAGCCCGCCGGGCCGCGGCAGGCGTCCCCCGAGCCGGTGGTCCCAGCGCCCGGCGTGCACCTCGCGGTCGTGCCCGATCAGGTTGCGCATCAGCGCGAGCAGCATCGCCACGGCGTGCAGGGCGACCTCGGCGGTGCCGTAGTCGGGGACGTTGCACACCCAGACGCCCCGCGCCCGGGCGGCGTCCAGGTCGACCACGTCCACCCCCACGCCGTAGCGGCTCACCAGCCGCAGCCGGGGCAGCGCGTCCAGCACCTCCGCGGTGATCGGGGCGTACTGCACGAGGACGGCGTCGACGTCCCGGGCGGCCTCGATCACCTCCGCCGCCGTCCGGCACCGGGCGGTGAGCAGCTCGTGCCCGGCGGCGCGGAGCACCTCCTCCTCCAGGTCGAGCGCGCCGTAGTCGGCGTCGGTCACCAGCACCCGCATCGGGACCTCCTCACCTGGTCGGACCGGCGACGGCGCGCGCGGCCGCGGCCGCGGCGTCGAACGACGGCGGAACGGGTGTCAGCGGCGGGCGCACGGTGCCCATCGGGTGCCCGTGCCGCTGCTCGGCGACCTTCTTGAGCACCCCGGGGGCTGCGTACTGCTTGGTCATCGCCCGCACCTGGAGCAGGTGCGCGGAGAGCGCGGCCGCCTTCGCGGACCGCCCCTCGCGGACGTGCCCGTAGAGCGCGACCACGTGTTCGGGGACGATGTTGGCCAGCGCGGAGATCGACCCGTGCGCCGTCATCAGCCGGCCGGGCAGGTCGTCCTCCGTCCCGACGAGCACCCCCTTCCCGGCGGCGTGCACCGCCGCCGCGTAGCCCGCCTCTCCCCCGGAGTCCTTCACCCCCCACACCGGCAGGCCCGTCACCAGCTCGGTCGGCAGCGGGACCGCGTACTTCGGGATGTGGTAGAGCACCACCGGGTGCCGGGTGGCGGCCAGGACGCGGTCGTAGAACAGCCGCAGCCCCTCGGGGGACACCGGCCTGAAGAAGTAGGGCGGCAGCACCATGACCGCGTCCACCGGCTGGTCGTCCAGGTACGCGAGCAGGTCGAGGGTGTCCGGCAGGTTCCCCTCGGCGACCGTCGGGACGACGTGCAGCGACCCCGACGCGGGGACGAGCGCGTCGAGGACCGCCGTCTTCTCCCGGGTGGTGACCGAGGGCCCCTCCCCGTTGGTCCCGAACGGGATGACGCCGGTGACCCCCTGCTCGGCCAGCCAGCGGACGTGGCCGAGGTAGGCGTCCACGTCGATGCTGAAGCGCTCGTCGTCGCGGAACGGCGTCACGTTCGCGACGTAGACGCCCTCCAGGACGCCGGCCGGGTCCTGCGGCTGCTGCATCGTCACCTCCCGAGGTCGACGGCATCGTCGAGGAACGCGGTGAGCTCGCGGCGGCTGGGCAGGCCCTCGTAGTCGCCGAGGTTCTGCACGCAGAACGCACCCATGGCGTTCGCCGTCCGGAGCCGGCCCGCCGGGTCCTGCCCCTCGAGGGTCGCGGCCAGGTAGCCGGCGGCGAACGCGTCCCCCGCCCCGATCGGGTCGACCTGGCGGGCCGGGAACCCCGGTGAGGTGAGCCGTTCGCCGTCCACCACCGCCGCGCAGCCGCGCGCCCCGAGCTTCAGCACCACCTCGGCGGGTCCGGCGTCGGCGAGGCGGTCCAGGACGGTGTCGTCGTCCCAGCCCCACAGGGCGCGGGCCTCCTCGTCCCCGACCAGCAGGACGTCGACGTGCGGCAGCATCGCCTCGCTGGCGGCCCGGGCCGCCGCCGGCTCCCACAGCCGGCTCCGGTAGTTGACGTCGTAGCTCACCCGGACGCCGGCCGCCCGAGCGGCCCGCGCCGCCCAGGTGAGGAACTCGGCCGACTCCGGCGACAGCGCCCCGGTGATCCCGGTCAGGTGCAGGAAGGCGGCGCCGTCGAGGACCGCCGGGTCGAAAGCACCCGGCGCCAGGGTCGAAGCCGCCGACCCCCGGCGGTAGTAGTACACCCGCAGCGCGCCGGCGACCTGCTCCCGCAGGTAGAGGCCGGTGGGCCGGTCGGCGACCCGGCGCACGGCGCTGGTGTCCACGCCCTCCGCGCGGATCCGGTGCAGGACCAGCTCGCCGAGCTCGTCCTCCCCCAGGACGCTCACCCAGCTGGCCGGGACGCCGAGCCGGGACAGCCCGATCGCCACGTTGCTCTCCGCCCCGCCGATGGACATGGTCACCGCCCCGGCGTGCCGGAGCCGGCCCGGCGACGGCGGGACGACCAGCACCATCGTCTCCCCGGCGGTGACGACCCGCGGCAGGGAGCCCCCGCCCCGCTCAGCCACCGAGCAGGTTCTGCAGCTGCTGGTTGAAGGTCAGCACGGACAGGAAGCCGAACAGCAGGAACGCCCAGATCAGGGCGGCCACCCGGCCGATGCCCGGACGGATCTCCTTGGGCAGCACCCGCTTGTTCACCAGCAGCAGCAGCGCCGAGTAGATGAACATCATCAGCCCGCCGGTGACCGCGGAGATGACCAGCAGTACCAGCGGCTGCGACAGCCCGGACAGGATCACGATGATGCCGATCACCACCAGGCCCCAGACCAGCGCGAAGTAGATCTTGCTCTCGTTCGCGCCCTTCAGGTACGCGGTCTTCAGCACGTCGGCGCCCAACCGGCTGGTGTAGTCGACGATCCCGAGCGCCGCGGCGAACAGCGAGAACGCACCGATGATCCAGAAGAACGTGCCGAACCAGCCGCCGACGGTCTCGTTGAGCGCGTTCCCCTCCGCCTCGAGGAAGGAGATGTCGCTGGCCAGCCCCTCCTGCCCGAAGACCGTGGCGTAGGCCAGCAGCGAGGTGAACAGGATGGTGAGGAAGCTGATCGCCACGAAGGTGCTCAGCTGCTCGATGTTGGCGAACTTCCACCAGCGCCGCCACCGGCCCAGGTTCTCCGGGGTGGGCTCGAACACGAAGCCGGTCGACGGCGCTGCCTCCGGGTGGCCGGTGACCGGGCTGACGATCCGCGGGACGTAGGCGCCCATGCCGAACCGCTTGTCCCGGATCCAGTTGCTCTGGCACAGGTTCTGGCCGCCGCCGGCGCCGGCGAACGCCAGCGCGCCCATCAGCAGCGCGAACCCGAGCTCCTGGTACGGCAGCCCGGCCCTGGTGACGATGTGCGGGACGTCGGCCCAGGTGGAGGCGCTGATCGCGGCGAACGAGGCGACGACGATGAGCAGCAGGACGGCGGCGACCTTGACCATCTCGATCTTCTCGAGGGCCTGGTAGACCACCGGGGCCATGGTCAGGATGACGCCGATCAGCAGCAGGATGCCGATCGCTATCGGCGGCACGCTCCCGCCGACCAGGTAGGTGATCAGGGTCGCCGAGCTGGTGGCCCAGCCCGGCCAGATGTTGGCGAAGTAGGCCAGGATCGCGAAGACCAGGCCCCAGTGCCGCCAGTACCGGCTGAAGCCGGTCAACGCCGTCTCGCCGGTGGCGAGCGTGTAGCGCTCGATCTCCATGTTGAGGAAGTACTGGGTGGCCAGACCCACGAAGGCGGCCCAGACGAAGACCAGCCCGACCTGCGAGGCGATGTAGGGGTAGAGGATGAACTCACCGCTGGCCATGCCGACGCCGGCCGCGATGATCCCCGGGCCGATGACGCTCCGGAAGCGGGCCGGGGCCTCGGGCATGTCCCGCACCTTGGGCGCTTCCAGGTGCTTGGTCGGGAACAGGTCCACCACCGAGGAGCTGTTGCCTCCCGGCTGACGGGTGCTGACCATGGCGCCTCCTTCGTCTGTGAGCTGCGTCACTGCTGGGGGCAGTACAGGGATTACTCCACCGTCCCGGCCCGCCCCGCAAGACCAACAGGGCGGCGCGATCAGACCGAGACGTTCGGGTAGTCGCCGGTGCCGTGCGGGGTGAAGGCCACGTGCCGGTCGGTGAGGTCCTCGCTGCGGCGCACGCCGAGCAGCTGCATCGACCGCAGGTACTCCTCGGCGAGGATGTCGTAGGTCCGCAGCACGCCGTCCCGGCCGCCGGCCATGAGGCCGTACAGGTAGGCGCGGCCGATCATCGCCGCGTCCGCGCCGAGCGCGCGGGCGGCCAGGACGTCCTGGCCGTGCAGGATCCCGCCGTCGATGAGCACGGTGGCCTGCTGGCCGACCGCGGCCCGGATGGCGGGGAGGACGTCGAGGGTGGCGGCCGAGCGGTCCAGCTGGCGGCCACCGTGGTTGGAGACCACCACGCCGTCGGCGCCGTGCTCCATCACCTCGCGGGCCGACCCGGGCGTCGTCACGCCCTTGACGACCAGCCGCCCCGGCCACCGGTCGCGCAGCCAGTCCAGCGAGGTCAGGTCCAGGCCGGGGTCGAACATCATGCTCGCCACCTCGCCCGGGGTCGGGTTGCCGGGGACGTCGGCGAGCGAGGCGAAGGTCATCCCCCCGGTGGTCAGCTTGTTGAACCACCACCCCGGGAACCGGGACATGTTGAGCACCGTGCGGGCGGTGAGGGTCGGCGGGATCGTGAGGCCGTTGACGACGTCCCGCAGCCGCATCCCGGAGACCGTGGTGTCGACGGTGAGCAGCACCGTCGAGTACCCGGCCGCCTCGGCCCGGGCCAGCAGGTCCTCGTTCACCCGCAGGTCGCCGGTGAAGAACAGCTGGAACCACAGGTCGCCGTCGGGCGCCGCGGCCCGGACGTCCTCGATCGAGGTGGAGCCGACCGTCGACAGCGCGTACGGGATGCCGACGTGCTGGGCCACGGAGGCCACGGCCTGCTCCCCGTGGTGGTGCATCATCCGGGTGTAGCCGGTGGGCGCGAAGACCAGCGGCAGGGCGATCCGCCGGCCCAGCAGCTCGACACCCGGGTCGGGCTCGGCCACCGAGCGCAGCGCGTCCGGGTGGAACGTGACCCGCCGGTACGCGGCGACGTTCCGCGCCGCGGTGATCTCCTCCTCGGCCGCGCCGTCCACGTAGTCGAACACCGCCCGCGGGGTCGTGTGCCGCGCCGCCTCGCGGAGGTCGCGCACCGAGAGCGCGTTGGTCAGGCGTCGCGCGGTGCGGTTCAGCTGCGGCTTCTTGAACTGCACGACGTCCCGCAGCTCCGACCACCGCGGTACCTGCCGGGCGGTGGTGACCGGCGTGAGCGGCGCCCTGTCCGTCATGGCCCTGGTTCCCCCTCCTCCGGTGTCGGGCACGTCGTCAGCCCTGGTCCGCCCGCGCCAGGGCGACCGCCTCGGCGGTCAGCCGGCGCACGGCCGCGAAGTCCCCGGCCCGGATCCGGTCGCGGGGCACCATCCACGAGCCGCCGACCGCGACGACGGCGTCGATGCGCAGGTAGTCGGCCAGGTCAGCCGGACCGATGCCGCCGGTCGGGATGAACCGGACGTCCGCGAACGGTGCGGTCAGCGCGGCGATCGCGGGCGCCCCGCCGGACGTGCCGGCCGGGAAGAACTTCACGGTGCCCAGGCCGAGCTCGAGCGCGGCCTGCACCTCGGTCGCGGTCACCGCCCCGGGCAGCGCGAGCACGCCGTGCTCGGCGCACCGCTCGACCACGGCCCGGCTCAGGCCCGGGGAGACGACGTAGCGGGCCCCGGCGGCGACGGCCTGGTCGACCTGGGCCGGGGTCAGCACGGTGCCGGCGCCGAGCAGCAGGTCCCCCCGGTCGGCCATCACCCGGATGGCGTCGGCGGCGGCCGCGGTGCGGAAGGTTACCTCGGCGACGGGGAGCCCCCCGGCCACGAGGGCGTCGGCCAGCGGCCCGGCGTCGGCCGCGTCGTCGAGGACGACGACCGGGACCAGGCGGGCCCGCCCCAGCGCAGCCGCGACGTCGGACGTCGTCACCGCTGCACCACGTTCGTGAGCTCGCCGCCGGCCAGCAGCGCGGTGAGGTTCCGGGCGATCAGCGCGTCGGCGCCGACCGGCCGCCCGCCCGCGGCGTGCGGGGTCAGCAGCAGGTTCGGCGCCTCCCACAGCGGCGAGCCGGCCGGCAGCGGCTCGGTCTGGGTGACGTCGAGCGCTGCCCCGGCCAGGCGCCCGCCGGCCAGGGCGTCGACCAGCGCCGCCTCGTCGACCGTGGAGCCCCGCCCGACGTTGACCACCTGGGCGTGCGGGGGCAGGCACGCCAGCCGGCCGGCGTCCAGCGCGTTCGCCGTGGCCGGCGTCGAGGGCAGGATCATCACCAGGACGTCGGTCCGCGCGAGCTCGGCGTCCAGTTCGTCCTCCGCGACCACGGGGAAGCCGGACCGCTCCCCGGCTCGCCGTGCCACGCCCCGCACCTCCGCGCCGAGGTGCTGCAGGAACGGCGCGAGCGTCTGCCCGATGTTCCCGAAGCCCCAGACGAGCACGCGGGCGCCGAGGAGGGTGGTGACCTGCCCGGGCGGGTGCAGCGGTTGGAGCCCGCCGAGCTCACCGTCCCAGCGGTGCTCGGCCTGCGCCCGCGCGGCGGCGGGCAGCCGGCGCACCAGGGCGAGGACCAGCGCCAGGGCGTGCTCGGTGACCGGCCGGTCGTGCAGCCCGATCCCGGCGGTGACGACGACGTGCTCGGGGAACCCCGCGGCGAGCACCACGTCCGGCCCGGCCGCGAGGGTCTGCACCCAGCGCAGCCGTGGCATCCGTCCGGCGACGGCGGCGAGGTCGTCACCGGAGCTGCCCCACACCACCAGCGCCTCGGCGTCCCGGTGCTCCTCGGGCACCGGGGCGGAGGCGTCGTAGACCACCGCCCGCACGCCGTCGGGCAGCGCCGGCTCCAGCGGGAGGGAGTCCGGGAGCAGCAGCTTCATCGCAGGTGTCCGCCTCCGTCGTGGGGATGTGCCGACCGAACCGCGACCCGCGCCGGGAAGCAACCCGGGGACCGGTACGGCGTCCGTCCACGGCGCACGTCCCCGTCGGCCACGCGTCTCGTCCGCCCCTCACCGGACCCGGGCGGCGTCCGGGCGGTCCGCGGACGGGGTGCGCAGGGCGGACAGCGTCCTGCGCACCCCCTCCTCGTAGGTGGTCGGGGTCAGCCCGAAGGCCCTCCCCGCCCGGCTGCCGTCGACCACGAACGGCTGCTCGAACTGGTACACCAGCTCGGCACCCGCCCGGACGAGCGGGACGACCCGGCCGACGGCCCGCAGCCGGCTCGTCCCGTGCCGCAGCAGCCACAGCCGCGTGCCGGCCTGCCGGCACGCCTCCGCCGCCAGCGCCCGGCCCGTGGTGGGCGCGGGGTGGGGCACGTGCCAGACCGCGGCGTCCGACGTGTCCGCCATGCCGAGCGCGGCGACGGTCCGGGCGAAGTCGTCCACGAAGGTGGGGGTCAGCGGGAGGTCGGGGTCGCCGACCCAGTGCACGGGACGCCCCCGCAGCGCCGAGCCGAAGACGTTGCCGGCGATGAGGGACCGCACGCCGGGCCCGTACAGCTCCCCGGCGCGGGCGATGCTGACCTGCAGGCGCCCGGCGGCGGCCGCGTGCAGCATCCGCTCGGCGAGCCAGGCACGCAGGACACCCAGGGGGCTGACCGGCCGCCACGGGGTGTCCTCGGTCATCGCGCCCTCGACCCGGCCGTACATCCAGGTGTCGTCGGCGTAGACCAGCCGGGCACCGACCGTGCTCGCGGCGTCGACCAGGGCATCGGTGAGCGCCGGGAAGTCCCGGGTCCACCGCAGGAGCGGGGGCATGGCGCAGTGGTGGACGGCGACCGCCCCGCGGCAGGCCGCGGTCAGCGCCGCGGCGTCGGCCGCGTCCGCCGACACGGCCTCGACGCCCGGGGTGCCGACGTCCCGCCCGTCCCGGGTCACGGCGCGGACCGGGAGCCCGGCCGCGGACAGGTGGGCGACGACCAGCCGGCCGACCGCTCCCCCGGCGCCCACCACCACGTGGACGCCGTCCCGGCCGGCTCCCGGCGCTCGTGACATCTGGACCTCCTCGACTCGGTACGGACAGGCGCGGGGCGTCAGTGGACCACCGTGCGGCCCCGCCCGGGGAACACGGCGCCGAGGTGCTCCCGCAGCGCCACCGCGTCGGCCGGGGTCGACCGGTGCCCGATGTACCCGTCCGGCCGCACGAGGACCAGCGCCCCGGCGTCGGCCCCGTAGAGCCGGTGCGCCTCCCCGTCCGGGTCGAGCACCGCGGCACCGGCGTCCAGCCCTACGGGCACCCGGTCGGCCGGGACGACGATCGCCGGCCGGACGTCGTCGCCATGGCGCTCGCCGACCTCGCGCGCCAGCGCGGCCAGCCGCTCCCGGTGTGCCGCCCGGCCGGCGAACAGCAGCAGGGTGGCGTGCGGGCCGCGGAAGAGGTCGAACAGCCGCATCGGGCCGCTGCCGTCCGCGGCCCGGCACCGGGCGTCCGGTGCCCGGTCCCCGGCGTGCGGCCCGCGCCGGGAGCGGAGCCGGCCGGCGGGGCCGACGCGCCCCCCGGACAGCGAGCTCCCCCGGTAGGAGATGGCCAGCTCCGCGGACCGGTCGAGCACCGCCCGCTGGACGGCGTCGAGCCGGAGCAGCGGGGCGAGCACCCGCTCGCGCAGCCGCCGCACGACCGGGTGCGCGGAGAAGACGACGGTGTGCCCCCGGTCGCTGCCCGCCAGCACCGCCCGGGCGACCGGCAGCCGCTCCTCCTGGTACGTGTCGAGCAGGTCCCCCGGCGCCGCGCCGGCCACGACCAGCCCGAGCTTCCAGCCCAGGTTGTAGGCGTCCTGCACGCCGGTGTTCAGCCCCTGCCCGCCGGCGGGGCTGTGCACGTGGGCCGCGTCGCCGGCCAGCAGCACGCGACCGGCTCGGTACCTGTCCACCAGGGCCGCCCGCGGGGCGAACTCGGACAGCCAGGTGGGGTCGTGCAGGCGCACGCCCGGGAAGCCGCGCTCGGAGAACAGCCGCTGGAGCAGCTCGACGGTGACCGGCTCAGGCCGGCCGTCGGAGGGGACGCGGGCCTGCACCTGCCAGGTCCCGCGGCCGTCGAGCGGATCGGCCGCCAGGTACTCGCGTCCGTCGAACCAGGCGACGGCGACCCCGGGCTCCAGCCCGTCGACCTCGACGTCCCCCAGCACGAAGCGCTCCTGCCTGCCCTCCCCCCGCAACACCAGGCCGAGGAGCTCGCGCACCCGGCTGTGCCCGCCGTCGCACCCGACGACGTACCCGGCCCGCACGACCTCGGCCGCGCCTCCCGAGGCGACCGTCACCGTGACCCCGTCGTCGTCCTGCGACAGGGCCACCAGCTCGCGTCCGCGCTCCACGACCCCGCCGAGCGCGGCGAGCCGGTTCCGCAGCAGCTCCTCGGTCCGCCACTGCGGGAGGACGACGAGGTCGGGGTACGGGACGCCGGGGCGCGGCGGCCGCGGCGGGATCGACAGGTCGGCGACCTGCCTGCCCCCGGCGTACAGGCGCAGCCGGTGGGCCCGGCGGCCGACCGCGAGCACCTGCTCCGCGACGCCCAGGTCGTCGAAGACCTCGAGGGTCCGCGGTTGGAGGCCCTTGCCGCGGGACCGCCGGTGGAACGCGACCGCGCGGTCGACGACGCGGCAGCCGACCCCGCGCCGGAGCAGGTCGCAGGCGAGGGTCAGGCCGGTCGGGCCGGCTCCCACGACGAGCACCTGGACGTCGGTGGTCCCCATCGCAGCCTCCCTCGGTCCGCCGTCCTCGCCGCGCCACCCTGCACCCGGAGGGGGGCCCGCGGACCGGCAGGATCGCCGGGTTCGTCCGGCCGGTCCTCCTGCGCCGATCTCGCTAGCGTGGCGCCGTGCTCGCGGGCAGGGCGGGAGAGCTGGCCCTGATCGACCGGCTGCTGGACGACGCGCGTCGCTCCACCGGCCGGGCGCTGGTCCTGCGCGGCCCCGCCGGGATGGGCAAGTCCGCGCTGCTGGCCGCCGCACGGCAGCGGGCCGGGGACATGACCGTGCTCTGCGCCCAGGGCATCGAGTCGGAGTCGGAGCTGGCCTTCGCCGGGCTGCACCAACTGCTGCGCGGCGTGCTCGCCCACCTGCCCGGCCTCCCCCCGCCCCAGGCCGACGAGCTGCGCAGCGCGCTCGGGCTGGCGCGGGGCGGTCCGGTGGACCGTTTCCTCGTCTCGGTCGGCGTGCTCGGCCTCCTCGCCGAGGCCGCCGAGGAACGGCCGGTGCTCTGCCTGGTGGACGACGCGCACTGGCTCGACGTCGCCTCGGCCGACGCCCTGGTCTTCGCCGCCCGGCGCCTGCGGGCCGAGCGGATCGCGGTGCTGTTCGCGGCGCGGGACGGCGACCGGCGCCGCTTCCCCCGAGGCGGGCTGCCCGAGCACCGGCTGGCCGGCCTGGACCCCGCCGCGGCCGCCGCCCTGCTCGGCGAGCCGCTGGGCACCGCCGCGCCCCCGGAGGTGGCCGCCCGCCTGGTCCGGGCGACCGGCGGCAGCCCCTTCGCGCTGCTGGAGCTGCGGTCCGTCCTCCCGGCAGCGGCGCTGCGGGGGGTCGCTCCGCTCCCGGTCGCCCTGCCGCTGACCGACGACCTCGTGGGCCTGGTCCTCGAGCAGTTCCGCCGGCTGCCGGACGCGACCCGCACCCTCCTGCTGGTCGCCGCGGCCGACGACACGGGCAGCGCCGGCACCGCGCTGGCCGCGAGCCGCACGCTGGGGGTCGCCCCGGACGCGCTGGGCCCCGCGGAGGACAGCGGGCTGGTGACGGTGGCCGAGGACCGGCTGGCGTTCCGGCATCCGCTGGTCCGGTCGGCGATCCTGCGCGACGCCGCGTCCGCGGACCGGCGCGCGGCCCACCGGGCGCTGGCCGGAGCCCTGGCCGGGGACCCCGACCGCAGCGCCTGGCACCGCGCCGGTGCCGCGGTGCCCCCGGACCCGGGGGCGGTGGCGGAGCTGGTGGCGACGGCCGCGCGCGCCCGGGCCCGCGGCGCCTTCGACGCGGCCTCCGCGGCGACCGAGCGGGCGGCCGGCCTCGCCGCCGCGGGCGACCGCAGCGGCCACCTCGTGCGGGCCGCCGTGGACGCCTGGCTGGCCGGGCAGACCGGTCGCGCGCGGGAGCTGGCCGCGCGGGCGCGGACCCGGGCGACGGGGCCGCAGCGCCGCGAGCTCGACCGGCTCGCCGGGACGATCGAGTTCCGCTGCGGTCGCCCGGCGGAGGCCTTCGGCGTCCTCGTCCGGGCCGCCGAGCAGGTCGAGGACGACGGGCAGGCCGTGCGCCTGCTCGCCGAGGCCGCCGAGGCGGCCTCCATCGCCGGCGACGTCGCCGGGTGCGTGGAGGCAGCCTCGATCGCCGGCCGCCGCGGCCCGCCGCCGGAGCCGGACGACGGGGTGCTCCGCGATCTCGTCGTCGGCATGGGGGCGTTCCTGGCCGGCGACCGGGACCGCGCGGCCCCCCTGCTCCGCCGGGTCGTCGACGCCGGACGGTCCCTGGCCGGGGCGGTGCCCCTGGCGCAGGCGGGTCGCGCGGCGTGGTACCTGGGCGAGGAGGGGACGGCGCAGACGCTGTTCGAGCGGTCGGTGCAGGTCGCCCGGGACGCGGGGCAGCCGGGCCTGCTGCCGTACTCGCTCAACCGGCTGGCGGCCTGCGAGGTGGCGGCCGGACGGTGGGGCTCGGCGACCGCCTACTACGAGGAGGCGCTGGAGCTGGCCCGCGCGACCGGGCAGGAGGAGGTGGTCGGCCACCTCCTCGGCGGCCTCGCGCAGCTGGCCGCCTTCCGTGGCGACGAGCCGGCTCTGCTGTCGCTCTCGGACGAGTTCGGGCGGGTGGCCGGGCCCCGCGGGCTGGTCCTGCCGCAGGAGCAGGTGGCCTGGGCCCGGGGACACCTCCGGCTGTCCGAGGGCCGCGCCGCGGAGGCGGTGGTGGCGATGCGGGCGATCGGCCATCCCGCCGTCCTGGCCGCCTCGCTCGTCGACCGGGTCGAGGCCGCTGTGCACGGCGGCGAGGCGGAACTCGCCCTGCGGTGGGTCGACGCCGTGGTCCCGCGAGGTGAGCCGGCGTCGGCCGACCTGTCCACCGCCCAGGCCCACGCCCGGGCGCTCGTCGGCGACCCCGCCGAGGCCGAGCGCTACCTGGCCTACGCCTGCCGGCCGGACACGCCGGGCCGTCCGCTGGACCGGGCCCGGGCGGCCCTCGCCGCCGGGGAGCTGCTGCGCCGGCACGGCCGCCGGGTGGACGCCCGGGGGCCGCTGGAGGTGGCGGTCGAGGGGTTCGGCGCGCTGGGTGCCGATCGGTGGGCCGACCGGGCCCGGCGCGAGCTCCGCGCCGCCGGACGGTCGATCCGGACCGAGCAGCCCGGCCCGAACGCGCGGTTGACCCCGCAGGAGCTGCAGGTCGCCCGGTACGCCGCCCTCGGCCGCTCCAACCGGGACGTGGCGGCGCTGCTCTTCATCTCCCAGCGGACCGTCGACTTCCACATGCGCAACGTCTTCGCGAAGCTCGGCATCGCCTCACGCACGGAGCTGGCCCACCTGCCCCTCGACCGGCTGGCCGCGACCCGCTCGGGGTGAGGTGGGCAGGCGGAAGGCCAGCACGGCCAGCGCGACGGCGGTGACCGAGACCAGGCTCAGGGTGACGGTCTGCAGGACCTGGTCGGTGGTGCTCTCCAGGACGTGCAGGTTCCCCTGGTGGTAGACGTGGTGCGGCAGGTTGGCCGCGACGGCGGCGAGACCGGTCGCCCGGGCCAGCCACACGCCCCCGGTCAGCAGCGCCACCAGGGCCACCACCCCGAAGGCGATGTTCCCCTGCCCGACGTCGCGGAGCAGGTGCTCGTTGTAGGGGCCGTCGACGCTGACCCAGTGCCGGCCCCAGCCCGGGAAGTCCCGGTAGAACGACTCGGGCGCGGCCATCTGCCAGATCCCGGCGCCCAGGCCGAAGAACGTGAACCAGCCGAGCAGGACGGTGACCGTGCGGCGCATCGCGGGTGCCTCCTCGTCGTCGGGGACGCCCGCAGGATGGCCCAGGACGCTGCTCCGGTGGACCGGCAGGATCGCCGGGATCCGCGACTCCACCGGCTCCCGGACCCGGCGATCTCGCCGGGGCGCACCGGTCCCTCGGCCCCTACCGTCGGCCCCGTCGGGCAACGGGAAGGCAGCCGCGAGGAGGACCCCGTGTTGACGTTCGTGACCGGCGGGACCGGCGCCCTGGGGACGCCCACCGTCGCCCTGCTCCGCGAGCGGGGGCACGAGGTGCGCGCCCTCGCCACCACGTCCGCCTCGGCGGCCAGGCTGCGGGCCACGGGGGCCACGCCGGTCCAGGGCTCGCTGTTCGACCCGCAGGTGCTCACCGCCGGCGTGGCCGGAGCCGACGCGGTGCTGCACCTCGCGACGCGGATCGCGCCGCTGTCCAGGGCGCGACGGCGCTCCGCCTGGGCGGAGAACGACCGCCTGCGGGCGGACGGGACGCGGCTGCTGGTCGACGCCGCGCTGGCCCAGGGGGTGGGGGTGCTGGTGTACCCGAGCTTCGCGCCGGTCTACGCGGACGGCGGGGCGACCTGGCTCTCCGCCGGCTCCCCGGTCGCGCCGACCGACGTCCTGCGGTCCACGGTGGTCGCCGAGCAGGAGGTGGCCCGCGCCACCGCGGCGGGCGGCCACGGCGTCGTGCTGCGGATGGCCGGGGTCTACGGGCCGCACTCGGCGGCGACGCGGGACGTGCTCGCCCTCGCCGAGCGGGGCATCTCGGGCTTCGTCGGGCCCGCCGGCGCCTTCCAGCCGTTGGTGTGGGACGAGGACGCCGCGGCCGCGCTCGTCGCCGCCGTCGAGACGCCGGGTCTGTCCGGCACCTTCGACGTCGTCGACGACGAGCCCCTCACCCGGGCGCAGCTGGCCGCGGCACTGGCCGCCGCGGTGGGCCGGGAGCGGGTGCGCCGACCGCCGACCCCGCTCGTCCGGCTGGTGCTGGGGCACCGGCTCGAGTTCTTCCTCCGCAGCCAGCGGGTGTCCCACCAGCGGTTCAGCGACGCGACCGGCTGGGCGCCGCGGGTGCAGAGCGCCCGGGAGGGGCTGCCGCTCGCCCGCGCGGCGGTCATGGGGTGCCAGGCGCTTCCGAACCGCTGAGCCAGCGGCGCGTTCCCCCGCCACGGCCGCCGCCCTAGCATCGCCGGATGGGCGTCCTGCCGCCCCGGGGGTCCGTCTCCGACCGGCTCGCGGCTGCCGCGGCCACCGCGCTGGTCGGCCGCGCCGACGAGCGCGCCCGCCTGGCCGAGCTGCTCCGGCCGGACGGGCCGGCGGCGGTGTTCGTCCACGGCCCCGGCGGCATCGGGAAGACGTTCCTGGTCGAGTCGACCCTGGCGGCGCTCCCCCTGCACGCGGTGCACCTCGACGGCAGGCACACCGAACCGACCGTCCCGGGGGCGCTGGCCGCACTCGGCACGGCGCTCGGCGGGCCCACCCCTCCGTCGGTCGCCGCGGCCGTCGACGCGATCGCCGGTGCGGGGGTCGACGTCCTCGCGATCGACGCCTTCGAGCGGCTCAACCTGCTCGACGGCTGGATCCGCAACGACCTGGCCGCTGCCCTGCCCGCCGGGGTGACGGTCCTGCTGGTGGGCCGGCGCGGCCCCAACGTCGCCTGGCGCACCGCACCCGGCTGGCGCCCCCTGCTGGCCGAGCTCGCCATCGGGCCGCTGCCGCCCGGGGACGTCGGCGACCTCCTGGCCGCCCGCGGCGTGGTGGGCGAGGACGCCGCGCGGATCCGGCGCTTCGCCCGCGGGCACCCCCTTGCCGCCGTCGTGGCCGCCGAGGCACTGGCCCGACGCCCCGGGCTGCCGCTCGGGTCCGGCGCGCCGGCCGAGGTGGTCGAGGAGCTGTTCGCCGTCCTGCTCGACGACCTCGGGCCCGAGGAGCGGGCCACGGTGGAGGCCGCGGCGGTCCTGCGGCGGGTGACCCTGCCGCTGCTCGCCGCGGTGGTCGACGGGCAGGACGCGCAGGAGGCCTGGCGGACGCTGCGGTCGCTCCCCTTCACCACGGTCACCCGCACCGGCCTGGAGTTCGCCGGGGTGGCTGCGACCGTGCTGCTGGAGGCGCTCGAGCTGCGGGACCCCGTCCGGGTCCGGGCGCTGCGGGCCCGCGCCGCCCGGACCATCCTGGCCGGCCTCGCCTCCGCCCCGGACTGGGAGGGCACCGCCGACCTGCTGCACCTGGTGCAGAACCCCCTGGTGCGCAACGCGTACGCGCCGCCCGGGCTGCTGCAGCACCCCGCCGAGCAGGCCCGCGCCGAGGACCACGACGCGGTCATCGCGATCGCCGGCCGGTTCGAGGGGCCGGAGTCCGCCCGGCTCGCCGAGCGGTGGTGGCGTGCCCGGCGGGACGCGTTCGCGGTCGTCCGCGGGGCGGACGGCGGTGTCGCCGCGTTCTCGGCCACCGCGGTGCTCGGCGCCCACCAGGGCGAGCTGGAGCAGGACCCCGTGGTCGCCGCCGCCGTGGCGCACCTGCGCCGTGAGCCGATGCCGCCGGGGGCGGACGCCATCGTGTTCCGGTGGGCGCTGGGCCGCCGGGCCGGTGAGCGGAGCAGCCCGGAGGTGGGCACGCTCGTCGTCGACCTCAAGCGCACCTACCTGCAGATGCGGGCCACGCTGCGCCGGGTGTACTCCGTCGTCGCCGACTGGACGGCCGCCGCCCCGGTGCTGCGGGTCATGGGCTTCGACGTCGTCGGTGAGGTCGCCGTCGGGAACCGGCGCCTCGTCCTGGCTTGCCTGGACCTCGGCGCCGGTGGGGTGGACGGCTGGATCGGCCGCCACGTGCTGGCCGAGCAGGCCACGCCCTCCTCCGGGAGCCCGCAGGGGCGGGCCCGGCCGTCGGTGCTGACCCTCACCGCCCGGGAGCAGGAGGTCCTCGCCCTGCTCGCGGACGGGATGACCAACGTGCAGCTGGCGGACACGCTCTTCATCAGCGAGCGCACCGCCAACCGGCACGTCAGCAACATCTTCACCAAGCTGGGGGTGCACAACCGCACCCAGGCGGCGCGGGCGGCGGTGGCCGCGGGGCTGGTCGGCTGACCGTCACCAGCGGGGCCCGGCCGGGTCCACGCCCAACAGCGCCTTGCCGATCACCTCGTGGGTGAACGCGTCGCTGCCCGGGTGGAACCGCGCCGCGCGCACGTCCCGGGACAGCCGCTCCAGCTCGGTCCCCCGCCGGTACGACGCGCCGCCGACGACCTCGCAGGCCAGGTCCACCACCCGGTTGGCGGCGACCGTGGCCTGCCACTTGGCCGCCAGCACCTTCGGGCCCCACAGCGGACCGTGGTCGACGCCCGCCACCCAATCCCGGGCCACCGCGTCGACGCAGCCGCGGGCCGCGTCCAGCGCCAGGTACATGTCCGCGACCTGGGAGTGGACCAGGGGGTGGTGCGCGAAGGTGCCGCGCGGGATCGCGATGGACGTGCGCCGGGCCGCCTGCGCGAGGGCGATCTCCAGCGCGCGCTCGGCGATGCCGACGTACACGTTGGCGATCAGGGTGAGCGCCCAGACCTGCATGACCGCGACCGCCGGGTGCGCGGCCGGGCCGGCCGGGACGACGCAGAGCACGTCGGAGTCCGGGACGAAGACGTCGTCGAGGACGGTGTCGTGGCTCTCGGTGGCCCGCATGCCCTGGGCGTCCCAGTTGCGGACCGTCGTGACACCGGGGGCCGCACGGGGGACGAACCCGTGCACCACGACGGGCCCGGCCGGGTCGGCGGAGTCCATGGCGTGGAACCCCAGGCGGTCCCAGTGGTCGCCCAGCGAGCCGAACATCTTGCGGCCGGTGATCCGCCAGCCGCCCGCCACCTTGCGGGCGGACGCGGTGGACAGTGCCACCGGGACGTCGTTGCCGGCCTCGGCGTGCCCGGAGGCGAGCAGCTCGCCGCCGGCCACGTACCCCGCGATGAGCTCCGCGCCGGGCACGCCCATCCGGTGCAGGTCGGCGGCCAGGCCCACCCAGTAGTGGTGCATGCACGTCGACAGCGCGGTGGCCGGCGAGTAGCGCGCCATCCGGCGCTGCTCCCCGGCCAGGCCGGCCAGGTCGAGGCCGAGGCCGCCGAGGTCCTCGGGCAGCGCGGCCCGGAACCAGTCGGCGGCCCGCAGGTCCGCGAGGTCCTCGGCCGGGTAGATGCCGTCGGCGTCGGCGTCCGCGGAGCGCTCCTGCAGCCGGAGCAGCATCTCCTCGGGCAGCGAGCGGGTCCTCGTGCGGGTCGGGGTGCGAGCGGTGGTGTCCATGGCCGGCGACGCTAGGAGCGGCGCCCACCCGCCCTCATCCGGCGGACGCTCCATCCTCCGCTCCATCCACGCATGGAGCGTCCGGCCGATGAGCGGGCCGGGGAGGTGTTCCTAGCGTCGGTCCCGTCAGCACCGACTGCGAGGAGGGACCGTCATGTACGTCCGCATCGTCACCTTCGGCCTGTCCGTCCCGGCCGAGGACTACGCCCGCGCGGCCGTCGCCGTCGCGCCCGCGTTCGCCGAGTGGCCCGGCCTGCTGGCCAAGTGGTGGCTCGGTGACGCCGCGTCCGGCACCTACGGCGGCGTGTACCTCTTCGCCTCGCGGGAGGACGCCGACCGGTCCCGGGACACCGAGGTGTTCCGGGGCATGGCGGCCGACCCGGCGCTGCGCGAGGTCACCGTGCGGGAGTTCGACGTCCTGGACGCACCGACCGCCGTGACCGCGCCGAGCCTCCGGGCGGCGTGACCCTTGGCGTGCCCGCCCGGGTCTACAGCGGTCAGAAGGAGAACCCGCTGCAGGTGCGGTCGTAGTCGCGGGTGTCGTCGTACCACTGCGCGATGTGGACGGGACCGCCCGAGAAGCTGGGCTGCGAGCAGCGCTCGAGCGCCTCGTCCGGGTGCTGCACCCTCCCGGCCGTCGCCCACACCGGGACGGTCGGGAGGTCCCAGCCGCCGGTGATCTCCCGCCACCCGGCGCTGTACGAGTAGAGGCCGTAGGCGAAGCCGTTGTCCTCCAGCCCACGCATGAGGCCCTCGAGCACGAAGCGGTTCTCCTCCTCGCGCGCCGGTGATCCCATGGGCCAGGGCTGGGCCCGCTGCGCCTCGACGTCGATCCACACCATCGGCGGGCGCCAGTCGAGATCGTCCATCGACTCCACGGCGAACTCCGCCGCGGCGTACCCGACGTTGCGCAGCTGCCCCGCCCGCGTCGTCTCCCAGGGCCCGTCGTCGCCGTGGGCCTCCAACTGGGCCGGCGTGGGGAACGTGCCCATCGCGTAGGCGTGGTTCGGCTTGTCGTGGTCGCGCACCCAGCGGACCTGATCGGCGAGGCACGGGTTCTCGGTGAACGCCCGCCCGCGGGTCAGGCCGACGATCACGAAGTCGGTCTCCTCCGGCGGCATGGGCAGTCCGTAGCCGCCGTCGGCCGAGGAGCACTGCGGCCAGGAGATGTCGTGCCCGAACATCGTGTCGGCCCGGGCCGGCGAGGCCAGCGGGTGGATGAGGAAGCCCAGGAGCGCCGCGGTCAGTACCAGCGCCTTCCCCGGCCCAGAGCGGTCGCGTGTCCGGGGCCCAGCGTCGGCGGTGATCATCGGGCGCCTCCTGCGTTCGGCCGGCGGTCGGCAGTTCACGCAGTGTCCCGGTCGCTGCGCCGTTCGGGACCCACCCCGCGGCCGCGGACGGCAATCCCGTCCCCCTGCGTCACCACCCCGAGACGTTCCGACGCGGCCGCACCCAGCGCGGAGGCCGGGGGCGTCGTCCGCACCCCGGCCTCCGCGACCGGTGCCCCACCCGTCAGCCGACGGGACGGGTCACGGGACCAGGTACGCGCCCTGCGCGTCGTGGCCGTCGACCTGCGGGTCGTCGAACCAGTGGCCGCCCTCGCCGAGGTAGCGGAAGTGGGTGCGGTGGCCCACCGGCAGGGTGATCGACACGCTGCGGGTGCCGTTGCTGCGCTTGCGCAGCACGTGCGTCCCCGGCGTCCAGTCGTTGAAGTCACCCACGACCGAGACGTGCCCGGGGCTGGTGTCCTGGTCCAGGACGAAGGTGACGTTGACGCCGGTGGCGGCCTTCTTGCGGCGGATCATGCTCATGTCTCCGGTGATCGGTGCCCGGGCAGGTCGGCCGTCCGGCCGCTCTGCGGTTGCGCCGCAGGGTAGCGGCGCGACGCGCCGGACCGGGGCCGATGCAGCACCCCCCGGCCATGAGCATCGTCACCCCCAGGCTTGTGGGCTCCATCGCCGGCGGAGGAGCCTCGGATCCGCACGGGGAGTTCGGAGTTCCGGCATGACGCTGACCGACCCCACGACGGCGATCCGGCCCCGCACCTGGCGCACGCGCGCCGCGTTCTGGTGGATCGCGTTGAGCGCGCTCGCGATCGCCGTCCTCGCCCCGCTGCCGTACGCGCTGACCTCCCTGACCGACCTCGCCGCCCAGGACCAGCAGCTGGCCACCAACTACGCCGGCCGGTCGTCCGCCGTCCAACTGGCCTTCTACCTGCACATCACCTGCGGGGGCATCGCCCTGCTGCTGTCCCCGCTGCAGTTCGCCACCCGGCTGCGCATCCGCGCCGTCGCCGCGCACCGGGCGGTCGGCCGCGTCGTCCTGGGGGCCATCGCGGTCGCCGGGCTCGCCGGGCTCGTCCTGGCGCCGCACAACGTGGCCGGTCCGGTCGGCACGGCCGGCTTCGGGCTGCTCGCGCTGCTGTGGCTCGGGTTCTCGGCGACCGCGTTCCTGGCCATCCAGCGCCGGCGGGACGTGACCGCGCACCGGCGCTGGATGGTCCGCGCCTTCGCCCTCACCTATGCCGCCGTCACCCTCCGGCTGTGGCTGGGCGTGCTGATGGGTGCCCAGAGCGGGGTGTGGGGCGTGGACGGCGACACCGCGTTCGAACGCGCCTACCTGCTCGTGCCGTTCCTCTGCTGGGTCCCCAACCTGATCGTCGCGGAGTGGTACCTCGCCGTCCAGCGACGGACGGTCCCCGATCCCCTCACCCGGGAGGTCGCCGCGCCGTAGCCCCCGGCGGGGTGGGTGAGCAGGTCGGCCGGCCCCTGCTGCCTGCCCGGCTCCTGTCGGCGCACGACGGGCGAGCTGACCGCCTGAAGGGGCGCGTCCGGCGGATCAGGTGTACACGCGCTCCGCTGGGGCCTCGACGTCCGGAGAGACGGCCCTGGCACGCGACTCGAGGGGCAGGACCCCGCGCAGGAATGCCTCGAGGACCTCGGTGAACGCCCCTGGGTTGTCCAGGTTGCTCGTGTGGCCCGCGCCGGGGATCTCGGCGTAGTGGGCCAACGTGTCCCGTCGCGCCCACGCCCGGCTGCCGCGGGCGACGTCGCCGATGCCGTCGAACTCGCCGCAGAGCAGCAGCGTCGGCACCGGCAGGCGGTAGTCCGGGTCGGGCCGGAGGGCGTCGGTGAGCAGCGAGGCGAGGATGCCGACGGTCTCCTGGTTGGACCGGTGGCGGTTCGCGTCGAGCGCGTACCGCTGCACCTTCGGTTCGATGGCCGTCGCTTGCGCGGCGCGCTGCGCGAACGCTGCCCCTTCGACCGCCGCCTGGGCGTGCAGCGCGGCGACGCCCATCCACGCCTCCATGGGGTGGCGTGCCGCGGTGTTGCAGGTGGCGTCCGCGACCACCATGGCGCGGATGCGGGGGTTGCCGCGGCGCACCAGCTCCTGGGCGATGTTGCCGCCCAGGCTGTGCCCCACCAGCACGATCCGGTCGGCGGGGAGGACCTGAAGCAGCGCCTCGATGTCGTCGACGGCGGCGGTGTAGTCGAACCTGCCGGTGGACGCGCCGTGTCCGCGCAGGTCCGGCGTCACGAGCGGGAAGCGGTCCTGCAGGGCCGCGACCTGGGGGGCCCAGGCGTGGTGGTCGAGGGTGGCGCCGTGGAGCAGGACCAGGGTGGGGCCGCTGGTGGGGACCGCCGGGTGGCTGGTCCAGTAGCGGAGGGTGGCGCCGGGGCGATCGAGGGCGTTCGACGAGCGGTGTGTCATGTGTCCTAGTCCGGGGAGAGGGGGCGGTAGGACGTCGTCGTCGCACACGCTGCGGCACAGGCACGTGGTTGAACCCGAAGCTGATTGTTAACTATCCCAAGCGGATCGCGACCAAACGGCTTCCCGCGTAGGACGGCCATCACAGCCGACGAGCAGGCTCGCCGGCACCGGCAGGCCATGCTGGGGCGTGCGTGGTCCTGCGTCCGGCTGCTCGCCCGGGCGGCGGAGTTCGCGCCGGGCTGGAAGGACACCCGCGGCGAGGAACGGCTACTCGCTCGGCTGCGGCAGCGTGGGGCACTCGACCTGCGGGTTGACGCCGAAGTAGTTCAGCGGCCCCGCCACGATCGTCACGATGATCGTGGTCGCGGAGGCGCAGCTGGTGTCGCCGGTGGTGAAGTAGCCACGCTGGCCGGCCGCGAGCGCGCCGATGGCCAGCCAGACCAGCAGCAGGATCATCCCGATGCTCGTCCCCCGCCGTGACCTCGTTGTCCTCATGCGTGCTGGCATACCCGAGGGCGCCCCCCGCCACGCCGATCCGTACGACCGAGGACGTCTGGTCGGGTGGAGCCCTGGACCTGTTCGACGAGCGGACGCCTGACACCCCGGGTTCCGGCGCGCGCCTGCTCGGACGGGACCGACAGTCGATCGGTGGTGGAGGGCCAGTCGCCGCTCGAGGCGGTGCCGGGATCGCGGCTGTATGCGGGGACGCGCCGGCGTGACCGCACCCGCTGCCCGCCCCACCACGGTAAGCCGTACGACCGCCCGTCAGTGGCGGTGAGCAGACGACCGCCAGGGGTCACCACATGAAGCCCTCGACGTCGCCGTGTCCGCCACTCCCACGCGTCGCTCTCAGCACCGCGACGCACGGACCGACGGCGTCGGACAGGACGTCGGCCTCGTCGCTGAGGTCACGCCACTCGAATCGGAACCTGTTGTCGACCCGCACGTCCAGTTCCTGGTCGAACTGTTCGTCGTCGACCGCAGGCACGCCCATCACGCTGGAGGTGTGCCCGGTGCGAGGAGTGCGACGTTCCCGCGGGAACGTCCGCGGCGGACACCTCCGATCGGGCGCTGGTCCTCCACCGACCTACGACTCCCCTCCGTACTCCTCGAGGTCCTCCTCGCCGGCGTCCTCCGCGCGCGGGGTGCCGGGGTGGTGGGCCGGACCGACCGGCCCCGGGCCGGGGTCGCCGCTGGGCGCTCCCCCGGCCGGCTCGGGCGCCTCGAGCGCGGCGCTCCCGACGTCCGTCGGGCCCGGGTCGGGTGTGGTGGTCATCCGTCCTCCGTCCGGTGCCGGTCGTCAGCCGGCCTGGTCGCCGGTCGGCAGGTCCGGAGCGCCGGTCTGGGCTCCCTGCGGGTCGACCGTCGTGTCGGTGTCCTCGGCCGGCGGGCCGCTGGGCCGGACGACCGGCCCGCCGGCGGGCTCGCCGGAGCCGGTGTCCCGAGAGCCGGGCGCGCCGCGGGTGGACTGCGGCTCCTCCTGCAGCCGGGTGCCGGGGTCGGTGCCGTCGTCGGCGTCCACGATGTCGCGTCCTCGTCCGGTCATGGCCGCGCTCACGTCCGCCGCATGGACGGGCAGCACGTCACGTCCGGCACCGACCGGGTGCCGATGACCGCGGCCCCGGCTCGGGCCACGCTCGGCAGCGCGGTCGTGTGCATGCCGATCACTCCCACCACGGGGTCTCCTGGTGATCGCGAGCTCGTGCATCGCACTCCTGCCCGTCCCGGGCCGGGACGCTACGCCGGGCGACGGCGCGGGGAAAGGCCCCGCGATCGCCCTACTGCCCGGCCAGGCGGCGCAGGACACGCACCGGTTCGCCGACGGACCAGCGCGCGATCCGCCAGGGCGCGGCCACCGCCGCGCGCAGCAGGTGCGCGCCGAGCCGGCACAGGTCGGTGTACTCCGCCGGCCGCGGGCCGGCCGCCGGAGCGGTCGCGGACGTCGTCGGATCGGGCCCGGCGGTGGGTTCGGTCGGCACGGGCCCGGCAGCGGGCGGCGCCGGTGGCACCGACGGGAGCAGCGTGTCCATCGCGGTGCGGCGCCGCGGTGCGCGCAGCGAGGCGAACGACGGGATCGCCGGGGAGGGCGGGCCCTCGTCGTCGGCCGGCTCGGGCACCACCTGCCGGATCGCCGCGATCATGCCGGCCCCCAGCCCCGGGACGGCGGCGAGCTCTCGCCGGGTGAGGACGGCGAGGTCGTCGACGCTGGTGATGCCGGCGCGGGCGAGCGCGGAGACCGCCCGCCCCGGCAGCCCCAGTTCCCGGATGTCGTCCCCCGGGGACCTGGTCGGCATGACCCCAACCTAGCGCCGCCCTCGCAGGGGACGACCAGGCACCGGGCGCACCGGCCGGGAGGACGCCGCCATCGACGCCCCGGGTCACCCTCGACCCGAACTCGGCGTCCGGCGGCGGGGGCTGGCCGCACCCGAGGAGTGCGGGTCGCCACCTGTCCGCCGGTTCCCGGGCCGGGCACGATGACCGGCAGGACGGCGGGAGGTGCGCAGGTGACCGAGGTCGGCGTCCTGGTGGTCGACGACCAGCAGGCGTACCGCGAGGCCATGGCCGCGGTCGTGCGGGCCACCGACGGGTTCGTGCTGCTCGGCTCGGCCGCCTCGGCCGAGGAGGCGCTCGCCCTCGCTCCCGCGCTGCGGCCGCGACTGGTCCTCCTGGACGTCCACCTGCCGGGCATGGACGGCGTCGAGGCCGCCCGGCGACTCCGCTCGACCGCCGACCGGCCGGTGGTCGTCCTGCTCTCGACCTACTCGGCGGACGAGGTGGACCTGGACGGGTGCGGCGCGGCCGCGTACGTGCCCAAGGGGGCGTTCGGCCCCGACCGGCTGGCCGACTGCTGGGCCCGGGTCGCCGGCTGACCGGCCGGAACGCGCGCCCGGAGCAGCCCGTCGTCCAGCTCCAGCCAGCCGCCGACCGCCTCCACCCGGTCGGCGACCTCCGCCGCCGCCCGGGTCACCTGCGCGCCGCGGACCTCCAGGACGAGGTCCCCGTCGAGCTCCTCCAGCCGCGCCGCGGCCGGCCCGGCCGCGGCCTGCAGGGCCTGGCGGGCGCAGAGGTACAGCGCCGACTCGACCGGCTCGGGATGCCGCCGCCCCGCCAGGTCCGGAGCGACGTCTACGGTCGCCGGCGGGGTGGCCCCGGCGCCCAGCGAGCGCACCGCGGGCCCCAGCCCCGACCGAGCCAGCTGCGCCGGGAAGATCCCGTGGCTCAGCTCGCGCAGCCGCTCCAGGACGTCGGTGGTGGCCGTGATCAGCGACTCCAGGTCCGGCGCCGGCCCGCCACGGGCCCACGCCTCGCCGGCGGCCGCCAGCCGTCCGGGGAGCGCGGTCAGACCGGGCAGCACGTCGGTGGCGATGGCGCGCTCGAGCAGGATCCGCTCGGTGTCCCGCGCGTCGACGAGCCGTCGACGGGAGCGGGCGAGCTCGGCGGTGCGCCGGTCGAGCGCGGCGACGGAGGCGGCCAGCCCGGCCTCCAGCCGCGCGTTGCGGAAGGCCGGGGCGGCCTGGTCGGCGAGGTCGTCGAGGAGCCGGCGGTCGGCGTCCCGCAACTGCCGGCCGGGCGGGAGGACGACGGTGATCCGGCCGAGCACCTCTCCGGCGTCGCGCACGACGACCGTGGTGCCGGCGGGCAGCAGGTGCGGGTCCGACCCGGGCGCCCACACCGACGCGATCGACTCGCCCTCGCCCAGGTCCAGGGTCGCGGTGGTGCGCTGCGCCGCCAGGGCGGTGCCCGCAGCAGCGGCGGTCACCGCCAGGAGCCGGTCGGGGGGTGGAGCGCCGGCCAGCCGGGTGGTGAGGTCGGCCAGCGCCTCGTACGGCGCGGCCCGCGGACCGTAGGCCAGCCGGTCGGCGAGCCGCAGGACCCGGCGGCGCAGCGGCTGGAAGGCCAGCGCCGCGACGGCCGTGGCGGTGAGCGACGGCCACGGACCGCCGACCGGGCCGCCCGGCAAGCCCCCGATCAGGACGACGACGGCCACGTACGCCACCGTGACGAAGGCGGTCGTGACCGCGAGGACGACCGCCCGGCTGACCACGACGTCGATGTCGAACAGGCGGTGGCGGAGCACGGCGATGCCCGCGCCGACCGGCAGGCCGGCCCAGCCGAGGAACAGCGGCAGGTAGAGCAGGGCCGCGACGCCGGGCCCCGGCGTCCCCTCCCCTGGCTGCGCCGTCACCACCAGCTCCGCCGCCAGGAGCACCAGCGGGCCGGCGGCCAGGACAGCGGCCGGCAGCGCGATCCACAGCAGTTGGGACCGCCGCTCGCCCTCGGCTCCCCGGAGGCGCGACCCCAGGGACACGGCGCCGGCGACCAGCGAGCCGATCACGACCACCGTGCCGCCGGTGATCAGCAGCTGGTGCAGCGGGGCGATCCGCAGCGGCCGCCCGGTGGGGTCCAGGCCGGCCGGGCCGACCGCCGCCGTCGCCAGGACGTGGACGGCCAGCCCGATCCCGCCGCCGGCGAGCGCGGGCCGCCACCGGCGGGAGCGCAGCTGACCGTCGGGGGCCAGCAGGAGCAGTGCGGCGATCAGCGCGAGGCCCATCGTCGCGCCGAGGACCGCCCCGACCCACGTGGCCTGGTGCCCGGGGCCACCGCGTGCCCCGGCGGACGCGGCGAGCAGCCCGACAGCCGTGGTCGCCTGACCGGCGCACAGCAGCCAGCCGACCCGGTGCCCGGGGTGCCGGCTCACCACCAGGGCGCCGACCAGGGTGCCGACGACCGTCCCGGCGGTGAGCAGCGGCCAGCCCTCCAGGAACGCGGCCGCGGACAGCAGGGGCCGGTCGGCGAGCAGCACGGTCTGGCCGGCCGCGCAGACGGCGGTCAGCCCGCACAGCCCCCAGGCGAGGTGCCGGCGCACTCAGCCTCCCGCGTCCGGCTCGGTCGGCGCCGTCGCCCGGACCCGCACCCCGTGGCCCAGGGCGGCCTCGACCAGCAGGGAGCCGCCGACCGCGTCCAGGCGGTCCCGCATGTTCACCAGTCCGGCGCCCGGGTCCACCCCGGGGCCGAAGCCGCGGCCGTCGTCCGCCACGGTGAGCACCAGGTCCCCGGCGTCGACCATCACCCGGACGCGGACCTGCCGGGCGCCGGAGTGCTTGACCGCGTTCTGCAACGCCTCGAGGCCGGTGAAGTACAGCGCCGCCTCGACCCCCGCGGGGTACCGGCCGACGCCGTCGGCCGAGACGCGCACCGGGATCGGGCTGGCCGCCGCGGCCGCGGCCAGCGCGGCGGGCAGGCCCCGCTCGGTCAGGACGGCGGGGTAGATGCCGCGGGACAGCGCCTGCACGGTGTCGACGGCGGTGTGCGCCGCGGCGGCCTGCTGTGCCAGCAGCTCGGCGGCGCGGCCGGGGTCCCGCCGGGCGACCGCCTGGACGAGCCGGAGCTGCACGGCGAGCGCGACGAGGTGCTGCTGCGCCCCGTCGTGGACGTCGCGTTCCAGCCCCCGCCGTTCGGCGTCCTGAGCGACCACGAGCCGTTCCCGGGAGGCCCGCAGCTCCTCGGCGCGGGCCGACAGCTCGGCGAGCCGGTCGGTGAGCTCGGCCCGCAGTCGCGCTCCGCGCAAGGCCAGCCCGGCCTGCCCGGCCAGGGCGCCGACCAGCCGCTCCTCGACGGCGGTGACCGGGCGCCCCGCGGGCCGGTGCAGCCGCAGCTCGCCGAGCCGCTCCCCGGCATGCCGGACCTCCAGCACCTGCACCGGGCCGTCGCCGCCGTCCGGGGCGCCCGGCGGCTCCGCGGCGACGAGCGCGGGCCGGCCGCGGACGTCGAGCCACACCTGCGCCTGGGCCCCGCCGGTGGCCTCCGCCAGCGTGCGGGCGATCCGGCCGGGCAGCTCCGGTGCCGGAACGGCCGCGCCGGTCGCGGCCCGGAAGCGGCGGAGCGCCTCCTCCGGGGACGGCCGGCCGGCCCAGGTCCGGCGGGCCGCCCGGCGCTCCAGCCGGGTCTGCACCGGTTCGATGCCCAGGGCGACCACCGCGGTGGCCACGACGGACAGCGCCGGCGAGGGCGCCCCGGGAGACCCCAGGAGCAGACTCCCGCCGCCCACGACGGCCGCGTACGTGGCGGCGACGAAGGCGACCAGACCGGCGACCGTGGTCAGCGTGGCCCGCCGCTCCCCCCAGGAGCGCTCCGTCCGGCCCGGCGTCGGCATGCGCGCGGGGAGGTCGACCGCGGCCCGGTCACAGCCAGCCGCGCCGGGCCCCCAGCTGGCGGATCGCGGCGTCGAGCCGTGCGCCCACCGCGGCGACGTCGGTGTCGGCGTGGCCGACGTGCACCCGGCCGCCGACGTCCCGTCCCTCGGTGAGCAGCCCGCCCCGGCGGTCGACCTCGAGCACCACCTCGACCCCCTGCGGGTCGGCCAGGAAGGTCACCTCGAGCTCGTTGACCCGCCCGCGCAGGTCGCGCGGCGGGGCGAACTCGACCTCCTGGTAGAAGGGCAGGTCGCTGCCGCGGAGCCGGCCCTTCTCCACGTCGGCGCCCTTGAACGAGAAGCCCCGGGCGGTCAGGGCCTGCAGCACGGTGCGCTGGACCGGCAGCGGCAGCACCTCGACCGGGTCGACGTCGCCGGGGTCGACCGCCTCGGGGATGTCCACGCGGGTGCGCAGCCCCACCTTCATGCCGTGCAGGCGCCACCCGTCCAGGGAGGTGAACGGGCACTGCAGCGGCACCCGGAAGCTGAACGGGATCCTCCGCTGCTCGCCGGGCTCGACGCGGAACGCCCCGCCGACCGCGGTGGTGCCGAAGGTGACGTCCTCCCGCCAGGTGTTGTCCCCCGACTCCACCTCGACGGTGGCCACGAGCTCGACCCGGACCTCGCGGACGTCCTGGGGGATCCTGCCGCCGGTCACGGTGACGGTGCCCGAGACGCTGCCGCCGGGCGTGGTCTCGGGGTGGTCGAGGACGGCGTCGACGGTGGCGTTGCCGGCGCCGAGGCGCGCCATGAGGTCGCGGAAGGCCATACGTGCTCCTGTCGGGACGGGGCGGACGACGTGCCGCCGGGCTCAGGACCGGGTGCGCGCGGTGGCGTCGAGGAAGGTCAGGACCGCCATGACCCGCCGGTTGACGTCGTCCTCCTCGCTCAGCCCCAGCTTGGTGAACACCGCGCCGACGTGCTTCTCCACCGCCCGCTCGCTCATGTACAGGGTCCGCGCGATGCTGCCGTTCGTCCGGCCGGTGGCCATGGCCGCGAGCACCTCGTGCTCCCGGTCGGTGAGGTCGCGCAGCGGCGAGCGCGCGTCGCCGGCCCGGCGCGCCATCAGCTCCTCCACCACGCGGGGGTCGAGCACCGAGCCCCCGCGGGCGACCTCACGGAGCGCGCGGACCAGCTCCGCGAGGTCGGAGACGCGCTCCTTGAGCAGGTAGCCCAGCCCGGCCGCGCCGTCCTTGAGCAGCTCGTACGGGTCGTCGCCGGTCACGTACTGGGAGAGCACGACCACCCCGATGGCGGGGTGCTCCGCGCGGATCCGCCGGGCGGCGGTGATGCCCTCGTCGGTGAACGTCGGCGGCATCCGGATGTCGGTCAGGACGGCGTCCGGCAGCTCCGCGGCGACGGCGGACAGCAGCGCCTGCGGGTCGGCCACCGCGCCCACGACCTCGACGTCCTCCGCCTCGGCCAGCAGCGCCGCGAGGCCCTCGCGCACGAGGTAGTTGTCGTCCGCCACGAGCACCCGCAGTGCCATGCCGCGGGACTCTAGCCGCGCGGACCGGCTCCCGGGGCGCCTCGGGCGGCGCCCTCCAGCAGGGGTGGCCGTCGTCGTCAGTGCGGGGAGCCCGCGTCCCGCAGGGCGGCCAGCAGGTCCCGTGCGGCCGGCGCGATCCGCGCCGGCACGCCCAGCTCGAGCAGCTGCTCGGTCGCCGCGGCCATCTCGTCCGCCCGCCGCCGGGCGTGCCGGTGCGTGCCGTCCACCAGCCGGTCGATGGTGCGCTCGTCGAAACCGGCCAGCTTGCCGGCGACCTCGCCGCTGTCCAGCACGATCTGCTCGGTGACCAGGGCGCCGAGGGTGTCCCGCAGGAAGTCGCGGTTCACCACCGGCTCGACCCCGAGCCAGTTGACGTGGTCCAGCCGCCGCACGGCGACCCCGTGGTCCGGCAGCGCCTGGGCCTGGTTCTTCAGCGACGGCCGCAGCTCGGCCGGCGGGGTGTACCACTCGGACTCGTAGTACAGGCCGAACTCGTGGCCGTCGGGGTCGGTGAAGACGTAGGTGGGCCCGTAGCCGGGGTCGCCGTCGGTCCAGCCGGTGCCCGCCCCGTGGCCTCGATCTCCGCGACGCGGCGGGCCAGTGCCTCGGGGCCGGCGGCCCGGAGGGTGGTGCGCCCCACCCCGGAGGTCCGGTGGCCGGTCAGCTTGATCGTCGTGGTCTCGTAGTCGTCCCAGGCGCGCAGGAGGACGGAGTCCCCGACCTCGCCGGTCCGGGTCAACCCGAGGTACCGGGTGAAGAACTCGACGCTCTCCTCGAGCACCGGCGTGCGCAGCTCGACGTGGCCGAGGTGGGCGATCTCGTGCAACGGGGGCACTGTCTCTCCAGGTCGTCGGGAACGTCAGCGGGTCGATCCCGCGGTCCGCACCGACCGGCCCCCTGCGAGCCACCCTCGCAATGGGCTAATGGATTGTCAACGTTACCTCGTCGACGACGCCCGTTCCAGGCTCAGTGCGGGCCGCGCGCCGACCGGGCGTCCGCCGGCGACCGGGGATGCGGCACGACCGGCGCGGACGCCGGCCGGCGCACCCCCGCCGGCCGGACCCCGTAGCTCACGCCGAAGCAGTCCGGGACGGCGAAGGCCACGACCTGCGGCCGGCCGAGCCCGGTCGGTGCCAGCAGGTCGTCCAGGTCGGCGACGAACAGCTCGGCCTGCCACTCGTCGCCCCAGACCTCGGTGCCCAGCACCGCGCTGCCCTGTCGCCGTCGCTGCCGGGCGAGGCAGCCCGGCGGTGAACCCGGGCCCTCCGGCAGCGCCCGGCAGAGCTGCTCGTACTGCTCCGGGTCGACTCCGTCCCAACGCAGGTGCACGACGACGAGTGACATCGGTTCCCCCCATGGCAGCGGACTGCCGCCCCCGGGACGGACGCTAGAGAGTCGGAACTCGGGCGTCTCTACGCACAAGTACGTACGGCGACACGCCCGGGCGGCAACGGCGTGCACGCGCGGGCGCACGGACCGTTGACGCACCCCGCACTCCCGAGGACAGTCGATCCCGCTCGAGCGGACAGCCGGACCCCACGCCCGGCGCTCGACCCGGGGCCCGCGCCGGCGCAGGTGTCATCGGAGGCTCGCGATGGAGTCGACCGTCCAGGAGATCACCGACTTCACGATCGACGTGCTCGACCGGCTGGACGGCCCGCAGCTGCCCGCCGAGGCGGTCTTCTCGTTCCTCTGCCCGCGGCTGGACTCCCCCGGAGCGGTCCTGCAGCGGACGACGTGGCGGACCGGTCGAACCGACATCCGGTCCTGCGGTTTCAGCCCGGCGGACGTCCCCCTGCTGATCGGGGCGACCCACGCGATGCGCTTCGAGCACCCGCTGATGGTCGCGAACGCGGCGGGCGACCTCACGCCGGCCACGGCCCAGACCTCGGCCGGCGGCTGGAAGAGCTGGCACCGCTCCCCGGCGCGGGCGTTCCTCGCGGACCTGCGCGGCTGGGACCAGATGATCAGCCTCCCGCTGCGCGGGGGTCCGACCGAGGTGTGCGCGTTCGCCTTCTCCCGGCCCGGCCGGGACTACGACGACCGGGAGCTGGCCCTCGCCGCGGCGGTCCAACCGCTGCTGCGGGCCATGGACCGGCACGTGCGGGTGATGGGCCGGTGGCGGGGGGACGACGACGGCCGGCCGGGCACCCGGGAGGCCGGCGCCCGCGAGGCCGGTCTCACCGGGCGCGAGGTGAGCGTGCTGCTGTGCCTGGCCGAGGGCCTCACCGCCGCCGCCGTCGCCCACCGGCTCGGCTGCTCGGTCCGGACGGTGGGCAAGCACACCGGCAACATCTACCGGAAGCTCGGCGTCAGCGACCGGCTCACCGCGGTGCTCGTCGCCCAGCGGCGGGGCATCGTGCGGACCGCCCCCCGGTAGGCGGTCCCGTCAGATCAGCCCCTCGCGCAGCGCGTAGGCCACCGCGTGCGAGCGGTTGCGCAGCTGCAGCCGGCTGGTGACGGCGTGCAGGACGTTCTTGACCGTGCGCTCGCTGTAGCACAGCACCGCGGCGATCTCGGCGGTGTCGTGGCCGTCGGCGACCAGCCGCAGCACCTGCGTCTCCCGGTCGGACAGCCCGCGGAGGGCGAGGCCCGGGGGCGGGAGGACCCGGCGGTGCACCCGGTCGGCCGGGGCGGCGGGCAGGCCGCCCGGGACCTCGCCCCGCCCCGCGGCCGCCCGGACGACCACCCGCACCAGCGCCTCCGCGGTCGCCTCGGTCCGCCGGAGCAGGCCCGAGACGCCGGCCCGCGCCGCGGCCGCGACCGCGGCGTCGTCCAGCGTCCCGGCGACCAGGACGGTCCGCGGGACGCCGCCCCGCTGCACCGCGCGCAGCACCCGTCGGCTCTCGGCGTCCACCACGTCGGCGACGATCACGGCCACGCGGGCCCGGTCCAGGTCGGTCTCCTCGACGATGCGGACCTCGGACCGCGGGCGGAGCTGGCTGACCACCCCGGCCTGCGAGATGGGATCACCGGCGTAGACGTACGTGGGAATCCGATCGGCCATCTCCCCTGTCCTCCCCCTGCCCCCCGCCAGTCGCGGGGGATGACCGCACTCTCCCGACGGACCGGCCCCGCGGCGCCGACCGGAGGCCACGGCGGTGACCGATCCGGTTCCGGGAGCGGCCTTCCGTCACGCTCTGCTATCTGCCGAGCACCGCTCGCTCGCACCGTGGCGTCGCTCAGCACGGGGCGGCGCCCGAAGTCCTTGACCGGGCGGTCGGGGAGGCGACAGGGTTCCCCGCTGACCGGGCACGCGGCGAGGGAGATCGATTGGCGCTCGACCTGCACGTGCTCGGCCCGGTCACGGCCACCCTGGACGGCGCCCCCGTCGACCTGCGCGGACCCAAGCAGCGCGCCGTCCTCGCCTGCCTGATCGCCGCGGGCCCGCGGATGGTCCCGGCCGACCAGCTGCGCGCCGACGTCTGGCCGGACGACGACCCGCCCGGCGTCGCGACCCTGCACTACTACGTCTCCCAGCTGCGCGCTGCTCTTGAACCGGGCCGCCGCCGCGGCGACCCGCCCCAGGTGCTGGTCCGCCGCGGGCCCGGCTACGCGCTGCAGGTGCCGCCGGGCTCGGTCGACGCGACCCGCTTCGATCAGCTGAGCAGCCGGGGCTGCGCCGCCCTCGCCGCCGGCGACCCCGCCACGGCGGCCCGGCTGCTCACCGGGGCGCTGGAGCTGTGGCGCGGGCCGGCCTACGCCGACGTGGGTCACCTGCCGGCGCTGGTCCCGGACGTGGCCCGGCTGGAGGACCTGCGGCTCGCCGCCACCGAGGAGCTGCTCGACGCGCTGCTGCGCACCGGCCGGCACGCGGAGGTGGTCGGCCGCGCCCAGGAGCACACCGCCCGGCACCCGCTGCGCGAGCGGGGCTGGGAGCTGCTGGCGCTCGCGCTCTACCGGAGCGGCCGGCAGTCCGATGCGCTGGCCGCGCTGCGGACCGTGCGCGGCGTGCTGGCCGAGGAGCTGGGCCTGGACCCCGGGCCCGGCCTGGTGGCGGTCGAGGAGACCGTGCGCAGCCAGGCCGCGGTGCCGGCGTCCACGCCGCGATCGCCCGGCCCGCCGTCCCGGCTGCCCACCCCGCTCACCGACCTGGTCGGCCGCGAGCACCTGGTCGGGCAGGTCGGCGCCGCCCTGCGCGCGAACCGCCTGCTGACCCTCACCGGCCCCGGCGGGGTCGGCAAGACCCGGCTCGCCGTGGAGGTCGCCCGCCGGCGGCAGGACGACGAGGGCCCCTGGTTCGTGGAGCTGGCCGCGCTCTCGGACCCGGCGCTGCTCGCCGCCACGGTCGCCGACGCCCTCGGGTTGCCCGGCATCCCGGACGCGGACCGGTTGGCGGCCGTGCTCGGCACCCGGCCGGGGCTGCTCGTGCTGGACAACGCCGAGCACCTCGTCGACGCGGTCGCCGCCCTGGTCGCCACGGTGCTGCCGCGCTGCCCGGCGCTGACCGTGCTGGTCACCAGCCGGGAGGTGCTGGACGTGGACGGCGAGACGACGGTCGACGTGCCGCCGCTCGACCCGGCCGGCGACGCGGTCGAGCTGTTCACCCGCCGCGCGCACGCGGCCGCCCCCGACTGGCACCCGGGGCCGGGCGAGCTGGAGGTCGTCCGGCGGATCGCCACCGAGCTCGACGGGCTGCCGCTGGCGCTGGAGCTCGCCGCGGCCCGGGTCCGCGTGCTGTCGGTGGACCAGCTCGCCGAGGGGCTCGCGGACCGGTTCACCCTGCTGCGCGGCCGGCGTGGCGCGCCGGCCCACCAGCGCGGGCTCGAGGACACCGTGGAGTGGAGCTACCGCTCGCTGGACGCGCGCGAGGCCGAGCTGTTCCGCCGGCTGGCCGTCTTCCCCGACGGGTTCGACCTGCCGGGCGCCGCCGCCGTCGCCGCGGTCCCGGTCCCCGGCTCCGCGGTGGTGGAGCTGGTCGGCAGCCTGGTCCGCCGTTCCCTGGTGACGACGGTGCCCGGACCGGGGCCGCGGCGCTACCGGCTGCTGGAGACGCTGCGCTCCTTCGCCACCACCCACAGCGGGCGCGACGAGCTGGCGGAGACCCGGCTGCGGCACCGGAGGCACGTGCTGCAGTGGTGCACCTCGGCGGCGCGCCGGGCCCGGGGCCCCGAGGCGGCCCGGGCACTGGAGGAGCTCCGCCGGGGCCGGCCCGACCAGCGCACCGCGCTGGCGTCGGCCGCGGAGGCCGGGGACGGCGAGTACCTGCTCGACCTGTGCGGCGCGCTGGCCTGGTCCTGGTACCGCGCCGGGGACATCGCCGAGGGCCTGGTCGCCACCCGCACCGCGCTCATCACCGCCGGCGACGCGCCCCCGGGCGACCGGACGGCGGCCGCCCGCCGGGCCCGGGCGATGGCCGGGCTGGGCAGCCTCAGCTACCTCGCCGCCGACCTGGGCACCGCCCGGGAGGTCATGCCCCTGGCCGGGCGGCTGGCCGCCGCGAGCGGTGACCCCGCGCTCGCCGCCCACGTCGCGGCGTGGACCGCCCACCTGGTCAGCTTCGGCGGGGAGCCGGCCGAGGTGGTCGCCCGCGCGGAGCAGGCGGTGGCGTCCGCCCGGGCCTGCGGCGAACGCTGGATCGAGGCGGAGGCGCTGATGATCCTCGGCATGGCGCGCCGCTCGACGGGCGTCGGCGGCGCGCTGCCGGTGCTGCGCGAGGCGGTCGCCGTCGCCGAGGAGGCCGGCCACGCCTGGGGCGCCATCTCCACGACCTGGGCGCTGATGAAGGCCGCGATCGACACCGGTGACCTGGCCGAGGCCGTGGCGGCCGGCGCCCACATGCGGGGCCCGCTGGACGCCGAGGGCGACGTCACGTCCTGGCTGGTGCTGCTGCACACCACCGCCTGCGCCCTCGCGCTCGCCGGCCGCGGCCGGGAGGCCGCGCTCCTCGCCGGGGCCGCCGGTGCCCACGGGGACAGGGTGGGCTTCGACCCGGCCCGGATGGACCCGGTCGACGGCCCCCGGGAGGCGGCCGCGATCACCGCGGCCCTGCCCCCCGAGGAGTTCCAGCGACACTGCGCGGACGGGCGCCGGCTGTCGCGGGCCGAGGTCAGCTCCCTGCTCGGGGAGCTGGTGGGCCGACCGGCTGCCGGCCGGCCTGCTCCGGGTCGGTGAGCACCACGACCGGCTCGGCGTCCACCGACCACCGGGCCGCCGGCGAGAGCACGCCGTCCGGGTCGGTCGCGGCCCGCAGCGCCACCAGGCGCTCCCAGGTCTCCGCACCGAAGGCCTGCCGGACCCGCTCCACGGCCACCCGGTCGGTGCCGCCGGCGAAGTTCACCAGCGCCCCACCGGTCGACCACGGCGCCAGCCGGGCGACGACGGTCTCCAGCGCCTCGGGCACCAGCGCGGCGATCGGCGGCACCGGCACGCCGACCGCCAGCAGCGAGTAGGCGGCGGACCGGCCCCCGACCGCGTTGGCCACGGCCGGCGGGCGGCGCAGCGCCCCGCCCAGCAACCGGAGCTCGGCGACCATGATCGGCAGCCCGGTGGCCGGGGAGGTGACGTCGACGAACGCCTCGACCGCGGCCGGCGGCAGGTCGGCCAGCAGCGAGCCGCGCTCCATCGCCGGCAGCGGGTCGACCGGGTCGGCGTGCACCGCACCGAGGGCGGCGAACGGCAGCTCCCCGACGGTGTCCAGCAGCGGGGTGGCCGCGGCCCGGATCGGCGCGAGGAGCCCGGCGCCCTCCGCGGCGTCGCCGACGAAGGCGAACCGGACGTGGACGACCGAGCGGCCCCGCAGCGGCTCGGGGAGCTCCGGGGCCGGCGGGAGCTCCAGCCGGGCGATGGAGGTGCTCACCGTCTCCGGCAGGCCGCGGGTCCAGTCCCGCCAGCGGTGCACCACCGTGCGGGCCACCTCGGCGGAGTAGAACAGCCCACCGGCGTACAGCGTGCGGACCGGGAACAGGTCGATGGTCATGGCGGTCACGAGGCCGAACGCCGCGCCCCCGCCGCGCAGCGCCCAGAACAGGTCGGGGTGGGAGCCGGCGTCGACGTGCAGCAGCTCCCCGGCGGCGCTGACCACCTCGAACGAGCGCACGTGGTCGGCGGCGAAGCCGACGGTGCGGCCCACCGGGCTCAGTCCTCCGCCGAGGGTGTACCCGACGGCGCCGACACCGGGCGAGGACCCGGCCGGCGCGGCCAGCCCGTGCGGCGCCGCCGCGTCGAGGACCTGCTGCCAGCGGACGCCGGCGCCGAGGGTCGCGGTGCGCCGGTCGGCGTCGATCGAGAGGTCGGTGAGCTCGCGGGTGGAGACGAGGATCGTCCCGGGCCCGGCCGCGGCGGCGCCGTGGCCGGTCGCCTGGACGGCGACCCGCCGGCCGGTCCGGGCGGCCACCCGGACGGCGACTGCGACGTCGGCCGCGTCCGCCGCGACGAGCACCAGCTCGGGGCGGTGCTGGGTGGCGAGGTTGAAGGTGGCCAGGGCCGCGGCGTACCCGTCGTCCCCGGGGGTCAGGACGGGGCCGCGGGTCGTCGCGGCGAGCTCGGCGGCGAGCGCGGCCGAGGAGGTGGCGGTGCGGAACTGCAGGGCGGTCATGGGGCACGGCTCCGTGCTGTCGGTCTCCGTCGTGGACGGCGACAGTCCAGCGGGAGGCACTGAGAACCCACTGAGAGCCCGCGCGGATCAGCCGCCGGCGTCCCCGGGTGCCAGCGTCAGGGGCACCTGGGCCGGCGGCGCGGGCGGGGCGAGCAGGAACCCGCTGGCCGAGTCGACGCCCAGGGCCCGGAGGGCGCTCAGCTGCTCAGGGGCCTCCACCCCCTCCGCGATGACGTGCGCACCGATCGCGTGGGCCAGCGTCACGATGCCGGAGAGCACCGCGCCACCGCGGGCCGTGCCGAGGTCGGCGACGAACGACCGGTCGATCTTGATCACGTCGATCGGGCAGGCGGTGAGCCGGGCCAGCGAGCTGTACCCGGTGCCGAAGTCGTCGATCGCCACGGCCACCCCCATCGCCCGGACCTCCTGCAGCGTCCGGATGAGCCGGGACGCGTCAGCCAGGGTCGACTCGGTGACCTCGATGCCCAGCCGCTCCGCCGGCAGGCCGGCCCGGGCCAGGCGGGCGGCCAGCAGCTCCGCGAGACCCGAGACCGCGAGCTGCTGCGGGGAGACGTTGACCCACACCCGCAGGCCCGGCACGTCCGCCCAGCACGCGGCCTGCTCGACGGCGCGCGCCAGGACCCACTCCCCCACCCGGTGGATCAGCCCGGACTCCTCCGCCACCGGGATGAACTCCTGCGGCGGGAGCAGGCCGCGGACCGGGTGCCGCCAGCGCACCAGGGCCTCCACGTGCGTGGCCGCGCCGCCGCGCAGGTCGTAGGCGGGCTGGTAGTCCACCACCAGTTCTTGCCGGAACAGGGCGTCGCGGAGGTCGCGCTCGGTCTCCACGCGGCGCACCGACTGAGCGTGCATGTCCTCGTCGAACCAGGCGAGCTGCTCCCGGCCGGCGTCCTTGGCGCGGTACAGGGCGGCGTCGGCGTCCCGCAGCAGGCTGTCCAGGTCCGCGCCGTCCAGCGCCGTGGCGAGCCCGATGCTGGCGGTGACCAGCAGCTGCGGACCCACCTCGACCGTCTCCCGGCTGGCCGCGATCACCTGCTCGCCCAGCGCCCCGGCCTCCTCCGCGGACACGCCCACCATGGCCACCACGAACTCGTCGCCGCCGAACCGGGCCACCAGGTGCGCCGGCTCGGCGAGGTCCCGCAGGCGGTTGGCGAACACGGCCAGCAGCCGGTCGCCGGTGCCGTGACCGAAGCTGTCGTTGACCAGCTTGAACCGGTCCAGGTCGATGAACATGACCGTCAGGCGGTCCCCCGGACGGGCCGCCAGCAGCCGGTCGACCTGCTGCAGGAGCCCGGTCCGGTTCAGCAGCCCGGTCACCTCGTCGTGGGTGGCCTGGTGCGCCAGCTCCTGCTGGGCCTGCTCGGCCTCGGCCCGCGCGGCGCGCTCCGCGGCGAGCAGGCCCTCACGTTCCTGCTCCGCCTCCCGCCGCCGGGCGACGTCCCGGAAGTAGATGCCGATGCCGCCCCGGCGCAGCGGGTAGGCGCGCACCTCGCACCACAGGTCGGCCGCCGCGTAGTGCGCCTCCACCGTCGTGGGGCGGCCGGTGGCCGCCGCGCGCCGGTGGGCCTCCTCGAACGGCGAGCCGAGCAGGGTCGGGAAGGCCTGCCACAGGTCGCCGCCGAGGACCTGCTGCCGGGTCACGCCGAGCCGACGCTCGGCCTGGCCGTTGATGTAGGTGATCGTCCAGTCGGCGTCGACGCCGATGTACATGTCGCTGATCGCCTCGAGGCTGTCGACCACCTCGGCCGCGGCCCGCCGGTCGTCCACGGTCCGGACCGCCTCCGCCTCCTCGGCGCTCAGGTCCCGGAAGCTGACGTACGCGCGGGGGGTGCCGCCCTCGAGGTAGGCGGCGCTGGTGACCTCGGCCGGGAAGGCGGACCCGTCCCCCCGCTGCATCCGGAGGAGGCCGCGGAAGGCGCCGGTGCGTGCTCGGGTCTCCACGGCCGCGGCCCACCGCGGGTCGGACGGGTCGGCGATGCCGCTCCGGCCGAGCCGGACCAGCTCGTCCTCGGACCGGCCGAGCAGCTGGCAGGCGCGCGCGTTGGCCCGCAACACCCGCCCGTCGGGCCAGCCCACCAGGACGCCGTCGAGGGCGTGCGCGAACAGCGCCTCGTAGAAGCTGCCGGGCAGCGGTGCCTGCGGCGGTGCTCCGGCCACGGCCTGGGCATCGGCAGGAGCGGCGTCCGCGTTCATCCGGCTCAACGATAGAGGGGGCAGGACGCACGCCCGCTGTCGGTCTGGTACCCAGCGTGGCGGTCGCTCAGGTCGAGGAGAGGACGGCGAGCGCGCCGGGAACCGAGTCGACGACCACCGCGTCGGCGCCCGCCTCGACCAGCAGCCGGGCCGAGTCCACGTCGGGGCACCACACGAGCAGCTGCCGGCCGCAGTCGTGCAGGTGCGACAGGGCCCGCTCGACGGCGGCCGTGTCGACCGCGGCGTCGAGTGCGGTCTCGAACGCGGCGCCCGCCCTGCGGGCCCGGGGGTCCCGGGCCAGCGACCCGACGTGCAGGGCGAGGACGTCGACGTCCATGTGCGCGCAGCCGGCCACCGCCGTCTCCAGCGGGAACTGCCGCCAGGTCAGCCACGCCAGGGACACCCGCGGCGCCGACGAGCGCACCCGGTGGAGCGCGGCCGGGTCGAACGACGAGACCAGCACCCGTCGGCGGGTGGCCTCGGCCGCCACCACCGGTCCGAGCAGTCCGGCCGCGGTCCGGGACGGCGGGCGCAGGCTGTCGTCGATCGGGGACTTGAGGTCCACGTTGACCCCGACGCCCGGGGGCAGCCGTTCGAACAGGGAGCTCAGGCGCAGCGCCCCGTGCCGGTCGGCCGCTGCGGCGGTGAGCCCGGAGACGGAGCTGCCGTCGGGGTAGACGGGGTCGTGCGCGATCACCAGGACGTCGTCCAGCGTCCGGCGGACGTCGACCTCCACCCAGCGCAGCCCGAGCTCGGCGGCCGCGGCGAAGGACGCGAGCGTGTTCTCCCGGTGGCCGGACACCACACCCCGGCCCAGACCGCGGTGCCCGATGACGGCGGGGGTGCCGCCGAAGACGTCGACGGCGGAGCGCACGCCGGAGCGCGTCATGACGTCGTCCCCCTGGGCGGCGATGGTGCCCGGACGCGGCCGATCCTCCCCCTCCCGGCCGTTGCCCAGGCCACCTGCCTGCCTCCGTACTTCCCCGGGCGTGTCGCGGCTCCGCCCCGCAGGTCCCCCGGTCGGTGGCCGGTCCCGCGGGCACACTGGGGTGGTGACCGCTCCCCCGTTCGACGCGCCGACGGCGGCGCGCGGGCTCGTCCGCCTGCTCAACACCGCCGGCGGCCGGGTGCTGTGCCTGGCCGGGGAGGTCGACGCGGCCGCCGTCGACTCCTTCCTGCGGCGGTACGGGCGTGAGCCGGTGCCGGTCGACGGCATCGACGCGGGCTCGGTGACCGGTCTGTCCGGTCCGGCGCTGGAGCTGCTGCGCGACCACCTCGACGCGGCGGGCCGGGCCGGCCGGCCGGTCGCGCTGCGGCGGTCCCCGCTGCTGTCGCACGTGCTGGCCGGCTGACGCGGGTCAGTCCGCGTCGGCCCAGGACCGGACGACGGCGACGTCGAGCGGGAAGTCCACCGGGAACGAGCCGAACAGCAGGCGGCCCGCCTCGGCCGCGGCCCGGCGCACCTCGGCGGCGACGTCGTCGGCGAGCTCCTCGGGGGTGTGCACGACGACCTCGTCGTGCAGGAAGAACACCAGGTGCGGCCGCTCCTCCACCCGGCCCGCCGCCCGCAGCCGCCACAGCCGGTTGCGGAGGTCGGCCAGCCAGCACAGCGCCCACTCCGCGCCGGTGCCCTGGACGACGAAGTTGCGGGTGAAGCGTCCCCAGGCGCGGCGGTGCCGGTCCAGCTCGTCGCGGGGGCCGGCGTCCTCGGGCGGCTCGCCGAGCCCGACCGCGCGCTCCGCCCACGCGCCGGTGGGGCGCGGGGAGCCCCGGCCGAGCAGGGTGTGCACCACCTCGCCCCGCTCGCCCGCGCGGGCGGCCTCCTCCACCAGCCCGATCGCCCGGGGGTACCGGCGGGTCAGCCGCGGCATCATGCGCCCGCTCTCGCCCCGGGTGCCGCCGTACATCGCGCCGAGCATCCCGACCTTGGCCTCGGCCCGGGTGGCCACCGCCCCGCCGGCGACCATGCCCTGGTAGAGGTCGGTCGAGCGGGCCGCCTCGGCCATCGCCGCGTCCCCGCTCATGCCGGCGAGCACCCGCGGCTCCAGCTGGGCGACGTCGGCCACGACGAACCGCCAGCCCTCGTCCGCGACCGCCGCCGGCCGCACCTGCGTGGGCACCGACAGCGCGCCGCCGCCGTTCGACGCCCAGCGCCCGGTGACCACCCCGCCGGGCACGAACCACGAGCGGAACCGCCCGCTGCGCGCCCACGTGTCGAGCCAGGCCCAGCCGTTCGCGGCCATCAGCCGGGCCAGCTTCTTGTACTCCAGCAACGCCGGGACGACGGGGTGGTCCAGCTGCTCGAGCGTCCACGAGCGGGTGTCGGTCACCGGCAGCCCGGCGGTCTGCAGGGCCCGCAGCAGCGCGCCGGGCGAGTCGGGGTTCAGGTCGGGGGCGCGCAGGGCGGTGCGGATCTCGGCGGCCAGCCGCTCGAGCACCGCCGGTCGCTGCCCCGCCACCGGGCGGGGGCCGAGCAGCTCGGCGAGCAGGGCCTCGTGCACGTCGGCCCGCCAGGGCAGCCCGGCGGAGGTCATCTCGGCGGCCGCCAGCGCCCCCGAGGACTCGGCGGCCAGCAGCAGCCCGAGCCGTCCGGCGTGCCGGGAGGCCGCCACGGCGGCCTGCTGGCGGTCGAGCTCGGCGACCGGGTCGAGCCGGTCGGCCGGGTCGTCGAGGGGGAAGAGCGCGGAGTCCGTCCCGGTCACCGGCGCCAGCGCGTCCCAGCCGGCGGTGTCCTCGCCGGTGAGCAGGGCCTGGTCGACGAACGGCGAGCGGCGCAGGACGGCGTGGGCGAGCCGGAGGTCGGTGCAGCGCTCGACCCGGACGCCGTCCGCCAGCAACCCGGGATACCACCGGGTCGTGTCGTCCCACACCCAGCGCACGGGCGACCGCTCCCGCTCACGGACGAAGGCCGCGAGCTCCTCGGCGGCGAGCCGGGTGACCGTCGGAGGGTGCGCGCCGGGCTCCCCCGCCTCGACCACGCCCTGGCTCCGGCGCACGAGGACGATCCGGTTCACCCCGGCAGTGTCGCCGAGGGCAACGACAACGCGCCGCCGGTCACCCGAGGTCCGGCGCCAGCCCGTCCGCCTCCACCAGGACGTCCTGCACCACCCCGGCGCTGCCACCGCCGCGCCGTTCGGGCTCCGCGGCGGCGAGCAGCAGCCCGCCGGGGAGGAGCTCGATGCCGGTGGCCGCCCCGATCTCCGGCGTCGGGGTGAACGCGTGCCCGAGCGCGGTGAGCTGCGGGCCGTGCGCCTCGATGAACCCGGGCTCGGCCTGGCCGGCCGCCGCGTTGCGCTGGCTGGCCCGGGGCGCGGCGATCGCGTCGAGGAGCGACAGGTCCCGGTCGACCCGACCGACCAGCGTCTGCAGCACCGTCGTGATGATCGTCGCCCCGCCGGGGCTGCCGAGGGCCAGCACCGGGGCGCCGTCCTGCAGCACGATCGTCGGCGCCATGCTGCTGCGCGGTCGCTTGCCCGGCGCCGGCAGGTTCGGCTCGGGCGTGCTGACGTCGGCGGGTGCGAAGGTGAAGTCGGTCAGCTCGTTGTTGAGCAGGAACCCGCGGCCGGGCACGGTGATGCCGCTGCCGCCGGTCTGCTCGATGGTGAGCGTGTAGCTGGCGACGTTCCCGTCGGCGTCGGCGACGGTGAGGTGCGTCGTGGAGGGCCCTTCCTGGCCGGCCGGCGGGGTTGCCGCGGCCTCGGCAGGGCACGGGCCGTACTCGCCGTCCGGGTCGCCTGCGGGGAGCGGCTTGGTCAGGGCGCGGTCCGGCGCGATGCCGCAGGCGCGCTCGGCGGCGAACTCGTCGGACAGCAGCTCGGCCAACGGGACCTGGACGTGGGCAGGGTCGCCGACGTAGGCGTTGCGGTCGGCGAACGCCAGCGCGCTGGCCTCCAGGTAGTGGTGCAGCGCGGCGTCCTCGGGCACGTCCGCCAGCGGGAAGCGCTCCAGGACGTTGAGCGCCTCCCCCACGGTCGAGCCGCCGCTGGACGGCGGCGCCATCCCGTACACCTCCAGGCCCCGGTACTCGATCCGGGTCGGCTCGCGCACGAGTGCCTCGTACCGTTCGAGGTCGCCGAGCTCGAGCAGGCCCGCCCGGACCGGGGCGGTGCCCGGCGCCTCCGTCGGGTCCTGCGCCGTCCGGACGACGTCCTCCGCCAGCGCCCCGGAGTACATCGGCTCGACGCCCTCGGCAGCGAGCAGCTCGTAGGTGCGCGCGAGGTCGGGGTTGCGGAGCCGGGTGCCCACCTCGGGCAGGGCGCCGCCGGGGAGGAACAGCTCCACGGTGGCCGGGAAGCGGCGGAACTTCTCCTCGTTCTCGGCGGTCTGCTGGCGGAAGGTCTCGTCGACGACGAAGCCCTCGTCGGCCAACCGGGTGGCGCCCGCCAGCGCCTCGGACAGCGGGAGGGTGCCGAACAGCTCCAGCGCCCGCGCCCAGGTGAGCGGGGTCCCGGGAGTGCCCACCGACAGCCCGCTCTGGACCGCCTCCTGGAACGGCAGCGGATCGCCCTGCTCGTCGAGGAACGCGTCCGCGCCCATCGCGAGCGGCGCGGTCTCCCGGCCGTCGATCGTGGACACGGTGCCGGTCGCGGCGTCGTGGTAGACGAAGAACCCGCCGCCGCCGATGCCGGCCGAGTAGGGCTCGGTGACCCCCAGCGCGGCGGCCGCGGCCACCGCGGCGTCGGCCGCGTTGCCGCCGTCGGCGAGCACCTCCAGGCCGATCCGGGTGGCGTCGGGGTCGACGGTGGCGACCGCTCCACCGGTGCCGATGGCGAGGGACCGCTTCTCGGGGAGCGGCTCCTGCGCGGCTGCCGGGCCCGCCGCGGCGATGCCTCCGGCCACCAGCGTGGCCAGCGCGAACAGGGACGTACGGCGACGCGGCACGGCAACTCCTCGGCGGGCGGAGACGGGCAGGCCCCATCGGACACCCGGGGACGCCGTCCCGCCATCGGGCTCAGCCCGTGATCAGCTCCTCGAGCGTGAGCCGAGCGGCTGCTTCCCGGTCCACCGTGGTGACGTGCTCGGTGCCGACCAGGCTCGGCCGGGCAGAGGCCCACCGGACGGCGTGCCGGCGCATCGCCCGTGCCGAGAGGGCGCGGCCGCGAGCGGCCTGCCCTTGCTCGGCTTGCTCGCGGGAGGCGTCGAGCAGCACCAGCCGGACCCGGCGGCCCGCGTCACGGGCCGCTTCCTGCACGGTGGTGCGCCATCGGGCGCTGGTCCAGGGGTCGGTGAGGACGACGACCGGAGTACCACCGCGGATGCCCCGGAGGACCCGCAGTCGGTGCCAGGCGTGCACGCACGGCCGCAGGACGCGGTAGGGCAGGCGGACCCCCGCCCTGCGCAGCCGCTCGGTGACCTGCTCGGAGTCGTAGCCGCGGACGCCGGACACCTCCTGCGCGAGGAGGCGCCGCACGAGCGTCGTCTTGCCGCTGCCGGGCAGCCCACCGACGACGAGGAGGACCCTGCTCTGCTCGTCCGCGCTGAGGGGTTCCTCCATGAGCGTTGCTGTCTGCACGGTGCCTCCCGACGGTCGTCTGTCAGCATCGACGACTCCCCTGGACGCACCCCGTGTCCTGGCTGGACCTCGGCTGTGAAGCGTCAGGGTGCTCGTCGAGGACGGTGCTCGTCTCCGGCAGCAACGGCGCCAGCGGGGGCAGCTCGTCGAGGCCGGTGAGCCCCAGCCGCTCCAGGAACAGCGGCGTCGTCACGTACAGCCCGCCACCGGTGTCCGGATCAGAGCCGGCCTCCCGGATGAGGCCACGGGTGACCAGCGTCCGGACGACGGCGTCCACGCCCACCCCGCGGATCGCCGACACCCGGGCCCGGGTCACCGGCTGCCGGTAAGCGATGACCGCCAGCGTCTCCAGGGCCGCCTGGGTCAACCGGCTCCGCTGCCCCTCGAGCAGGTGGCGCTCCACCACCGGCGCGAAGTCCTCCCGGGTGTAGATGCGCCAGCCCTCCCCCACCCGGCGCAGCGTGATGCCGGCCCGGCGCTCGTCGTACTCGGCGGCCAGGGCGGCGAGCTCCCGGCGCACCCGCGGCACCGGACAGCGCAGCGCGGCGGCGAGCGACACCTCGTCGATCGGGGCGTCGACGACGAACAGCAGCGCCTCCAGCCCACCCCGCAGGTCCCCGACGTCCAGCGGCAGCTCGTCTCGCTCGGGCTCCTCCGGAGCGGCCGCCTCCTCCACCCGGGCCTCCGGCTCGGGCACGACGATCAGCTCCACCGGCACCCGCGGGGCGCGCTCCAACGGCGCGGCCGGCGCCTCCTCGACGGTGGCGGCCTCCTCCGTGGCCGCCGGGTCCGCGGGAACCGGGCGCGCCGCGGCGGGATCCTCGGCCGGCGCGGCGGCGGGCGCGCGGAGGTCGGCGGCCAGCCGGGCCGCCACCGTGTCCCAGCCCTCCGCCGCGACCTCGTCGTCCTCCTGGCCGGCCGTCAGCTCCGCCGCAGCCAGCTCGGCCGCCAGCTGGTCCCAGGAGAAGGACCGCGGCTCCTCGGGCTCGCTCACGAGTACTCCTCCACGCGTTCGTCCACGTCCTCGTCGACACCCGGCAGCCGGCCGTCGACCAGCGGCGGACCGGTCCACCGCACGTGCAGCTCGCCCAGCGGCGTCACCTGGTCGAAGGTGACCAGCTGCTGCCGGTACAGCTCCAGCAGCGCGAGGAACCGGGCGACCACCTCCAGCGTGTGCGCGCAGTCGCCCGACAGCGCGCGGAACGTCGCCGTCCCCCGGGCGGCGAGCCGGCTACGGACCAGCACCAGCTGCTCGGTGAGGCTGACCGGCGGCGCGTGCAGGTGCGACACGCTGACCGTCGGCGGCGGCTTCGGGGTGAGCGCCTGCGCCGCGAGCGTCGCGAACTGCTCCGGGGAGATCCCGAGCAGGACCTCCGGGATCAGTTCGGCGAAGCGCGGCTCCAGCGCGACGTCCCGCGGGAAGCGCCGCGCGGCGTCGGCCTCCCGGCCGCGCAGGAACGCCGCTGCCTGCTTGTACGCGCGGTACTGCAGCAGCCGGGCGAACAGCAGGTCACGCGCCTCGAGGACGGCGAGGTCGTCCTCGTCCTCCACGTCCGCGGCGGGCAGCAGCCGGGCGGCCTTGAGGTCGAGCAGCGTCGACGCCACGACGAGGAACTCGCTGGCCTGGTCCAGGTCCAGCTCGTCCCCGAGCGCACGCAGGTGGGCGATGAACTCGTCGGTGACCTTCGACAGCGCGATCTCGGTGACGTCGAGCTTGTGCTTCCCGATCAGCTGCAGCAGCAGGTCGAACGGGCCCTCGAAGTTGGTCAGCCGGACGGTGAACCGCCCGTCGCCCGCCTCCTCCGTGGTCACGCAGGTGAGGGTAGGTGCGGGCACCGACGGGACCCGGGCGCGCACGGTGCGGACGGGACCCCTGCAACTCCAGGGACGTGATCCGCAGCGCCCCGGACCCGAGGAGCGGGCGTCAGTGCTTGCGGAGGCGGCGCACGAGGACGGAGTCCTCACCGTGCAGCTCGTAGTCCGAGAGAAGCACCGCGATCGCCTCGCGGACGATCCGGCCGCGGTCGGCGACGACGCCGTGCTGCCCGCGCAGCGTCAACCGCGCCGACTCCAGGGCCAGCAGCTCCTCGGCCGAGCAGTAGACGGTGATCTTCTCCTCGTGGCGCGTGCGGCCCTTCTCGGTGCGCGCCCGGACCGGCTTCGGCGCGGGCGTGGGCAGCGCCGCACGGTGGGCGGCCAGCTCGTCGACGACGATCCGTGACGCGCCCCCGGCGACGTCCGGCACCAGCGTGAGCGGTGGCGCTCCCGGCTCCGGCGCGGACGTCGCGGTCACCGGCGGAACCGGGGCCGGGTTGTTGCCGCGCAGGGCCGGCGACGACTGGGCGGCGGCCAGGCTGGGCAGCTCGGTCACCGCCGACTCCTGGGACGCCGGGTTGTCGGTCCGGCGGAACAGCTCGTTCGCCCCCGGGAGAACAGGGCGCCGTGTCACACGGTCACCTCGCTGGCGCTCGGCGCACGCGTGACACCGTGTGCTGGGTTGATCGGTGAGCTCGCGAGCTCGCTCACAGTGCTATGACCTCCTTGGCCAGGTCCCGGTACGCGGCCGCACCGGTCGACGACGGGGCCCACGTGGTGATCGGCTGACCGGCGACCGTGGTCTCCGGGAAACGCACCGTGCGGGTGATGACGGTCTGGAAGACGGTGTCGCCGAACGCCTCGACGACCCGGCTGAACACCTCGCGGCAGTGCACCGTACGGGAGTCGTACATGGTCGCGAGGATCCCGGAGATCTCCAGCGACGGGTTGAGCCGCTCCTTGACCTTGTCGATCGTGTCCACGAGCATCGCCACGCCGCGCAGGGAGAAGAACTCGCACTCCAGCGGGATGATCACGCCGTCGGCGGCGGTCAGCGCGTTCACGGTCAGCAGGCCGAGCGAGGGCTGGCAGTCGATGAGCACGTAGTCGTACTCGTCCCGCACCGAGGCCAGGATCCGGGTCAGGGTCTGCTCGCGGGCGACCTCGCTGACCAGCTGCACCTCGGCGGCGGACAGGTCGATGTTGCTCGGCACCAGGTCCAGCCCGGCGATGCCGGTCTGCACCCGCACGTCGGCCAGCGAGGTGCCGCGCTCCATCAGCGCGTTGTAGATCGTCCGGTCCAGGTGCTGCGAGGGGACGCCGAGGCCCACCGACAGCGCACCCTGCGGGTCGAGGTCGAGCAGCAGCACGCGGCGCCCCTGCTCCACCAGCGCCGCACCCAGGTTGATGGTCGACGTCGTCTTGCCGACGCCGCCCTTCTGGTTGCACATCGCGATGATCTTCGCCGGGCCGTGCGTGGCCAGCCGCGGAGGGGTGGGCAGCGGGCGCTGACGGGCCCGGGCAGGGTCGAGACGGCTGGCCGGGGCGCCCATCTCGCCGCCGCGGGCCGGGTCCCCGACCTGCGGGAGTGCCATGGCGGAACCCGCAGCCTCGGCTCGTGTCGACATCGCTGCGCCTCTTCCCTAGGTGTGCGGCCGGCGGCATCTGCCGGTCGACGGTCCCGTGCCCGCCGGTCGGTGGGCACGTCGGGAGCCGTGCAGGTCCGGCGGGGGGAAGCCGCGGTCCGTTCTCCCGACGTTCTTCTCGGCAGTCCCGCCCCCGAACCGAACCACCTCCCGGGAGGTGATCTGGGCGGCGGTCTCAGCGCAGCGCGCGGGGGTGGCTGGTGGCGTACACCTCACGCAGCCGCTCGACGGTGACCAGCGTGTACACCTGCGTCGTCGTCACCGACGCGTGGCCGAGCAGCTCCTGCACGACCCGGACGTCGGCGCCGCCGTCGAGCAGGTGGGTGGCGAAGGAGTGCCGCAGCGTGTGCGGGGACAGCTCGACGTCCAGCCCGGCCCGCTCGGCCGCGCTGCGCAGGATCGACCAGGCGCTCTGCCGGGTCAGCGGCCCGCCGCGGGCGTTGAGGAAGAGCGCGCCGCCACGCGCTCCCGGGCGTCCCTTGGCCGCCAGCGCCGGCCGGGCCCGCACCAGGTAGTCCTCGACGGCGCGGACGGCGTAGCTCCCCACCGGGACGACGCGCTCCTTGCCGCCCTTCCCGGCCAGCCGCACCGCCGCCGACGCCAGGTCCAGGTCGTCGACGGCCAGCCCGACCGCCTCGGAGATGCGCGCCCCGGTGCCGTACAGCAGCTCCAGCAACGCCCGGTCCCGCAGCCCGCGCGGCCCCTCCAGCGCGGCGGCGGTCAGCAGGGTCTCGATCTGCTCGACGGTGATCGCCTTGGGCAGCCGGCGGGCCGGGGCCGGCGGGCGGACCTCCGCGGCGACGTCGTCGGGCACCAGACCGTCGAGCAGCGCGAACCGGTGCATCCCCCGCACCGCGACCACCGCCCGGGCCGCGGAGGTGGCCGACAGCGGCGGGTGGTCGTCGTCCCCCTGCCGCAACGCGACGAGGAACGCCGCGACGTCGGACTCCCCCACCTCCCCCAGCCCCCGCACGCCCGTGGCGGCGAGGAACTCGGCGTACCGGCGGAGGTCACGCCGGTAGGAGGCGATGGTGTTGGCGGCGAGGCCGCGCTCGACGGTGAGGTGGTCGAGGTACCCGGTCACCACCCTCTCGACGGCGGGGCCCGGGGCCGCGCGCGGCGCGGGGACGACGGCGGTCAGGACAGCACCTCCGTGACCTGCTTCCACGGCAGCCCGTGCGCCTCCGCCACGCTGGCGTGCACCAGGTGCCCGTCCACGACGTTGACCCCGCGGGCCAGCGTCGGGTCGGCGGCCACGGCGGCCGCCGTCCCCTGGTTCGCCAGGGCGAGGACGTAGGGCAGCGTGACGTTGGTCAGCGCGTAGGTCGAGGTGTGCGGCACCGCGCCGGGCATGTTCGCCACGCAGTAGAAGACCGAGTCGTGGACGCCGTACGTCGGGTCGTCGTGGGTGGTGGGACGGGTGGCCTCGAAGCAGCCGCCCTGGTCGACGGCGATGTCCACCAGCACCGTGCCCGGCTTCATCCGCGCCACCAGGTCGTTGCTGACCAGCGTGGGTGCCTTGGCGCCGGGCACCAGCACCGCGCCGATCACCAGGTCGGCCTCCAGCACCGCCCGCTCCACCTCCAGCGCGTTGGAGGCGACGGTCTGCAGGTGCCCGCGGTAGAGCCGGTCGGCGGCGCGCAGCTTCTCCAGGTCCCGGTCGAGCACGGTGACCTGCGCCTGCATGCCCAGCGCGATCGTGGCGGCGGCCATCCCCGACACCCCGGCGCCGAGGACGACGACCTTCGCCGCGTGCACGCCGGACACCCCGCCGAGCAGCACGCCGCGCCCGCCCTGGGCCCGCTCGAGGGTGTGCGCGCCGACCTGCGGGGCCATCCGCCCGGCGACCTCGGACATCGGCGCCAGCAGCGGCAGCGCCCCACCGTCGAGCTGCACCGTCTCGTAGGCGACGGCGGTGGTGCCCGAGGCGAGCAGCGCGTCGGTGCAGGCGCGCGAGGCGGCGAGGTGCAGGTAGGTGAACAGGGTCTGCCCGGCGCGCAGGCGGGCGTACTCCTCCTCGATCGGCTCCTTGACCTTCAGCAGCAGGTCGGCGGCATCCCAGACGTCGTCGGCGCTGGGCACGATGCGCGCCCCGGCCGCCACGAAGTCCGCGTCCGGGATCGACGACCCCGCGCCGGCGTCGTGCTCCACGAGCACCTCGTGACCGGCGGCGACCAGCTCGGTGACCCCGGACGGCGTCAGGGCGACCCGGTACTCATGGTTCTTGACCTCTCGAGCGACTCCCACGTGCACGGTGCGACCCCTGTCCCCGGTGCGGCGCCCCCGGGTCACGGGAGAGCCGCGGCGTCATTGCCGGCCCGGTCGGGACCGGTGGTGATCGGAGTCTGGCACGCGGGACCCGCCCCGGGGGTCACCGAACGGGGTGAACACGGGCCGGGTCAGGCGGGCGGCTCGCGTCGGACGGCGAAGCGGATGCAGGCCAGCTCGCCGTTGCGCTCCACCTCGCGCACCTCCAGCTCGATCCGGCGCGGCAGCAGGGGCGCACCGCCGCCCAGGGTGACCGGCGCGATGGCCACGACGACCTCGTCGAGCAGGCCGGCGTCGGCGAACTGCCCGGCCAGGTCCCCGCCGCCGACCACCCACACGTCCCTGTCCGGCCCGGCGGCCTCGACCATGGCGGCGTGCTCCCGCGCGACCTCGCCGGCGGTGAACCGGAGGTCCGCGCCGGCGATCGGGGCCAGCTCCCGGTGGGTGAACACCCAGGCGGGCTTCTCCGGCATCCAGTCGGGGTCGTGCTCGCGGACCCACAGGTACGTCGTCGCGCCCATCGCCATCGCGCCGACGCCCTGGATGAACTCCTTGTAGCCCATCGGCCCGTTCTCGTCGGTCTCCCGGGAGAGCAGCCAGTCCAGCGAGTTGTCGGGATCGGCGATGAAGCCGTCGAGCGAGGTGGCGGTGTAGAAGACGGTGCGGGTCACGGGGTCCTCCTCCGGAGCCATTCGATCGGGTCCCCGGTGTCGACCGGGACACCGGCCTGCCGGAGCCAGTGCCGGGCCAGCAGCCGGCGGTGGGCGCTGAACGTGAGCACGTGCGCCACCACGCTCCCGAGCACGAAGGACTCGGGCGGGTCGCACAACGCGTCGACCAGCCGGTCGCCCCACGCGCCGCGGCGGGAGACCTCCCGCACCGCGGCCAGCCAGCGCGGCGCGACGGCGTCGTGCCGGGCCAGCAGGGCGCCCGGGTCGTCCCCGCCCTGGGCCGGGAGGTCGGCGCCCTCCACGGAGGCCAGCCACACCTCCGTCGTCCGGACCAGGTGGGCCAGCACCGCGGCGACTGACTCCTCCGGCCCGTCCCACGGGAGCACCTGCAGGCCGGGCGCCCGCGGCATCCGGTACTCCGCGTCCGGCACCCCCTTGACCGTGTCCAGCAGCGCACGGGTGTCCTCGAGGTCGTGGTGGACCAGCAGCGCGGTCACCTCGTCCCCGCTGCGGTGGCCCTGCTCCTCGGCCACCCACAGCGAGGTCGGCGGGTGGAAGTGGATGCCGTTCGGCGCGGGCAGCCAGTGCTCGTCGCGGGTGCGCGGGCCGACCAGGTGTCCCGGGGTGTGCCCGTAGGCGCGGGCGAACGCGCGGCTGAACCCCTCGACGGACTCGTAACCGGCGGCGAAGGCCACGTCGGTGACGCTGCGCCCCTGCCGGAGCTGCCAGGCCGCGCGCTCGAGCACGACGCGCCGGCGGAGCGCGACGGGTGACTCACCCGCGCCCCGGGCGACCTGCCGGCTGAAGTGCCACGGGGACGCGAACGCGTCCCCGGCCATGTCGGTGAGCGTGTGGTTGTCCTCGTCGAGCACGGCGTCGAGCAGCTCGCGGAGCCGGTCGCGCCCGGCGGGCACCTGCTCGTTCTCGGCCATGCGCAGAGTCTGGCCGTGGTCCGCCGCCCGGTGCCCGACCGTTCTTGCTCAATGCCCCCGATCGCCGTCCGGACGGCGGTGCCGCACCATGCCGGGGACCGTCCCCTCGACTCCGGAGCCGCCCGATGCGCCTGTACGCCGACCGCCCCGACCGCCGCGCCCGGCAGCTGGCCGGCGACCTGGGCCTGCTGGTCTGGCTGGTGCTGTGGGTCCTGGTGGCCCGCACCGTCCACGACGCGGTGCTCGTGCTCGCCGAGCCGGGCCGGGCGGTGGCGGAGCTCGGCCGCTCGGTGTCGGAGTCGATGGGCAGCGCCTCGGGGGTGGCCGAGGACGTCCCGGTGGTCGGCGACGAGCTGGCCTCGCCCTTCGACGCCCTCGGCCGCGCCGGGGCGTCGGTGACCGGGGCGGGTCAGGACACCGAGAACGCCGTGCAGACCCTCGCGGCGGTGCTCGCCGTCGTGCTCGTCGTGCTCCCGGTGGGCTGGCTGCTGCTGCGCCGGCTGCCCGCGCGGCTGGGCTGGGCGCGGGAGGCCGGGGCCGTCGACCGGCTGCTCCGGTCCGGCGCCCCGGGGGCGCCGGACCTCGAGCTGCTCGCCGCCCGGGCGATGGCCACCGCGCCGCTCGCCGAGCTGGCCCGGCTGCCGGCGGGGACCGGGGCGGGGTGGCGGGCCGGCGACCCCCGCGCGGTGCGCGCCCTGGCCGAGGTCGAGGCCCGCCGGCTGGGCGTGCGGCTGCCCGCCGGCTGAGGCCGGCGGGGTCAGTCGACGCTGAAGCCGCTGGCCGCCACGGCGGCCGCGCAGACCTCCTCGTCCTGCTTGCCGGTGCCGCCGCTGGCGCCGAGGGCGCCCACGAGCTGCCCGTCGGAGTACACCGGCACCGCGCCGGTCTGCGGGGTGTACCGGCCGTTGGTCATCGTGGTCAGCGCCGCGGCGAAGTTCGGCATCGGCTCCATCTTCGACTTCTGCGCGTCGCTGGGGGCGCCGTAGGCGGCCGCCGTCCAGGCCTTGCCCTGGGCCACGTCGGTGGAGATCCACGGCGCGCCGTCCATGCGCACCAGCGCCAGCAGGTGACCACCCGGGTCCATGACGGCGAAGGACATCGGCACGCCGAGCTTCGTCGACTCCTCGCGGGCGGCTTGCAGCAGGGACAGGGCCTGGTCGTGTGTCAGCACCCCGACACCGTTCCAGGCCCGGGGTCGGCGGGGCAACTGCGGGGGGTCACCCCTCGCTGGTGGTGTGCGACGGCTCCGAGCCGTCCGACTCCTCCTCGCCGGACTCCGAGGAGGACGGCGGGGGGTCGTCGTCACCGCTCTCCGTCGGCTCCGAGCCGTCGGAAGGATCCGTCCCCGTGGCCGGCGCGGAGCTCTCCGGCGGGGAAGGCTCCGGCGCGGAACTCTCCGGCGCCGAGGTCTCCGGTACCGAGGTCTCCGGCGCCGAGGTCTCCGGTGCCGAGCTCTCCGGTGCCGAGGTCTCCGGCGCCGAGGTCTCCGGCACCGAGCTGGTCGGGGTCTCCGGCTCCGGCGCGGCCGCGGGGGTGGACGGCAGCACCTCCGCCGCCGTGGTCCGCTGCGCCCGCTCGACGGCGACCGTCGGGGGCTCGTCGGCCGGCTCCGGCTCGGGCGCCGGCGCGGACGGCGCGGCGACCGCGACGGACAGGCGCACCAGGTCCCCTGCGGTCAGCTCCTCGCCCACCGGCTCCAGCCCGATGACGGTCCCGGGGACGGCCTCCGGCGCCACCTCCCGCCGCTCCTGGACGATCAGCCCGAGCGCGGACAGCTCCCGCGCCACGTCAGCGGCGGGCCGGCCGAGGTGGTCGTCGAGGTCCAGCACGATCGGGGCGACGGTCGGGGACTGCTCCGCCACGGCCCCCGCCGTCCCGGTTCCCGGATCGGGGGTCCGGCCCAGCAGCAGGACGGCGACGCCCAGCCCGAACGCGACCGCGAGCGCCGCGGCGACCACGGCCGGGACCCACCGCCGGGTGGCCACCGGGGGCCGCCGGACGTCGACCGTGGGCGCCGGGTCCTCGTCCGGCGGCCGCCCCTGCCGGACGCGGTCGATCGCGGCCACGAAGGCGTCGGCGTCCGGTGGCCGTTCCCGGGGGTCCCGCGCCACGGCGACGTCCACCAGGTGCCGGACGCCGGAGGGCAGCTCCGCGGGCAACGGCTCGGGCTGCTCCTGGACGTGCTTGAGGGCGATCGTCAGCGGGTTGTCGCCCTGGTAGGCGGCGTGCCCGGTCAGGCACTCGTAGCCGACCAGCCCGAGGGAGTACACGTCGCTGGCCGGGCTAGGCGGGCGGCCGGCCACCTGCTCCGGGGCCACGTACTGCGGGGTGCCCACGACCTGACCGGCCTGGGTGATGTGCGCGCTGCCCGCCGACCAGGCGATGCCGAAGTCGGTGATCTTCACCCGACCGCCCGGCTCGACGAGGATGTTGCCGGGCTTGACGTCGCGGTGCACCAGCCCCGCGTGGTGCGCCTCCGCCAGCGCGAGGGCGGTCTGCCGCAGCACCGACAGGGTGGCCTCGGTGCCGAGTGCCCCCTCCCGCAACCGGGTGGACAGCGGCTCGCCGTCCACCAGCTCCATCACCAGGTAGGCGAGGTGCTCACCGTCCGCGTCGTCCACCTCGCCGTAGTCGTACACGGCCGCGATGTTCGGGTGGCTCAGCGAGGCGGCGTGCACCGCCTCGGCCCGGAACCGGGCGAGGAAGGTCGGGTCGGCGGTGTACTCGCTGCGCAGCACCTTCACCGCGACCGGGCGGCCGAGCAGGGTGTCCCGGGCCCGCCAGACCTGGCCCATCCCGCCCGCGGCGATGAGCGCCTCGAGCTGGTAACGGCCGCCCAGGACCCGCGGACCTCCCTGCCCCACGATGGGCCGCTCCTCGTTCGCCGGGCAGGCCGGGGTCGAGGGCCCGGGCCTGCGGCCGCGGTGCGCGCGCCGCTCCCCTCAGTGTCCCCCCGGGCCGCCACCACCACACGCGCCGGGAGCGCCGGGCGTGGCGTCAGCTCTCGTCGACCGGACGCAGCCGCGGTGGCACGGCGCGGGCCCGGGCCGCGGCCAGCAGGCCGATCACCGCCGAGGCGTTGCGGATCGTGCCGTCGAAGACCTGCTGCACTGCCTCGTCGAGCGGGATCCGCTCGACGGTCATGTCCAGCTCCTCGTGCTCCACGGTGAACCCGTCCGGCCGGCGGACGTCCGACAACCCCTCGGCCAGGTAGACGAGCACCTGCTCGTCGCAGAAGCCGGGCGTCGAGTAGCTGGTCACCAGCAGCGACCAGCGCTCGGCGGCCAGCAGCGCCTCCTCGGCGAGCTCCCGCTTCGCGGTCTCCAGCGGCGGCTCGCCGTCGGCGTCCCGCAGGCCGGCGGGCAGCTCCCACAGCCGGTCGGCCACCGGGTGGCGGTACTGGCGCACCAGGACGACGCGGTCGTCGTCGTCCAGCGCGACGATCGCCACCGCGCCCGGGTGCCGGACGACCTCGCGGACGCTCTCCCCGCCTCCCGGCATGGCGACGGTGTCCCGGCGCAGCGAGATCACCCGCCCGCTGTAGACCTCCTCGCTGCCGAGGAGGGCGTACTCGTGCGGCTCGTGGTCACCGGGGGCGGCCATCAGATGCCCACCGGCTCCTCGGCCGGCACGGGCAGCCGCGCGGAGTCCTGGTGGGTGGCCGCGGCCTGCACGAACGCGGCGAACAGCGGGTGCGGCCGGGTGGGCCGGCTCTTGAGCTCGGGGTGCGCCTGGGTGCCCACGAAGAACGGGTGGACCTCGGCGGGCAGCTCGGCGAACTCGACCAGCGTGCCGTCGGGCGAGGTGCCGGAGAAGACCAGCCCGGCGGCGGACAGCCGGTCGCGGTAGGCGTTGGCCACCTCGTACCGGTGCCGGTGCCGCTCGGTGATCTCGTGGGCACCGTAGGCCGCGGCCACGACCGACCCCTTCTGCAGGTGGGCGGGGTAGCTGCCCAGCCGCATGGTGCCGCCCATGTCCCCGCGCCCGGCGACGACGTCGAGCTGGTCGGCCATCGTGGAGATCACCGCGTCGGGCGTCTCCGGGTCGAACTCGGTGGAGTTGGCCCCCTCGATGCCGGCCAGGTCGCGGGCGGCCTCGATCACCATGCACTGCAGGCCCAGGCACAGCCCCAGGGTCGGGATGCCGTTGGTTCGGGAGTGCCGGATCGCGCCGAGCTTGCCCTCGATGCCGCGCACCCCGAACCCGCCGGGGATGCACACGCCGTCGACCCCGGCCAGCGCGGCGGCGGCGCCCTCGGGGGTCTGGCAGTCGTCGGAGGGCACCCAGCGGATGTCGACCCGGCAGCGGTGCGCGAACCCGCCGGCCCGCAGCGCCTCGGTCACCGACAGGTAGGCGTCTGGCAGGTCGATGTACTTGCCGACCAGCGCGACGGTCACCGTCTGCTTCGGCTCGTGGACCCGGTCCAGCAGGTCGCCCCACACCGTCCAGTCGACGTCCCGGAAGGGCAGGCCCAGCCGGCGGACGACGAAGGCGTCCAGGCCCTCCCGGTGCAGCACCTTCGGGATGTCGTAGATCGACGGGGCGTCCGGGCAGGAGATCACGCCCTCGGCCTCCGTGTCGCACATCAGGCTGATCTTGCGCTTGAGGTTCTCGCTGATCTCCCGGTCCGACCGGCAGACCAGGGCGTCGGGCTGGATGCCGATGCTGCGCAGCGCCGCCACCGAGTGCTGGGTCGGCTTGGTCTTCAGCTCGCCGGAGGGGGCGATGTAGGGGATCAGCGAGATGTGCAGGAAGAAGCAGTTGTCCCGGCCGATCTCGTGCCGCACCTGGCGGGCGGCCTCGAGGAAGGGCAGCGACTCGATGTCGCCGACCGTGCCGCCGATCTCGGTGATGACCACGTCGACCCGGTCGGCGGTCTCGGCGCCGGCGAGGATCCGGGCCTTGATCTCGTTGGTGATGTGCGGGATCACCTGCACGGTGTCCCCGAGGTACTCCCCACGCCGCTCCTTGGCGATCACGTCGGAGTACACCTGGCCGGTGGTCACGTTGGCCCGGCCGTCGAGGTCGGTGTCCAGGAAGCGCTCGTAGTGCCCGATGTCCAGGTCGGTCTCGGCGCCGTCCTCGGTGACGAACACCTCCCCGTGCTGGAACGGGTTCATCGTCCCCGGGTCCACGTTGAGGTAGGGGTCCAGCTTCTGCATGGTGACGCGCAGGCCGCGGCTGGAGAGCAGTGCCCCCAGCGAGCTCGCCGTCAGGCCCTTGCCCAGGGACGACACGACGCCGCCCGTGACGAAGACGAACTTCGTCGGCTGGGAGTTGGGGAGAAGAAGACCGCGGTCACGTCGTTCTGCCAGTCGACCCACGGACGCCCACGTTAACACCCGGGTCGCCCACGGCCCGGCCGGGACCGGGCGCACCGTCCGCCGCGCGCCCGGTCGCCGCCAGGTGCACCAGCAGCGGCACCAGCAGCGCTGCCGCGGTGGCGGGCACCGCCACGCCGCTGTCGTTGACGAGCGCGCCGATGGTGAGGCTCAGCGCCGCGGCCGTCAGCCCGGCGCGCAGCACCCGCACCTGCGACGGGGGCAGCTCCGCGGCCGGCCGGTCGGCGCTGCTGCGCAGCAGTCCGCCGGGCCGCAGCAGCCACACGGCGGCGACCAGCGCCACCAGCAGCATCCAGGACAGCGCGCTGCCGACCAGGATCGAGATGTTGGCCTCGGCCTTCCGGCCGATCACCGTCCACGCCTGCCCGTCGATCACCTGGCCGACGAACCGGCCCAGGTGCGTGCGCTGCGCGGCGGGCCGCAGCCAGTCCAGGACGGCGACCGATCCGACGACGACCACCGCCGCGCCCACGACGGCGACCAACCGGACCACCGTCACCCGCACCCGGGCCAGCAGCATGCCCAGCACCAGGAAGCCGGGGACGAGGGCCAGCACCCCGCCGAAGTCCCGGCCCAGGGACGGCGCCCCGACCAGGACCACGCACAGCGCACCGGCCGCGAGCACCGGCAGCAGCCAGCGGCGCCGTCCCGGCCCGGTGCCGGCGACCCGCGCCGCGAGCGCGGCGGTGAGCAGCAGCGCGCTGACCGACAGCAGGCCGAGGGACAGGTTCCCGTAGCCGGTGAAGCGGCCGGCCACGACGGCGTCGTAGCCGAGCAGGCCGTCCAGCTCGAGGTGCGACCCGGTGAGCACGTCCGCCACGAGGGTGGCCAGCGTGACGGCCAGGACGGCGCCGGGCGGGCCCAGCCGGCTGCGGCGCCACGGGCCGCCCACGGCGACCGCGGTCACCCCGACGTCGGCCAGGAGCACCGCCGCCGCCATCGCGAGCCGCGGAGAGCCGGCGCGCTCCCACGGGAGCAGGTTGGCCAGGTAGGTGGACACCGGCAGCGCCGCCACCGCGAGCGACGCCAGCCGCAGCGCGCGCACCACGGCCGGGACCGGCCGCCGGCCGCGCAGCCCCCGCAGCGGTCCCGGGAGCCGGCCGCGGTCCCAGCCGCCGAGGGTGAGCACGGCGAGGCCGACCAGCGCCCCGTTCAGGACGACGAGGACCCAGTAGAACGTGCCGGTGCTGCGGTGGTGCTCCACCGCCCGGGTGTTCACGTCGGCCAGCTCGGCCAGCGCCGTGGCCAGGTCGGGCCGGGGACCGGCGACACGCAGCGGCTGCCCGTTCATCGACGCCGGGACGTCGAGCTGCAGTGCGCCGAGCACGGTGGGGGCCAGGTCGATCAGCTGGGCGAAGGGAGCCCGCCCGGTCGACGCCGAGGCGAGCCACCCGGCGGGCAGCCCCGGGGCGCTGGCCAGCCCGACGTGCAGCTGCGGCCGTCCGCCGCCCACCTCGGAGATCCCCGCCAGCAGCAGGAGCGTGTCGCCGGGGACCGCGGCCACCGCTTCGCGCAGCAGCCCGACGGCCTGGTCGACCTCGGCGAGGGCGGTGGCCCGCCGCGCGGCGTCCCCCTCCACGTCCTCGGTGTCCGGGCCGAGGCGGGCGAGCTGGTCCAGGGCGACCACCGTCAACGGGCAGTCCGCGAGCATCGCGGCGGTCGTGCCGGCGTCCTCCGGCAGCGTGTCGCTGACGGCGAACCGCGCCTGCTCCCCTGCGACGGCGAGGGCTGCGGCGCGGCCGACCGCGGTGCTGCACGGGACCGCCTCCCCCAGCGCGCCCGGCACGGCGCCGAAGCGACCGGTGGCCGGGTCCGCGGCGATCCGTGCGGCGGTCCGCTGCGGGTCGTCGAGGCCCACCCGCGCCACCTGCTCCTGGTACCCGCAGCCGGTCAGCACCGGCTCGAAGGTCTCCTCGCTCGGCGCCGCCGAGGACTCGTCAGGGGTGCCAGGGGCGGCATCCTGGTCCGGCAGTGGCGCGCTGGGCAGCGGCACCGGCGGCACGGTCTCGTCCGGCGACGGGTACCGCGCGCGGTTCCCGGCCCCGAGGCTCGCCCAGCCGTCGAGCTCGCAGGTGGTCGACCGCGCGGCGCGCACCGACAGCGCGGCGAGGGCTGAGCCGTCGGCCAGCTCCCACAGCTCGTGGGTGCGTTCGCGGTCGAGGTCCTCCCACGTGAGCCCGGCGACACCGATCACCAGGACCCGGTCGGCCTGCCAGCCCGCGGCCGGGTCGTCGGCTGCGGCCGCCGGGCCGGCGAGCAGGCCCAGGACGGCCAGCAGCACCGTGAGGACGACGCCCGGGCGCCGGACCCCGGAGCTCACCGGTCCGCTCCGCCCCGGCGGTCCAGCAGCTCGGCGTACAGCTCGACCAGCTGCCGGGCGGTGGCGGCCTCGTCCGGCCAGGTCGCCGCCTGACGCGGGCCGGCGGCACCCAGCCGGGCGGTGCGCTCGTGGTCGGTCAGCACGCCGGTGACCGCCTCGGCCAGCGCGGCGGCGTCCCCGACCGGGACGAGCTCGGCGGCGTCGCCGACCAGCTCCGGGATGCCGCCGACCCGGGTGGCCACCAGGGGCGTGCCGGCCCGCAGCGCCTCCTGCGCGGTCAGCGACCGCGCCTCCCACACCGAGGGCAGCACGCACACGTCGGCGGCGCCGAGCAGGTCCGCCACGTCGGTGCGCCGGCCCAGCAGGCTCACCGGCAGCTGCTCGGCGCGGATGCGGTCGGACAGCTCGTCGTGCAGCGGGCCGTCGCCGGCGATGACCACCAGCGGCGCCGGGCTCAGCCGGGGATCGGCGACCCAGCGGTGCACGGCGTCGAGCAGGACGTCGTAGCCCTTCTGCGGGTGCAGCCGCCCGACCGCGACGACGAGCGGCCGCGCGTCGCCGTCCAGCCCCACCTCGCGGCGGACCTCGGGCCGCGGCCGTTGCGGCCGGCCCAGCGGCGGGGCGGCGACCGGGGCCACCCGCACGTCCCGGGCGCCGAGCCGGCGGGCGTTCTCGGCCAGGTCACCGGAGGCGGCGAGCACGACGTCGGCTCCGCGGACCGTCGCCAGCTCGGCGGCCTGCAGCACCTGCCGGCGCGCGCCGCCGCCCCCGGGCAGCGCGTTGTGCAGGGTGAGCACCAGCCGTGGCGCCCGGGTGCCGGGCATCCGGCGGGCGGCCGCCGCGACCAGCCCGGCGCGCAGGCCGTGGGCGTGCACCAGGCCGGCGCCGGCCGTCGCCCGCCGCAGTGCCAGCACCGCCCGCAGGTCGGCGGCGGGAGCGAGGCCGGCGGAGATCTCGACCGGGCGGAAGTCGGCTCCGGTGGCGGTGAAGCCGAAGAGCTCCTCGGTGGCGCGCGGGCCGCACACCCGCACGGAGGCCCCCGCCCGCCCCAGCGGGACCAGCAGCGAGCGCAGGTGCGTGCCGACCCCGCCGGTGCTGGTCGCCAGCACCTCGGCGATCCGCCGGTCGGCCAGCGGACGCCCCTGCTGCTCAGCCACCTGTCACCTCTCGCCGCCCGTTCCGCGCAGCCCGCGCACGGCCGCGGTCAGCGGCCCGCGGGCGGCTCCCATCATGACCACTCCGGCCACCACCAGCACCACCCCTCCGGCGCCGAGCCCGGTGCCCACCACCGCGAGCATGCCGCCGCGGGGCACCGGGGAGGCGCCGAGCGCCTGGGCCGTCCACAGCCCGGCGACCGCGGCCAGCGCGGCGGCGGCCACCGCGAGGAGGCCGGTGCGCAGCAGGCCGGCCAGCGCCCCGGCGCCGGCGGCCCGGGCGGTGACCGCCAGCAGCGCCAGCCCGGCGACGGTGACGCCGATGCTGTGCCCGGCCGCGAGGGCCAGGCCCCGGTCGGCGGCCGGCAGGACGGCGGAGAGCACCAGGTCGGCGGCGGCCGCGACCAGCCAGCCCCCGGTGACGCACACCGTCGGCGCCAGCCACAGCCCGCGGGCGTAGAGCGCCCGGGTCAGCACCGCGACCAGGCCGTAGCCGACCAGGCCCAGCGCGAAGGCCGCGATCGTGCCCTGGAGCGCGGCCGCGGCGCGGGCGTCGTCCCCGGACACCAGGAACAGCCGGGCGACCGGCCCGGAGGTCGCCACCAGCCCGGCCGCCGCGACGGCGGAGCCGACGACGGTCAGCACGGTCACCGGCGCCAGGGCGGACCGGTAGCCGACCTCGTCGCCCGCCTCGGCGCTCGCGCTCAGCTGCGGGTACACCGACGTGGCGAGCGGGACCGCCACCGCTGCCCAGGGGAGCAGGAACACCGCCATGCCGGCGAGGTAGACGACCTGGGTGCCCTCGGGCGCGCCGGCGTTGGCCAGCCGGATCGCGACCAGCGCCACGAGCTGCTGCCCGGCGAGGGTGACCACGCCGGCGATCGCGAGCCTGCGCACCCGCGGCGCGACGCCGACCGGGAAGCGCAGCGCGGGCCGGAGGCCGAGGTGCAGGCGGCGCAGCGGGAGGAGCAGCGGCAGGGTCAGCGCGACGACGCCGAGGGTCGTCCCCACCCCGAGCACCAGTTCCGCGGTACGGCTGAGGTCCTCCACCGACCGGCCGCCGTCCACGACGGCGAAGACCAGGTACGCCCCGGCCACGACCACGGAGGAGACCAACGGCACGATCGCCGGGCCGACGAAGCGCCGGTGCGCCTGGAGGATCCCGGTGAACACGATGCCCAGCCCGTACAGGACCACCTGCGGGGCGAAGACCACCAGGAACCGGGCGGCGAGGTCGACCTTCGCCGGGTCGGCCGCGTCGCCGCCGAGCAGTCCCGCCGCGATCGGCCGGGCGAGCACGGCGAGCAGCACCGCGACCGGCACGAGCACCAGCAGGGTCCAGCCCAGCAGCGCCGACGCCGTCCGGCGGACCTGCTCCCGGTCCCCGACGGCGATGCCCCCGGCGAGCATCGGCACCACCAGGCTGGCCAGGGCGCCCCCGGCGACCACCTCGTAGACGATGTTGGGGATGTTGTTGGCCGCCAGGTAGGTGTCACCGGTGCTGCCCGCGCCGACCGCGTTGGTGAAGACCAGGGTGCGGCCGAACCCGGCGAGCCGGGCCAGCAGGGTGAGCACGGAGATCAGCAACGCGGCCCCGGCGACGCCCAGGGCGGCCCGCCGCGCGGTCACCACCGTGCTCCGTCGCGTGCCGAGCGCCCCCGTCCGCGGCGGCTCACGCCGGCCGGCGGCCGAGCCGGTCGAGCTCGCGCAGCCCGGGCGTGGAGTCGATGACCCGGGTGAAGCTCACCTTCTCGCTCGCCAGGGTCAGCGCCGTGACGACGGCGAGCACGGCGGCCCGGCCGCCGCGCCCGGGCGCCGCGGCCAGCCGCAGGCCCAGCAGGGCGCCGACGGCGTTGGCCCCGCAGTCGCCGAGCATGACCCGCTCGCCCAGGTCGTCGGGCAGCACGCCGAGCGCGGCGCCGAGCGGCCCGGCCGCCAGGCCCCCGGCCGGGCCGCCGGCGGTGGCCGCGGCCAGCAGCACCGACACCTTCGCCGCACGCCCGGGGCGGAGGTCGAGCAGGTTCAGCAGGTTCGCCGTCCCGGCGACCAGGCCGGTGGTGAGCACGCCGTCGACGAGGGACGACACCCCGTTCCCCCGGCGCGTCAGCACGGCGGCGACGGCCGCGGCGGCGCCGATCCCGGCGACCTTCACCGCGCCGGCGGACACCCGGCCCTCCCGCAAGGCGGCGAGATGGCCGGCGAGCCCCTTGTCGCGGGCTTGCTCGGGACGCGCGCCGGCCACGTCGTCGTAGCCGCCGACCAGCCCGGTCACGGTGCCGACGACGGCTGCGGCCGCCCGGTACCCGGCGGGCGCGCCGAGCACCGCGGACCCGGTCGCCGCGGCCGCGAGCACCGGGCCGCCGAGCAGGGTGACCGGGCGCCGCGCGTAGTTGGTGCGCCGCCAGCGGGCTCCGGCCGGCGACGCGGCCAGCGGGCCGGTCGCGGCCAGGCCGGCGCGCGCGGCGAGCGCGCCGGCGGCCGCCAGCGCAGCGCGTCGAGCGGTGCTCACGAGGCGGGCGCGGGCACCGGCTGGGTGTCCTCGCCGACGCCGTACTCGCCCGACGTGCCGCGTCCCTCGGCGGCCACCGCGAGCACGGCACTGATCCGGCCGGCGGGCGTGGTCACGTTGTCGACGGTGGAGACGGCGCTGGACACCGCCTGGTCACCGCGGACGGCGGCCACCAGGCCGCCCTCCCCCGCCGAGGCGGGGTCGCCGGCGACGACCGCGCCCGAGCCCGCCGCGTCCAGCGCCTCGGCCAGCTGGACCAGGCCGGTGGTCCGGTCCTCGTCGGCGGCGTTCCCGGTGAGGGTGCCGGTGGTCAGCACGATGGCGAAGTCGGCCGGGCTGACCGAGGAGGTGTCCTGGCTCAGCACGTCGAGCTCCTCAAGGCCGGCGAGCACCGAGGACGTGGCCGCGGTGTCGGGGACGGTGCCGGCGGTGGGGCTGCCCGGACCCGGGACCATCAGCACCTGCGCGAGCAGGGAGGCCACCAGCTGCCCGGTGTCGTCGGTCTCGGGGAGGGTGATCCCCGGCGGGCGGCCGGGGCCGGTGACGTAGCTCTGCAGGCTGGTCGCCGACGCCGGGTCGGTGTAGGCGTCGGTCAGCCGGACGGTGCCGGTCACCGTCGCGCCGGCACTGCCCAGCAGCGCGGTGACGCCCTCGACGACCTCGGCGGGCACCTCGCCCGGGGCCAGCACCAGCACGACGCTGCGCTCGGCGAGGGTGCCGGCCACCAGCGTGGGGCCGACGGCCTCCTCGAACGCGCCGACGTCCTCGACCTGGGCCTGCAGCTCCTGGGTCTGGTCCTCCAGGTCCCGCTTGTCCGCCTGCAGGTCGCTGACCTGGCCCTGCAGGTTGTCCAGCACCGGGCCGTTGAGCTGCGTCGTCCCGATGACGATCCCCAGCGCCACGGCGAGGAAGACCGCGATCAGGGAGACCAGGTGGTAGCGGAAGTCGATCACGAGAAGAGGTTCTCCAACCAGAACACGAAGCTGTCCCATTGGTCGATGAGCAGGTCGAGGTAGACGCGCCCGGCGGTGGAGACGGCGAGCGCGGCGACGATCGACGCGAGGGCGGCGAGGACCAGCAGCACGAGCGCGAGGGTCGAGATGCGGCTGCGGTACAGCCGGCTCACGCCCTTGGCGTCGACGAGCTTCCCGCCGAGCCGCAGCCGGGTGAGGAACGTCGAGGCCATGCCGCCACGGCCCTTGTCGAGGAACTCGACCAGCGTGGCGTGGGTGCCGACGGCGACGATGAGCGAGGCGCCCTTCTCGTCGGCCAGGAGCATCGCGATGTCCTCGCTGGTCGCCGCAGCCGGGAAGGTGATGGCGTCGACGCCGAGGTCCTGGACGCGCTGCAGGCCCGGCGCGCGGCCGTCGGCGTAGGCGTGGACGACGACCTCGGCGCCGCAGCGGAGGACGTCGTCGCTCACCGAGTCCATGTCGCCGATGATCATCTCCGGCTGGTAGCCGGCCTCCCGGATGGCGTCCGCGCCGCCGTCCACGCCGATGAGCACCGGCCGGTAGTCGCGGATGTAGGACCGCAGGGCCGCGAGGTCCTCCTTGTAGTCGTACCCGCGGACGACGACGAGCGCGTGCCGGCCCTCGATCTTGGTCGACACGTCGGGCACGCCCACGCCGTCGAGGAGGAGCGCGCGCTCGCGCTTCATGTACTCCATCGTGTTGGCGGCGAAGGCCTCCAACTGCACCGACAGGCCCGCCCGCGCCTCGGCCATCGCCTCGGCGACCGACTCGGTCGTCTGCTCGACGCCCTCGGCGACGAGCGTCTCCCCGGCGAAGACCTGGTTGCCCTCGACCCGGACCGGGGTGCCCTCCTTGAGCTTGGTGAAGACCTCCTTGCCGACGCCGTCCACCAGCGGGATGCCGGCCTCGACGAGGATCCCGGGGCCCAGGTTCGGATAGCGGCCCGACGTGCTGGGGGCAGCGTTCACCACCGCGGCGACCTTGCAGGCGACGAGCGAGTCCGCGCTCACCCGGTCGACGTCGACGTGGTCGATGACCGCGACGTCACCCGGGCGCAGCCGCTTGGTGAGGTTCTTGGTCCGACGGTCGAGGCGGGCGGTGCCGGTGATGCCGGGTTCGGTCTCGGACGGCCGTCCGCGCCGCAGAGTGCCGATGCGCATGGCCTGGATGGTCCCACGGGGGCCGGACGCACGTGGCCCGACGCGCAACAGTGACCGATCGCTCACACGCTGTACCCGACACCGGTTTTCCCGCGACACGGCCGGAAATCGCCCGGCTCGGCCTGCATGTCGCTGCGCGGGGACCGGACCGTCCCGTCACTAGCGTGACTGCTGTGACTGGAGGGGCCTCCGCACGCCGGAGTACAGCAACTGTCCTCGCCGACGACCTGGTCGAGGGGCTGGCCGAGGAGCTCGCCGGCGCCCGGGGGCCGGGGAGCTCGCCGGCCGGTCCCGGCGCCGGGCACACCGGCTCCCCGCCCGCCCCGGACGACGTGGCGGAGCCGGCCGGCGCGGTCGTCCCGGAGGACGCCGTGCCCGCGCCGGTCGTCACGCTGCCGCCGCGCCCGGTGGCCGACGCGCCGGTCGAACCGGTGCCGCCCGCGCCGCCGGTGGAGCCCGCCGTGGCGGGGAACCGGGACGCGGCCGGTGACCGGGACGCGGCCGGTGACCGGGACGGGGCGGGTGACCGGGACGGCGCCGGCCCCGGGCGGCGGGCCCGGCGCCGGGAGCGCCGCGGGCCCACGCTGCGGGAGCAGCGGCGGCTGCGCACCCGGGAGGCGATCATCGACGCCGCCGCGCAGCTGTTCGCCGAGCGCGGCTTCGACTCCGTGAGCGTGGTGGAGATCGCGCAGCGGGCCGGGGTGGTCGAGAAGACCGTCTTCAACCACTTCCCGGTGAAGGAGGGGCTGGTCTTCGAGGCCGACCCGCCGATGCGGGCGCTGGTGCTGGAGGCGGTGCGCCGCCGTCCGGCCGGCGAGTCGGTGGCCGCGGCGGCCGGGTCCTTCGTCGTCGCCGCGGTGAGCCGGCTGGGCTCACCGGCCGCCGCGGAGGGGGTCGCGGAGATGGCCCGGGTCATCCGCGGATCGCGCACCCTGCAGGTGCGGGAGCGGGAGATCCTCGACGGCCTGACCGAAGCGCTGGCCGAGCAGATCACCATGGAGACCCGGCCGGCGCTCGGCGAGCTGGAGCCCTGGCTGGCCGCCAACGCCGTCGTGGGCCTCTACACCGCGCTGCTGGAGCTCGCCCGCGACCGGGTGCTCGCCGGCCAGTCCGGTCCGGAGCTCGAGGACGAGCTGCGCCGCCGCGGTCGCCGCGGGCTGGCGCTGCTGCAGTTCGGCCTCGCGGGCTACGCCAAGCGACGCTAGCGTCCCCGCTCGGCGGCGACCGCGAGCAGTTCACGGGCGTGGGCCTGACCGGTGTCACTGTCGGCGAGCCCGGACAGCATCCGGGCCAGCTCGCGGACCCGGTCCTCCCCCTGCACCGCGCGGATGTCGGTGGCGGTCACCCCGGCGCCGGAGTCCGGCGCCTTGTCCACGACCAGGTGCGTGTCGGCGAACGCCGCGACCTGGGCGAGATGGGTGACGACGACGACCTGGTGCGCCCGCGCCAGCCGCGCCAGCCGCCGTCCGATCTCCCCCGCGGCCTGCCCGCCCACGCCGGCGTCCACCTCGTCGAAGACCATCACCGGCACCGGGTCGGCACCGGCGAACACGACCTCGATCGCGAGCATGACCCGGGAGAGCTCACCGCCGGAGGCGCCCTTGTGCACCGGCCGGGCCGGTGCCCCAGGGTGCGGTGACAGCAGCAGAGCCACCTCGTCGACGCCCTCGGGACCGGGCCGGTCGGGGTCGCTGTCGATGCGGAAGGACACCTGGGCGGTCTTCATCGCCAGGCCGGCGAGCTCCGTGCCGACCTGGGCGGCGAAGCCCTCCGCGGCGGCGCGCCGCCCCCGGCTGACCCGGGCCGACAGCTCGGCCAGGTGCGCGCGGGCCGCGTCGCGCTGGGCCTCCAGCGCCTCGAGTGCCTCGTCGGAGACGTCCAGCTCGGCCAGCCGCTCCTGGGCGTCGGCGGCCCAGGCGAGCACCCCGGCCAGTCCCGCGCCGGGATCGGCGTACTTGCGGACCAGCGCGGTGATCGCCGCGCGCCGGTCCAGCACCTCGGCCAGCCGGGCCGGGTCGGCGTCCAGGTCGGCGACGTAGCCGGCCAGCTGCACCCCGACGTCGGACACCACGGCGACGGCGTCCCGGAGGTCCTGCGCGAGCAGCACGAGCGTGGGGTCGTCGGACCCGCCGAGGGCGCGCTCGGCGGTGGCCAGCGCGCTGGTCGCGTCCTGCGGGAAGCCGCTGTCGCCCCCGAGGTCACCGGCCACGTCGCCGACCAGCGCCAGCCGGGCCTCGTCGGCCACGGCGCGCAGCGCGTCGGCGTCGCCGAGCCGCTTGGCCTGCGTGTCGAGCGCCTCGTCCTCCCCCGGCTCCGGCGCCACGGCGGCGATCTCCTCCAGGCCGTGGCGCAGCACGTCGGCGGTCTGCGCCAGCTCCCGCGCCTGGCTGCGCCGCCGGTCGAGGTCGTCGGCGAGCTCGCGCCAGGTGGCGTACGCGGCGCGGTGCTCCTCCAGCAGGGCCAGGTGCGCAGGACCGGCGTAGCGGTCCAGCGCGCGCCGCTGCTCGGCCGGGCGGGTCAGCCGCAGCTGGTCGGTCTGGCCGTGCACGGCCAGCAGGTCCTCGGCGAGCTCGGCGACCACGCCGACCGGCACGCTGCGACCGCCGAGGTGCGCCCGCGACCGCCCCTCCGCGCTCACGGTCCGGGCGAGGATGAGGCTGCCGTCCTCGTCCGGCTCGGCGCCCGCGTCGGCGGCCCGCGCCCACACCGGGGAGTCGGGCGGCAGCACCAGCCGCCCCTCCACGCCGGCCCGGCCGCCGGCGCGGACCCGCCCGGGGTCGGCCCGGCCGCCGAACAGCAGCGTCAGGCCGGTGACGACCATGGTCTTGCCGGCGCCGGTCTCGCCGGTCACCACGGTCAGCCCCGGACCGAGGTCCAGGGTGACGTCGTCGATCGCGCCCAGCCCGCGGATGTGCAGCTCCGAGAGCGCACCGTTGCGGGGAGCCGCGGGCGGGGTGGCCGGCTGCTCCCGCGGTCGCTCACGCCGCGCCGTCCTGGTGGCCACCGCTCACCTCCTCCGCGGCACGGACCGCCCCGTTGTCGCTGTGCACCGCGTCCTCGACGGTGCTGATGTCGCGGGTGAGCACGTTCGGCCGCGGGGCCTCGTGACCGGGCCCGTGCGAGCGGGCGTCGCGGAACCCGCGGACCGGCAGCCCGAACTTGGCGACCAGCCGGTCGCTGAACGAGGTGGGGTTGACCCGGGCGATGCGGACCGGGTGCTCGGACCGGCGGACGTCCACCCGGCCACCCTCGGGCACCTCGACGATCCGCCGGCCGTCGGCGGAGATCCGGGCCCGGTGGCCGTCGGGCGGGGTCGCGATGGTGAGCACCGAGTTCGGTGAGGTGACGAGCGGACGGGAGAACAGCGCGTGCGCGTTGGTGGGCACGAGCAGCAGCGCCTCGACGTCGGGCCACACGACCGGGCCGCCGGCGGAGAACGCGTAGGCGGTGGAGCCGGTCGGGGTCGCGCAGAGGACGCCGTCGCAGCCGAAGCTGGTCAGCGGGTGGCCGTCGACGGCGAGGACGACGTCGAGGACCCGGGACCGCTCCACCTTCTCCACGGACACCTCGTTGAGCGCCCAGGTGCTCCCGGTGGGCCGGCCGTCGATGTCCCGGACGGTGGCCTCGAGGGTCAGCCGTTCCTCGACCAGGTACTCGCACCGCTCGACCGCGGTGAGCATCTCCTCGACCGCCTCGGGCTCGGTCTCGGCGAGGAAGCCCACCCGGCCCAGGTTCACGCCGGTGATCGCCGCGTCGGTGGTGCGGGCCAGCTCGGCGGCCCGGAGGAACGTGCCGTCGCCGCCGAAGACGAGAAGGATCTCGGCGCCGTCGGCCGCCTGGGGACCGGAGCTGCAGACCTCGGCGCCGGGGATGGCCAGCGCCGCGGCCTCGTCGTCCAGCACCCGCACGGTGAAACCGTCCTGCGCCAGGCGGGCCGCCGCCGACCGCGCGAGGTGCACGATGTCGGCCCGCCCGGTGTGCACGGCGAGCAGCACACGCCGGGTCCGGGTGCCCGACCTGCCTGGGGTGCCCTGGGTCACTGTGGTCCCTCCTGAACAGCGCGGTCGACGTCGGCCTGGTCCGGTGGCGCGGCGTCCTGCCGCAGCCGGAGGAAGAACTCCACGTTGCCCGCCGGACCGGGCAACGGGCTGGCCACCACCCCGGCGGTGCCCCAGCCGAGCTCGGCCGCGGCCCGCGCCACGGTCAGCACGGCGTCCGCGCGCAGCGCCGGGTCGCGCACCACGCCGCCGGCGCCGAGCCGGTCGCGGCCCACCTCGAACTGGGGCTTGACCATCGGCAGCAGGTCGGCGCCGGGCAGGGCGCAGCGGGTGAGGGCGGGGAGCACGAGCCGCAGGGAGATGAAGGACAGGTCGGCGACCACCAGGTCGACGGGCCCGCCGATGGTCTCGGGGGTCAGCTCGCGGACGTTGGTGCGCTCGTGCACGGCCACCCGGTCGTCGGTGCGCAGCGACCAGGCGAGCTCGCCGTAGCCGACGTCGACGGCGACCACCTCCCGGGCACCCCGGCGCAGGAGCACCTCGGTGAACCCGCCGGTCGAGGCCCCGGCATCCAGGGCGCGGCGACCTTCGACCGGGACGGGGAAGGCGTCGAGCGCGCCCAGCAGCTTGTGCGCGCCGCGGGAGACCCAGCTGGGCTCGTCGGGGTCGGTGCGGACGACGACGGGGGTGCCGGCCGCCACGCCGGTGGCGGCCTTGGCGGCGGCCTGGCCCGCCACGGTCACCCGCCCCTCGACGATCAGGCTCACCGCGTGCTCGCGGGAACGGGCCAGGCCGCGCCGCACGAGCTCCGCGTCGAGCCGGCTGCGTCGCGCCATCAGAGCTGGTCGATCGTGGAGAGCTCGCGCCGCAGCCGCTCGTGCTCGGCCTCGAAGACGCCGACGTGCTCGGCCACCGGACGCCCGGCGAGATCGGAGAACGGCGCCGGCCGCTGCACGGGGTGCGGATCCCCCGCCGCAGCCGACCCGCCGGCCGGCCCCGTCCCGCCCGCCGGCACCGGGGCCGACGGGCGCGCCGGACCCGGCACGGGGCGGGGCCGGTCGGGGTCGCTCACGGGCTGGTCCTCCGGGTGGTCGTCGGTCGGGGTGGTGGCGGGCGCCGGCGTCCGGCGGAGCCGGGACGAGGCGTGCACCGGTCACCCCGCAGGTTACCGGCCGGCAGCCACCCGGCCGGGGCGATGGACCGCACGGACCGCCGCCGGGGTTGGGCGCGGAGGTCCGGCGGGTACCGTGCCCCGGACCGCGGGTCCGGGACCGGCCCGGTCGGCAGCGGGAAGGGGCACTGGCGCAGGTGGCGACGCTCGAAGAGTGCATGACGGCCGTCGAGGGCTTCGTGGGATCGCTGGCCAGGTCGGACGCGGCCCGCGACCTGGACCGCTCGGTGTCCTGCCGGCTGACCGACCTCGGCCACGTCGTGCAGGGCCGGCTCGCGCGGGGCTCGGTGCGCGACATGGCAGCGGTGCCCGACTCCCCCGCCGTCCCGAAGGCCGACATCCGGCTGACCATGTCCAGCGACGACCTGCTCGCGATGACCGCGGGGCGGCTGTCCTTCGGCCCGGCCTGGGCGGCCGGCCGGGTGAAGCTGGAGGCCGGGCTGCGGGACATGCTGCGGCTGCGGTCGCTGCTCTGAGGTCCGCGGTCCCGCCGTCCGCGGCACCGCGGGACCGCCCGCCCGCTCAGCCGTGGGCCAGCCCCCAGCGCTCCAGCACCGCGCGGGCCGCGGCGTCGCCGGCCCGCACGACGGCGGGCTGACCGCCCTCGGGGTGCTGCGTCCAGTGCGCGAGGGCCAGGGCGCGCAGCCCGTCGAGGCCGTCGCCGTCCCCACCCGTCCCGGCCCGCAGGACGAGCTCGGCGCCGCCGACGCGGGCGCTCCAGCGTCCGCACCGCCATCCGCCGTCGACGGCCGTGACGGCCGGGTGCGGGGTGAGCACCCCGCCGGCGTCCTGGGCCAGCAGGTCCGGCCGGTGCTCCGGAACCGCGGACAGGAACGTGGCCGGGGTGGTGACCCCGGTTAGGACCAGCAGGCTGGCGGCCCCGGCGCGCGCCGCGCCCTCGATGTCGGTGTCCAACCGGTCGCCGACCACGAGCGGGCGCCGCGCCCCGGTCCGCCGCACGCACTCGGCGTGCATCGCCGGGTCCGGCTTCCCGGTGACGAGCGGCTGCTGCCCGGTCACGGCGCTGACCACCCCGACCAGGGCGCCGTTGCCGGGCAGCACCCCCCGCGGCGAGGGGATCGTCGCGTCGGTGTTGGTGGCCACGTGCCGGGCGCCTCGCCGGACCGCCACCACCGCCTCGGCCAACTGCGCCCAGCCGACCTCCGGCCCGTACCCCTGGACGACGGCCCGCGGCTTGTCCTCGGCGGTGGCCACCACAGTGAGCCCGGCCGCCGCGAGCGCCGCGGACACACCGGGCCCGCCGACGGGGAGCACCGGCGCGGCCGGCCCCAGCAGCTCCGCGACCACCGTCGCGGCGGCCTGGGAGCTGGTGATCACGTCCCCGGGGCCCGCGGCGACGCCCAGGTCGGTGAGGTGGGCAGCCACCTGCTCGGGCGTGCGGGCGGCGTTGTTGGTGACGTAGCCGAGCCGCATGCCCGCCGCGCGCGCGGCCGCGAGCGCGTCGGGCACCCCGGGGACGGCCGCCGGACCGACGTAGACCACACCATCGAGGTCCAGCAGCGCCACGTCGTAGGTCCGGGCGGGCGGCTCCGCCGAGCCCGCCGCGAGCGGGTGCACGGCGGTCACCGGGACGCCCCGCGGCGGGTACGGCAACGGGTGGGGTTACGGGTCACGACAGCTCCTCGGCGGTCCCACGGCGGGCGCGGACGCCGCGCAGCGCTCGGGCGTACTGGGTCTGGTCGGGCCGCATCGCCACGGCCAGGGCGAGGTGTTCGGCGGCCAGCCCCAGCTCGCCGGCGCGGCTGGCGGCCAGCCCCAGGCCGAACTGGGCGTAGTCGTCGGTGGGGTTGAGGTCGATGAGCCGGGTGAAGCTGTCCATCGCCGCCCGGTACCGCCCGGCGTCGTACTGGGCGCGGGCCAGCGCCTCCAGCACGCTCCTGGACGCGGGCTCGGCATCCGCCGCGCGCGTGAACAGCGTGGCCGCGGCGTCCGGGTGGCCGTCCCCGAGCAGCTGGAGTCCGCGCTGGTACCACTCGTAGACGCCGCCGTCCGGCCTGCCCGTCCCGACCACCTCCCCTCCTCCCCTGCTCGACCCGTCCCGGCGCGGGACGGGACCAGCGGCGGCCCGGCCGGTGCCGGCCCCCGCCGCCGTCCGGCGCGCTCCTACGATCGGTGCGTGCCCTCGACGTCGGCGGACGCCCCGCCCCCTGACTCGGCGGGCCTGGACGTCCGGCCCTTCCGTGCCCTGACCTACCGCGACCACGAGCCGGGGCACCTGGCCCGGGTCAGCTCGCCGGCCTACGACCTCGTGACGGCAACTGGCCGCGACCGGTTGGCCGCGGCCGATCCGCACAACATCGTCCGCCTGATCCTGCCGCACGTCGACCCGGTGCCGGGTCAGGAGCCCAACCGCGCCACCCGGCAGGGCGCCTCCGCGGACCTGGCGGCGTCGACGATGCGGCGCTGGCTGTCCGAGGGCGTGCTCACCGAGGACCGGGCACCGGGGCTGTGGCGGTACGAGCTGGCTCCGGCCTCGGGCGCGCCGACCATCGGTTGGCTCGGCGCCGTGACGGTGCCTCCCGCCGGGAGTGCCGCGGTGCTCCCGCACGAGGACACCTTCGCCCCTGCCGTGGACGGACGCCGGGCCCTGCTGGACGCGACCGGCACGGACCTGGAGCCCATCGTGCTGGCGCACGACCCCGACGACGAGGTCGCCGCCCTGACCGCGGCGACGGGTGCGCAGCCGCCGACGCTGGAGGTGGCCGACCCCGACGGGGTGCGTCACCGGCTCTGGCGGGTGACCGACCCCGAGCTCACCGGCCGGCTGACCCGCGCCCTGGCGCGGACCCGGGCGGTCATCGCGGACGGGCACCACCGGTTCGCCGCCGCACGGGACCACCGGCGCGACGGCGCCGCGGGCCGCTGCGCCGTGCTCGCGCTGCTGACCCCGATGGGACCGGGCGGGCTGCGGGTCCACGCCATCCACCGGGTGCTGCCGGACCTGGACCTCGGGACGGCCGTCGCCCGCGCGCGGTCGGCGATGGCGGTGCGGGAGCTGCGGGTCCCCCGCGGCGGGCTCGAGGCGGTCGCCGAGGAGTGGTCGAGCGGCTCCGCGGGGCAGGCCTTCCTGCTGACCGACGGCGAGCGAGCCGTCGAGCTGTCGGCGCCGGCGCCGGCCCTGCTGGCCCGGGTGCCCGCGGAGGCCCCTGCCGCCTGGCGGCGGCTGGACGTCGTGCTCGCCCACCACGGCCTGATCACCGGGCTGTGGGAACGCGCGGACGACCCGGCCTCGGTGCTGGTCGCGCACGACGTGGACGAGGCGCTGCGGCTGGTCGCGGAGCGGGCGGGCACCGCGCTGCTCCTGCGATCGCCGTCCCCGGGGGACGTCGCGGCCGTCGCCCGCGCCGGGGCCCGCATGCCGCGCAAGTCCACGCTGTTCGTGCCGAAGCCGCGCACCGGACTGGTGCTGCGCCCGCACACCGACTGAAGGCGGCGGACCGGTCACGCCGACCTCGGGGTGGCCCGGGAACCGCTCTTGGCGACCTTCCGCCCGCGTCGGCAGTTGACCTCGTAGACGACGGCGGTACCGGTGGCCGTGCGCCAGAAGCGCCGCTGGAGGGCGCCCTCCACCTCGACGACGTCCTCGGCGACCCAGGCGGCCGCGTAGCGCTGCAGGGCGGGCAGGTAGCTCACGCAGGTGATGACGTCGGACCTGGGGCCGCGAGGTCGCGGCTTCTCCCGACGGACCGCCAGCTTGAACACCAGCAGCGTGTCGCCGCTGGGCAGGGGACGCAGTTCGGGAGCAACGGTCAGCCGCCCACGGAGGACGACGTCGTTGCGGTCGATGACGGCGAGGCTCATGGAACGAGCCTGGCCGGGCGCGCCCGCACCGGCCAGGGAGGACGACGATCTGTGGACGCCCCTGACCGATGTGGACGACGCTGGTCAGACCGTCGGTGGCTGCTGCTCGTCCGTCGAGGGGGGCGGCTCCTGGAACAGCCGCGTGTGGTCGCGTTCGACCGGCGGCGGCACCTCGCCCAGCAGCTCGGCGACCTCGGCCTCGATGTCGTCGTCGCTGACGGCGTCGAACCGGTCGTCGAGCACCTCGTCCTCGTCGAGCTCGTCGTCCTCGTCCTCGTCCTCGTCCTCGCCGAGATCGACCTCGTCCTCGCCGAGTTCGACTGCGTCGACCTCGTCATCGTCCGCCTCGGCCTCGGCCTCACCGAAGTGCTCGGAGACGCCGGTCAGGTCGTCGGGATCGGCTGCGGCGATCGCGGCGTACCACTGCGACGCGCGGTCGGCCTCACCCCGGTCAGCGAGCAGGTCTGCGTAGGCCGTCGCCAGCCGGAGCCGGCCGACGTCCGCCCGGCCGAGACCCTCTGGAGTGGGACGTCCGCCGAGGGCGGCCTCGAGCACCAGCGCCGCGGCCGGCCCCTCCCCCAGGTCCTTGCGCGCGCCCGCCTCCACCAGCCGCAACTCGACCAGCTCGTCGCGGTCGGGCGCGTCCTGCAGCGCCTCCTGGACGAGTCGGAGGGCGTTCTCCGGCCGCCCGAGCGCACGCTCGCAGTCGGCCAGGACGGCGCGGTAGCTCTGGTCGCCGCTCATCCGCGCGTAGGCGCGCAGCTCGCGCCCGGCCTCGGCGAAGTCACCGGCGTGGTACGCCGCGACGCCGACCGCCTCGCGGACGACGGCCAGCCGGGACGCCCGGTCCCGGGCCGCCCGGGCGTGGGCGAGCGCCAGTTCCGGGTCCTCGTCCAGGAGACCGCCGGCCGCGACGAGATGCCGCCCCACGGTGGCGGCGTTGCGGGAGTCAAGGCCGCGCAGTGCGGTGCGCACCGACGGGTCCAGGTCACCGGGATCCGCCCACTCGGGGATCTCGGGCCCGCTGGGGCGACGCTCGACGTCATCTCGCGGCGCGCTGGGGCGTCGTTCCTGCCAGGCAGGGCGCTCGTTACGCTCGGGACGGCGGTCCCGGTCGGCCGCGCGCTGGCCGGCGTCGCGGCGCTCGGGGCGGCGCTCCTGCCAGGCCGACCCGGCCTGGCTGCGGTCACCACCGGGACGGCGGTCCGACCACTCCCGGCGCTCGCCGCCGGGGCGCTGGGGGCGGTCCCCACCGGCGCGCTGGGGACGGTCACCACTGGCACGCTGGGGCCGGTCACCACTGGGACGGCGGTCCTGCCAGGACGAGCCGCTCTGGCTGCGGTCACCGCCGGGGCGGCGGTCCGACCACTCCCGGCGCTCGCCGCCGGCGCGCTGGGGACGGTCACCACCGGCGCGCTGGGGCCGGTCACCACTGGGACGGCGGTCCTGCCAGGACGCCCCGCTCTGGCTGCGGTCACCGCCGGGGCGGCGGTCCGACCACTCCCGGCGCTCGCCGCCGGCGCGCTGGGGACGGTCACCACCGGCGCGCTGGGGCCGGTCACCACTGGGACGGCGGTCCTGCCAGGACGCCCCGCTCTGGCTGCGGTCACCGCCGGGGCGGCGGTCCGACCACTCCCGGCGCTCGCCGCCGGCGCGCTGGGGACGGTCACCACCGGCGCGCTGGGGCCGGTCACCGCCGGGACGGCGGTCCTGCCACTCCCGGCGCTCGCCGCCGGGGCGCTGGGGGCGGTCCCCACCCGCGCGCTGCGGACGATCACCAGCGGGACGACGCTCCTGCCAGGACGACCCGCCCTGACTGCGGTCCCCGCCGGGACGGCGGTCCTGCCACTCTTGGCGCTCGCCGCCAGCGCGCTGGGGGCGGTCACCGCTGGGACGGCGGTCCTGCCAGTTGCCGCCCTGCGTGCCTCCGCGGGAGTTGCGGTCATCCCGCCCGGACCCGGCAGCCCCGCGAGAGCCACCTTCGGTCGGCCGGCTACCGCGGTGTCCTGCCGGGCGCCCGGCGCGGTCGCCGCCCTGGCGCGCACCACCCCCAGCGCCCCTGCCGCCGCTGGGGCCTCGCCCTCGATCGGACCCGCCGGCCCCACGTCGCGGAGTTGTCATGGTCTGCTCGTACCTCACTGGTAGTCGGCGCACGCACGGAGGGGCGCCGGGAAGCTGCTACCGGGCCGAGACCGGAGGTCCGACCGTCAGGGCAGCAGACGGAAAATGCGGAAAACGGGGGCCAGAGCAGTGATGCTCTGACCCCCGTTCTCGAAGATTGTCCGGCGGTGTCCTACTCTCCCACCCCGTCCCCGGGGCAGTACCATCGGCGCTGAAAGGCTTAGCTTC